>NZ_JAGYGG010000013.1:0-137033 GCF_019947335.1 Pseudomonas sp. BF-R-24
CGAAAGCGGTGTTTCAGTCGACATCAACGTCGCCTGACACACCGCTTTCGCGAGCAAGCCCGCTCCCACATTGGTTTTGCGGTGTTTTCCGGGCCAGTTATCACACAGTCCCAATTGGGCATTTTTTTTGCTGCCCATGGCGGGCATACTAGGCCGTCCCTTTCCCTGGTGCCGCCCGCCCCTATGCTTCGCGTCCTGATAGCCCTAGCCCTGACATGCCTGCTCCAACCGGCCTTTGCTGACGAGCGCGCAGATACCCAACAACAGTTGGACGCCACGCGTCAGGACATTGCCGAGCTGAAGAAGCTGCTGGGCAAGCTGCAGGAAGAAAAGTCCGGTGTGCAGAAAGAGCTCAAGGGCACCGAAACCGAAATGGGCAAGCTCGAGAAGCAGGTCGAAGCCCTGCAAAAAGAGCTGAAGAAAAGCGAAGCCGAGCTACAGCGACTCGATGCAGAGAAAAAAAAACTCCAGAGCGCGCGCATTGAACAGCAACGACTGATCGCCATTCAGGCCCGGGCGGCCTACCAGAACGGTCGCCAGGAATACCTCAAGCTGCTGCTCAACCAGCAGAATCCTGAAAGATTTGCCCGTACCCTCACCTATTACGACTACCTGAGCCAGGCTCGCCTGGAGCAGTTGAAGAATTTCAACGAAACCCTGCGCCAACTGTCCAATGTCGAGAAAGACATCGCCATGCAGCAGGCGCAACTGCTGGTGCAGCAAAGCAGCCTCGACACCCAGCGTGATGAGCTCGAGAAAGTCCGCAAGGAGCGCCAGCAAGTCCTGGCCAAGCTCAATGACGACGTAAAGGCCCGGGATCAGAAACTGGCGGCGCGCGAGCAGGATCAGGCAGACCTGTCTAAAGTCCTTAAAACCATTGAAGAAACTCTGGCACGCCAGGCCCGTGAGGCAGAAGAAGCGCGACAAAAAGCGCTGATTGCCCAGCAGGAAGCCGAAAAAAAGCGTTTACGTGAGGCCCAGGCGCAGGCAGATGCCAGCGACGATGCCCCACGCAAACCGGTCAGATCGACACCTGGCGCACTGGTTTCCAGTTCCGGCGAAACCTTTGGCGGTCCGTTTGCGTCAACCCGCGGCAAACTTCCCTGGCCTGTCGATGGTCGACTGCTGGCGCGCTACGGTGAAAGCCGAGGCGACGATGCCCGGACCAAGTGGGATGGCGTGATGATCGGCGCGTCTGCCGGCAGTGCGGTGCGTGCCGTACACGGTGGTCGCGTGGTGTTCGCCGACTGGTTGCGCGGCGCCGGGCTGCTGGTGATCCTCGACCACGGCAATGGTTATTTGAGTCTGTACGGTCACAACCAGACGCTGCTCAAGTCTGCCGGTGACGTTGTAAAAGCCGGTGAGCCTATTTCCACTGTCGGTAGCAGTGGCGGGCAGGACACACCAGCGCTGTATTTCGCAATTCGTCAGCAGGGTCACCCGAGTGACCCTGCGCAATGGTGCCACGCGCAAGGATAGGCGTAGAGTCACCTACATTAGGAGTTCGTTCGACATGCTGCATTTGTCCCGCCTTACCTCGCTGGCCCTGACGATCGCCCTGGTGATCGGCGCGCCTCTGGCGTTTGCCGCTCAACCAGCGCCGGTGGTTGCGCCTGCGGGCACTGCCGCGACCACCAAGGCGCCGCTGCCGCTGGATGAGTTGCGCACCTTTGCCGAGGTGATGGACCGGATCAAGGCCGCTTATGTCGAACCGGTGGACGACAAGACCCTGCTGGAAAACGCCATCAAGGGCATGCTCAGCAACCTCGATCCGCATTCCGCCTACCTGGGCCCTGAAGATTTCGCCGAGCTGCAGGAAAGCACCAGCGGTGAATTCGGCGGCCTGGGCATTGAAGTCGGCGCCGAAGACGGCTTCATCAAGGTGGTGTCGCCGATTGACGACACTCCGGCCTCCAAGGCCGGTATTCAGGCCGGCGACTTCATCGTCAAGATCGACGGCCAGCCGACTCGCGGCCAGAGCATGACCGAAGCCGTGGACAAGATGCGCGGCAAGATCGGCCAGAAAATCACCCTGACTCTGGTGCGCGATGGCGGCACGCCGTTCGACGTGACCCTGACCCGCGCCGTCATCCAGGTCAAGAGCGTGAAGAGCCAGTTGCTGGAATCGGGCTACGGCTACATCCGCATCACCCAGTTCCAGGTCAAGACCGGTGAAGAGGTTTCCAAGGCCCTGGCCAAGCTGCGCAAAGACAACGGCAAGAAGCTCAAGGGCATCATTCTCGACCTGCGCAACAACCCGGGCGGGGTGTTGCAGGCGGCGGTGGAAGTGGTCGACCACTTCATCACCAAGGGCCTGATCGTTTACACCAAGGGCCGTATCGCCAACTCCGAGCTGCGTTTCTCTGCCACCGGCAAGGACGAAAGCGAAGCCGTGCCAATGGTCGTGTTGATCAACGGCGGCAGCGCCTCGGCTTCGGAAATTGTCGCCGGCGCCCTGCAGGACCAGAAACGCGCCGTGCTGATGGGCACCACCAGTTTCGGCAAGGGCTCGGTGCAAACCGTGCTGCCGCTGAACAATGAACGCGCATTAAAGATCACCACAGCGTTGTATTACACGCCGAACGGCCGCTCCATCCAGGCCCAGGGCATCGTCCCGGACATCGAAGTGCGCAAGGCCAAGATCACCAGCGAGCAGGACAGCGATTACTTCAAGGAAGCGGACTTGCAGGGTCACCTGGGCAACGGCAACGGCGGTGTCGACAAACCGACCGGTTCCAGCGGCAAAGCCAAGCCGATGCCGCAGGACGATGATTACCAACTGGCCCAGGCCCTGAGCCTGCTCAAAGGGCTGAGCATCACGTCCGGCCGTTGAGATGTTTCTGCGGTTGCTGATCGGTCTGCTGTGTTGTCTGGCGGGTGTTGCTCATGCAGAACCCACCGGATCGACGTCCCACAAAGCCTACCTGAGCCTGATCATCGATGACCTGGGGCAGAACCTGCCCCGGGATCGCCGCGTGCTGGCCCTGCCCGGCCCGGTGACTGCGGCGATCATGCCCGATACACCCCACGCCACCGAATTCGCCCGCGAAGCCCATCGCGCCGGCAAGATCGTCATTCTGCACATGCCCATGGATCCGGCCACCGGACCGTTCGCCTGGCATCCCGAACTGCCCGTCGATGAGCTGGAAAAACGCCTGAACGCCGCGTTCAAAATGGTCCCGTACACCAGCGGCATCAACAACCACATGGGTAGCCGCATGACCGCACAACCAACGGCCATGGCCTGGCTGATGGCGGCCTTGCAGCGACGGCACAAGTTCTTCGTCGACAGCCGCACCAGCGCCCAGACCGTAGCCGCTGCCCAAGCGCAGAAGATCGGTTTGGCGAGCGTTTCACGGGATGTATTTCTCGACGATGAGCGTACCGAAGCAGCGATTTTGACCCAGTTGCAGACCGCGATCAGCCTCGCGCACAAGCAGGGTTCGGCGGTGATGATCGGGCATCCGTATCCACAGACGCTGGCGGTACTGGAACGCGAACTGCCCAAGCTCAAGGCTCAGGGGATCGAGTGGATTGATATCCGGCAGATGATCAGCGTGCGCGGAAACCGGGCGACGGCGGCGCATGGCAAGGATGGGGTGTACCGCTAAGCCTGCGCACCGCAGAACAAAAATGTGGGAGCGGGCTTGCTCGCGAAGGCGTCGTGTCAGTCAACATCATTGCTCCCTGGTACACCGCTTTCGCGAGCAAGCCCGCTCCCACATTGGTATGTGCAGGATCGCTACAGATACTGCGCCATTATCTCGTCCACCCGACCTTCCTTGCGCATCTGATCCAGCGCCGCCTGGAGCTTTGCAACCGTTTCGTCCGGCACGTCCTTGTTCAGTGCCAGGTACAGTTCGGCACTGTTGAAACGCAATACGGTTTTCAACCCGTTAACCCCTTCCAGGCGCGCCAGATAGCGCCCGGCCGGGTCACCAGTGGCCCACAAGTCGATCTGCCCGTTGACCAGTTTTTTCGCGTTGTCCTGGTCGCGCAGTACAACAATCGGATTGAGTCCCTGCTTGGCCAGCGTCTCGGCAATGGCGTCGCCCTTGTAGGCGCCGATCTTGTATTTGCGCGCGTCATTCAAGGTTTCGAGGGTGATCTTGCTGTCAGCCTTGGCCAGCATGATCCAGTCGTCCGGGCCAATCGGGCCGACCCATTTGAAGAGTTTTTCGCGATCGGGCAGGCGCGCCATGACGAATACGCCGTAACCGGGTTTTTCCAGGGTGAGTTTGTAGATTCGCTCCCAAGGGAAACGTAGCGTCAGGCTGTAGGTGATGTCGGCGCGCTTGAATATCTCGCGGACGATATCGGTGGCGATGCCATCGATGTTCTCGTCCTGAGCGAAGTTCTTGCCGTTCTTCGCCATGTTGTACGGCGGGAAGTTTTCCGTCAGCAACACCAGGTCGGTATCGGGACTGTCTTTAGCGTTTGCTCCATTGATCAACAACAGAGAAGCGCTGGCAAGGACGAGAAGAAAGCGTTTAAGCATGTCTGGCTACCGAAATCCATGGCGTTCCCAAGAGTGCCTTGGGTACGCCATGGTGTCCACTGGCCTGTACCGGTTTGTTTAACGCATCACGATTCCGCGATGGGCCATATAGGCCTTGGCTTCCTGCACGGTGTATTCGCCGAAGTGGAAAATACTCGCCGCCAGTACCGCGCTGGCGTGGCCTTCGATAATGCCGTCGGCCAGGTGTTGCAGGTTACCGACACCGCCGGAGGCGATCACCGGAATGCCCAGTGCATCACTGATGGCGCGGGTGACGCCCAGGTCAAAGCCGTTTTTCATGCCGTCCTGATCCATGCTGGTCAGCAGGATTTCGCCGGCGCCCAGGCCTTCCATTTTCTTCGCCCACTCAACGGCGTCGAGACCGGTTGGTTTGCGACCGCCATGGGTGAAGATTTCCCAGCGCGGGGTTTCGCCCGGTCCGGAAACCTTCTTCGCGTCGATAGCCACCACGATGCATTGCGAACCGAAATGCTGCGCGGCTTCGCCGACAAATTCCGGGTTGAACACCGCGGCGGTGTTTATCGAGACCTTGTCCGCGCCGGCATTGAGCAGGTTGCGGATGTCCTGCACGGTGCGCACGCCGCCGCCCACGGTCAGCGGGATGAACACCTGGCTGGCCATGCGCTCGACGGTGTGCAGCGTGGTGTCGCGGCCATCGACGCTGGCGGTGATGTCGAGAAAGGTAATCTCGTCGGCGCCCTGCTCGTCGTAGCGTCGAGCAATTTCCACCGGGTCACCGGCGTCGCGGATGTTTTCGAATTTCACACCCTTGACCACCCGGCCGTTGTCCACGTCCAGGCAAGGGATGATGCGTTTGGCCAGCGCCATGATCAGTCCTCAGCCTTTGTATGAATCGCAGAAAGCTTGCGCTTCAGCGACATCGAGGGTGCCTTCGTAGATCGCACGGCCTGTGATCGCACCGATGATGCCTGGCGCCTTGGCGTCGAGCAGGGTCTTGATGTCACCCAGGTTGTGGATGCCGCCGGAAGCGATCACCGGGATATTTGTTGCAGCAGCCAGTGCCGCGGTGAACGGTACGTTGCAGCCCTGCATCATGCCGTCTTTGGCGATGTCGGTATAAACGATCGAAGACACGCCGTCGGCTTCAAACTGCTTGGCCAGGTCGATCACCTGGATGGTGCTGATTTCAGCCCAGCCGTCAGTGGCGACAAAACCGTCTTTGGCATCCAGACCCACGATGATTTTGCCCGGGAACGCGCGGCAGGCTTCTGCAACAAAGGCCGGATCTTTCACGGCCTTGGTACCAATGATCACGTAGCTAACGCCCGCTTTCACGTAGTGTTCGATGGTTTCCAGGGAGCGGATACCGCCGCCGATCTGGATCGGCAGGTTCGGATAACGCTTGGCGATGGCAGTGACCACTTCGCCGTTGACCGGCTGGCCTTCGAAGGCGCCGTTCAGGTCGACCAGATGCAGACGACGGCAACCGCCCTCCACCCACTTGGCAGCCATGCTCACCGGGTCATCGGAGAACACTGTGGAATCTTCCATGCGGCCCTGGCGCAGACGGACACAGGCACCGTCTTTAAGATCGATAGCGGGAATAATCAGCATCTGGCAAACCTTCAAATTCGAATGTTCAGCTTGGCTCGGAAATCAGTTTTTCTCGAGCGCCCACAGGTCGCTTTCGATGCTTTCGAACCTCTCTTTGAGGTGCGCCTGCACATCGAAAATCGCCCTGTTGTAATAGTGCGGAGCAATTTCACGGGTAAACAGCTCAAGAATCTCCGCCGCCTCGAACGAGCCGAGGTCGAGCTCAAAGCGGTCTTCCATGAAACGCTTGATCTTGCGATTGGCCTCGCTCTCCTGTTCGGGAGTGAGGGTCAGAATCGGCGGCTTCTTCTTGACGGCCATTTACCAGCGACCGTCCCACGCGGCGAAGTTCTGCAGCAACTGCAGGCCATGGGTATGGCTTTTCTCCGGGTGGAACTGCACGGCGAAACGCGAGCCTTCGGCCAGCGCTGCGGCGAAATCGACACCGTAGTGACCGCCACCCACCACCTGCCGCGCGTTGGCGGCAGCGATGTAGTAGCTGTGCACGAAGTAGAACCGCGCCAGGTCCGGAATGTCGTGCCACAGCGGGTGACTGACCTTCTGCTTCACTTCGTTCCAGCCCATGTGCGGGACTTTCAGGTGTTCGCCGTCTTCATGCAGGTCTTTGCCGAAGAACTTCACAGCGCCCGGGAACAGGCCGATGCAGTCGACACCGTCGTTCTCTTCGCTGGTGTCGAGCAAGGCTTGCATACCCACGCAGATGCCAAGGAACGGCCGGTCCTGGCTGACTTCACGCACCAGCGAATCGAAGCCGAGGCGACGGATCTCCGCCATGCAATCGCGAATCGCGCCAACGCCGGGGAAAACCACCCGGTCGGCCTCGCGAATCACATTGGCATCACTGGTGATCAGCACCTTGCCGGCACCGACGTGCTCGAGGGCCTTGGCCACCGAGTGCAGGTTGCCCATGCCGTAATCGATAACCGCGACTGTCTGCATTACAGGACGCCCTTGGTCGATGGCATTTGCCCGGCCATGCGGTCATCGAGCTCGACGGCCATGCGCAGTGCGCGGCCGAAAGCCTTGAACACGGTTTCGATCTGGTGGTGGGTGTTGGTGCCACGCAGGTTGTCGATGTGCAGGCTGACCAATGCATGGTTGACGAAGCCCTGGAAGAATTCCTGGAACAGGTCAACGTCGAAGCCGCCGACGGTGGCACGGGTGTACGGAACATGCATCTGCAGGCCTGGACGGCCGGAGAAGTCGATCACAACCCGCGACAGCGCTTCATCGAGCGGCACGTAGGCGTGGCCGTAGCGACGGATGCCTTTTTTGTCGCCGATGGCTTTGGCAAACGCCTGGCCGAGGGTGATACCGACGTCTTCCACCGTGTGGTGGTCATCGATATGCAGGTCGCCCTTGCTGACAATATCCAGGTCGATCAGCCCGTGACGGGCGATCTGGTCCAGCATGTGCTCAAGAAAAGGAACACCGATATCGAATCGGGCCTTTCCGGTGCCATCGAGGTTGATCGAGGCTTTGATCTGGGTTTCCAGAGTGTCGCGCTCGACAGACGCCTTACGTTCGGCCATCACCAGCTCCGCAAAATCATTGGGCGAAAAAGGCAGCCATTATAGGCGTGCGGGGCCGAAACAGAAACACGAGAGGTGATATCCCTGACGGAGTGAATTCGGGGGTGCCGACGATAGACATGTCCATACAAGCCATTTGGCACACCACAAAACAAAATGTGGGAGCGGGCTTGCTCGCGAAGGCGGTGTTTCAGGCAACTTTAAGTCGACTGGCACTGCGCCTTCGCGAGCAAGCCCGCTCCCACAAGGGTGATGCGTTTTACTTAGTGAAACAGCACCGCCGTCTTCTGCAAGGTCACCCAAACACCCCACGCCAGCGGAATGCCCACCACCAGCCACGCCGCAACCGCCAGCGGCTTGGTGCCCGGCGCGGCTTTCCACTCCAGCACGGTGCTGCTGTCGGCGCCTTTGTCATGGCCCAACGCCTGTTCGGCGGCCAGTTCGGCGTCGGTCATGAAGTACTTGTCCGCCACCGGACGCACCAGCAGGTTGCACAGGAAACCCAGCACCAGCAGGCCGGCGAGGATGTACAGGGTGATGTCGTAAGCCGCCGCACGCTCGACGCCGATGCTCAGTTGATATTCACGCAGATAATTCACCAGCACCGGACCGAGCACACCGGCAGCAGCCCACGCCGTCAGCAGACGACCGTGAATCGCACCGACCATTTGCGTACCGAACAGGTCCGCCAGATACGCTGGAACAGTCGCGAAGCCACCGCCATACATCGACAGGATGATGCAGAACGCCGCTACGAACAGCGCGATGCTGCCCAGGTGACCCAGGTTCGGAATCAGTCCGTACAGGGCAAAGCCCAGGGCGAAGAACACGAAGTAAGTGTTTTTGCGGCCCAGGTAATCCGAGAACGAAGCCCAGAAGAAGCGCCCGCCGATGTTGAACAGGCTGAGCAAACCGGTGAAGCCGGCAGCGATGGCGGCGATCGAAGCCAGTTGCGAAGCATCGAGTTGGCCGAACGCCAGGTCATTGCCCAGCAACTTGCCAGCGAACACTTCCTGCAACAGCGGCGACGCCATGCCGAGGATGCCGATACCAGCCGATACGTTCAGGCACAGCACCAGCCACACCAGACGGAACTGCGGCGTCTTCCAGGCCACATTCACGTGAACATGACGATGAGTGATCATCGCGTTCGAGGCTTTTTTCGCCGGGGCCGTCCAGCCTTCTGGTTTCCAGCCGGTTGGCGGAACGCGGTAGGACAGTGCGCCACCGATCATGAACACGAAGTAGATCGCGGCCATCACCAGGAAGCTCTGCCAGACGCCGACGCTGGTTGGCGAGGCGAAATGCCCCATCAGTGCCGCCGCCAGCGGGGCGCCGACCATTGCGCCACCGCCGAAGCCCATGATCGCCATGCCGGTCGCCATTCCGCGCTTGTCCGGGAACCATTTGATCAGGGTCGACACCGGCGAAATGTAGCCCAGGCCCAGGCCGATACCGCCAATGACCCCGGAGCCGATCCACATCAGCCAGATCTGGTGGGTATACACCCCCAGCGCCGAGATCAGCAGGCCGCCACACCAGCACAGTGCCGATACGACACCGGCCTTGCGCGGTCCGGCATGCTCCAGCCAGCCACCCCAGATGGCGGCCGAGCAACCCAGGAAGATGAAGAACAGGGTGTAGATCCAGCCGAGCATCGAGATCGGCCAGTCACACTGGGACGAAAAGACTTGTGCGATAAAACTCATGTCCGGAGCGCAGGCCACTGGAGCGGAGATGCCCAGCGCCTTGGACAGCGGCAACCAGAACACCGAAAAACCGTAGGCCATGCCGATGCACAAGTGGATGGCCAACGCGGCCGGTGGCACCAGCCAACGGTTGAAACCGGGCTTGGCGATGATCCGCTCCTTGGACAGGAACGCAGGCTGGTCGGTGCTGAAGTCGTCCGCCGTGATGCTCGTGGTCATTGTGTATCCCCCAATTATTTGTATGGTTCGCCAGCCACAGCTCACTCCCGGCCTTTATGCACGCAGGCATGACCGTTTTTTGTAGAGCACCATGTTGTGCGACAACAGGTCGCAGAAGGACGGACGAACGGGCAAAGGTTACCATTTGCAAGTGACAGAAAAACCAAACTGACATCACCTTTTGTACGTCATCTGATCTCTATCGCTTCATGACCTCACAGGAATCACCATGCCGATCATTGTCGAGCCGCTGAACCAAGCCACTGCCCAGGATCGGCAGGATCTGCAAAAGATCTACTGCGACGCCCCGGACTGGCTGTTCGCCCCTTTTTCCGGGGCCGCGCAGTTGATCGAAGACTGTTTGCGCGACGGCACACTGATCGCCGGACGCTTCAACGATCGCCTGCTGGGCGCGGCCCGCTTGCAAAGGCACCAAGACGCCTGGCACTTGTCCCAAATTTGTGTGCGAAAAATTACCCGTCGCCGTGGTGTTGCCGAGCGACTGGTTGCCGAAGCCCAGAAAATGGCCGCGCAATCGGGCATGCCCCTGCGCCTGCTGGCGCCTGCCGGGCATCTGGAGGCTCAGGCGCTGGCCGCCAAGCTGAAACTGCCACTGGATGTGCTGCCGGCGTGATCACTGACCGGTCGTCTGTTCGGGGGCGCTATACTCCTCGGCTAAATTTTGAATTCGACTAATTACAAGGACTCGCCCATGAAAGCGTTCGGCAAAATCCTGGGTCTGGTACTTCTCGGGCTGTTGCTGATCATTGTGGCGCTGGGCTTTGCCCTGACCCACCTCTTCGATCCCAACGACTACAAAGACGAGATCCGCCAGATTGCCCGCGACAAGGCCCACATCGAGCTGACGCTCAATGGCGATATCGGCTGGAGCCTGTTCCCGTGGCTGGGCCTGGAATTGCACGACGCCAGTGTCGCGACCATGGTCAAACCGACCGAACCGTTTGCCGACTTGCAGATGCTAGGCCTGTCGGTACGCGTACTGCCGCTGCTGCGCCGTGAAGTGCAGATGAGCGACGTACGTGTCGAGGGCCTGAACCTGCGCCTGAACCGTGACAAGGACGGCCACGGCAATTGGGAAGACGTCGGCAAGCTGCCGGTACCGGCCAACACCGGCGCGACCAGCACCCCGCCAGCCGCTGGCGAACCGGCGCCCGAAGCCAGCGTCGCGGCGGAAAAACCGCCTCAGCCGATCCGCCTGGACATCGACAGCCTGACCGTGAACAACGCACGGGTCGAGTACACCGACGAACGAACCGGCAAGAGCTTCAGCGCCGAAAGTATTCAGTTGAGCACCGGTGCGGTTCACGACTCCGTCAACATTCCGCTCAAGCTCACGGCTTTCCTGTCCGCCAACCAGCCGGCATTGCGAGTGCGCACCGAGCTCAATGGTGAGGTGCGTATCGCACGCGCGCTGCAGCGCTATCAGCTCGAAGACATGAAATTGTCCGGTGAAGTGACCGGCGACCCGCTGCAAGGCAAGACCATGACGTTCTCCGCCCAGGGCCAGCTGGTGCTGGACAAGGCCGCCAATGTCGCCGAGTGGACCGGCATCAAGATCTCCGCCAACCAGCTGCGGGCACTGGGTGAACTGAAGGTCAACGACCTCGACAAGACCCCACAAGTCAGTGGCGGCATCTCGATCGCCCAGTTCGACCTGGCGAAATTCGTCGATAGCATCGGCCAGAAACTCCCCGCCATGGCCGAAGGCAGCCTGAGCAAGGTCGAACTGGTCAGCCGTCTGGCAGCAACACCTACCAGCCTGGCGCTCGACAACATCAACCTGAAAGTCGACGACAGCACCTTCAGCGGCCGCATTGCCGTCGAAGATTTCGCCAAGCAATCGCTGCGCGCAGCACTCAAGGCCGACACCTTCAACGTCGACCGCTACCTGCCGCCGAAATCCGCCGAGGCCAATAGCGCGACACAAGTGCGCCAGGCCGAAGTCGCCAGCACCGAAGCCGATGCCATGGCCGGCGCCGGCAGCACTCCGTTGCCACCCGCGCCGACCAAGGACGCCTGGAGCAGCGACCGCCTGTTGCCCGTGGAACGCTTGAGCAAGCTCGATGTGGACGCCGACCTGACCTTCGGCCAGTTGACCCTGCAAAAATTGCCGATTCATAACGCTGCGCTCAAGGCCACCGGCCAGGGTGGCCTGCTGACACTGGCCAACCTGCGCGGCGACCTGTACGAGGGCAACTTCGAAACCACCGGCACGCTCGATGTGCGCCAGCCAGTGCCGGCGCTGAACCTGCAGACGAAGATCAGCCGGGTACCGGCGGAAAAAATCCTCGAAAGCCAGGGCAAGAACCCGCCCGTCAAAGGTCTGGTCACGCTCAACAGCAGCCTGACCGGCAGCGGCAACAGCCAGAAAGCGTTGATCGATACCCTCAACGGCAATGCCAGTTTCATCATCAACAATGGCGTGCTGCTCAACGCCAACCTTGAGCAACAGCTGTGCAAAGGCATCGCCACGCTCAACCGCAAAACCCTCAGCGGCGAGCCCCGGGGCAAGGACACACCGTTCCAGGAGCTCAAGGGCAACCTGACCTTGCGTAACGGCGTGGCCAGCAACCCGGACCTGAAAGTGCGCATCCCGGGCATGACCGTCAACGGTGACGGTGACATCGATCTGCGAGTGTTGGGCATGGACTACCGCGTCGGCATCATCGTCGAAGGCGATACCAGCGCCATGCCGGACCCTGCTTGCCAGGTGGGCGACAAGTTTGTCGGCATCGAGTGGCCGCTGCGCTGCCGCGGCCCGCTGGAGCTGGGCGCCAAGGCTTGCCGTTTGGATAACGACCGCATGGGCCAGGTCGCGGCCAAACAGGCTGGCGACAGGATCAGCGAGAAAATCGAGGAGAAATGGGGCGACAAAGTCGACCCGAAACTGAAAGACGCGCTCAAGGAAATGTTCAAGCGATGAGAGCCGAACAGTTTTCAACGGCGGTGCTGGACTGGTTCGACCGCCACGGCCGTCATGATTTGCCCTGGCAGCAGGACATCAACCCGTATCGGGTGTGGGTCTCGGAAATCATGTTGCAGCAGACCCAGGTCAGCACCGTGCTGAACTACTTCGACCGCTTCATGGCCTCGTTGCCGACGGTCCAGGCGCTGGCGTGCGCGCCGGAAGACGAAGTGCTGCACCTGTGGACGGGCCTTGGTTACTACACCCGCGCGCGCAATTTGCAGAAGACCGCGAAGATCGTCGTCGAGCAGTACGGCGGCGAATTTCCCCGGGACGTAGAAAAACTCACTGATCTGCCGGGGATCGGCCTGTCCACCGCCGGCGCCATTGCCAGCATCAGCATGGGCCTGCGCGCACCGATCCTCGACGGCAACGTCAAACGGGTGCTGGCGCGTTTTACCGCGCAAGAGGGCTACCCCGGCGAGCCGAAGGTCGCCAAACAGCTCTGGGCCAACGCAGAGCGCTTTACGCCGCAGACCCGCGTCAACGCCTACACCCAAGCGATGATGGACCTGGGGGCGACGCTCTGCACCCGCAGCAAACCGAGTTGCCTGCTGTGCCCGCTGGAAAAGGGCTGCGAGGCGCACATGCTCGGTCTGGAAACCCGCTACCCGATCCCCAAGCCGCGCAAAGCCATCCCGCAGAAGCGCACGCTGATGCCAATGCTCGCCAACGCCGAAGGCGCGATCCTGCTTTACCGTCGCCCGTCCACGGGCCTGTGGGGCGGTTTGTGGAGCCTGCCGGAACTCGACGACCTCGATGACCTGCCGCACCTGGCATCGCAGCACTCGCTGGAACTGGGCACACAACAGGCATTGCCAAGCCTGGTGCACACCTTCAGCCATTTTCAGTTATCCATCGAACCCTGGCTGGTTCAGGTCCAGGAGAGCGGCCATCACGTGGCCGAGGCTGACTGGCTCTGGTATAACCTCGCCACCCCGCCGCGCCTGGGCCTTGCCGCCCCGGTCAAAACCTTGCTCGAACGCGCGGCCGCCGTATTGAACGCAGGAGAGTCGTCATGACCCGCACCATCATGTGCCGCAAGTACAAAGAAGAATTGCCTGCCCTGGAGCGCGCACCGTTCCCGGGCGCCAAAGGCCAGGACATTTTTGACCACGTCTCGGCCAAGGCCTGGGCAGATTGGCAAAAGCACCAGACCCTGCTGATCAACGAAAAACGCCTGAACATGATGAACGCCGAAGATCGCAAATATCTTCAGGGCGAGATGGACAAGTACTTCTCCGGCGAGGATTACGCCAAGGCCGAAGGCTACGTGCCGCCGTCGGAATAACCCCGATTTATCGGGGGTCGGAACGTAAGCGACGGTAATAATTAAAATTTTTTTGAAAACTTGCTTGACGACCCCCTGAAAAACCCGTTTAATGCGCCCCGTTGCCCAGATAGCTCAGTCGGTAGAGCAGGGGATTGAAAATCCCCGTGTCGGCGGTTCGATTCCGTCTCTGGGCACCAAATACCGAAAACCCTGAATCGCAAGATTCAGGGTTTTTTTATGCCTTGGATTTGATGAAGCACCGATCCCGTCACCCTCGAAACAACAATTCCCACCTCCTGTCACCACGCCAGCCAGTACCCGTAATGGTTGCCGAGGCTAAGTCCCGAAAGCTTCAGACATTGGTTATCGGTCCTTCCTGGCAGTCTCTCGGGTCTGTCGGAACACTCCGTATGCTCTAACGGAAATGGATGACATACGCTGAAAATGAAATTGAGCAGAATCGGGGGAGGAGCTGCCGCATAACCGGGAGCAGGTACACAACAGGGATATAGACAATGACTGAGGTGATTCAACCAGACGTCGAAACTGCTGAGTTTTTTACTGAACAAGAAATCAGGACTTTCAGCTTTGATATCCGCCAGTCAGCATTGCTGCACAAGTTGGCCAAAGAGCTGACCGCCATCGGCGGGCCTCAAGCACCAGGAGCCAGGTCCAAAGCCTCTCTGGCAGCCACCGAATTAACGTTCCTGTTTTCGAAAGACCAATGCGAACTGCTGGATGCCTATTCCGAAGGCCTTGTTTGCGCGTTGATCTTTGAAGGGCTGCAAAAAATCTCAGACGCCATCCCTCCAGATGCACTACCAGACCAGACATCCCTGGAAAACCGATACGACGTCCTTTGCCTGGCCGCCCGTAATCAGATCTTGTTGAAACTGGTGGGTAACAGTGCCTTTGCCTACGACATGGACAATGAAGGAAAACTGGTTCGACTGGTGGCCAACTTCAAGGGCGGCGGACTGACCAGAATCCCTGCCGAGCCGGACATCAAGGAACTGAGTTCCCATTCCGGCCTCGCGCTTGGCCCGCATACAGAGGCGCCCTACTGGTGCGCCGTGAACGCGAAAGACGGGCACTCGCCCTCTCCATCGTCGCTCATACTTTCCGCCTTGTGGAACCCGAGCCTGGAGCCTACGCGAGTCATTCCACTACCTCCCATACTCGAAAAAATTGGCGTCACCAACTGCCTCGCACTGACCACGGGTAACTTCCAGTTCACTCGTAGTGACTCCTTTGTCAGTGGCAAAGGGGAAGATGGCCGCAACGTTTCGATTCTGGAGTTCGACGACAAGGCAGGGTTCGCAGCCCGCTTTAACACGTATCGTTTTTCGGTCAATGACAACGCCTCGACCTTTGTGAAAGCGGCTTACACTGCCCTTTGCCAGGGTGTGGGTGAAGCAACTCCGGTCGAGTACACGCTGAACCAGGAATCGGCCATGGTCATCAATAACATCCGGGCTCTGCACTGTCGCGATGTCATCAAAGACAACAGACGGGTCTTGGTTCGTATTTTCGGACTTTCAAAATTTTCTTGCCCCATCGTTGTTTCCGACGACCCGCTAGTGCTGCAGGGCTGATTCTTTTATCACCAGCTGTTGAACGACCAGTCATGTGATTACTGGCCAATAACCATAAAGAGAGAATGCAATGTCTTGGGATGTAATTGGCATGTTGGCGCTCGTCGCTTTTTTCGCCGGTTTTTTTGATGCGATTGCCGGTGGTGGCGGTTTGATCACCTTGCCTGCATTGTTCCTGGCAGGTGTAGATCCGATCAGTGCAATTGCCACAAACAAGTTCCAGGCCGCTTCGGCAACAGTTTCGGCAACGGTAACCTTTGCTCGCAAAGGAATGATCGAGTGGCGCGAAGGCCGTTTCCTGGTTATCTGCGGATTTGTTGGCGGCGCCAGTGGTGCCTTGTTGGTCAGCACTATTGATAAGCGCTATCTGGAAGTTTGCGTGCCTATCATGCTGATTCTGGTAGCCATCTATTTTGCGCTCTCTCCAAAGCTCGCCAATGAAGATCGACGCAAGAGAATCGGTGTTCTGTTTTTTTCGTTTAGCGTTGCGCCGATCCTGGGTTTTTACGACGGTATATTCGGCCCCGGTGTGGGCTCTTTCTTTATTGTCGGATTTGTACTGCTCTGCGGCTTGGGCATGATGCGGGCCATGAGCTTTACCAAACTTGCCAACGCCTCATGCAATCTCGGTTCCCTGTCGGTCTTTATCACTAAAGGTGTGATTATCTGGCCGATAGCCATAGCCATGGCTTTGGCGGCCTTCATCGGCGCTCAATTGGGTGCACGGGCCGCTGTCCGGGTCGGACCACGGTTGATCAAACCCATGTTGATCGTGGTCTGCTGCGCCTTGGCCATCAAGCTGCTGAGCGTAGAAACCAACCCTTTACGCGTTGCACTCATCCAAGCGTATGCGGGTGTTAATCACGAAAAACCCTGAGTCGCAGGACTCAGGGTTCAGAGCCTCTCGTTAACTCGCATCATTCCAGTGGAAAACCAGGTTACGGGCTGCACCATTGCCAACATCGGCAACGTCCTGCCGTGTTTCGCCGTTACGCGTCGCAATGACCGTATATTTGCCGGCAGGCAGTTTCACGTAAACCAGCGGACCGGCGTCATTGAGCGTCAGTACGGTCTGCCCCGGGGCCTTCTGAATAACTACATTCACGCCAGGAGTGTATTCATTTCCCGTCCCGACAGAGAACGTCATGTGCAGGTTGTAGCCGGTGGTCTGCTGGATGGCCTTGGACTCATCCTCGCCGATACCGCCGGACAGGTAGGTGATGCCGTTTTGTTCCTGGCTTTGCACCTGCACCCCCTGGCCGTCGATGGGCTCAAGGCTGGCGGCAGGTGTCATCGCTGGAAACATCAGCATGCCTACAGCGGTGAGGGGCAACAGGAGTGTATGGAGGTATTTCATGATGACGACTCCCGGGTTCTGCAGAACCCAATCGTTACACTCTTTGGAGTTCCAGCCGGAGGGAGGGGTTTAGATTGATTTGGCCTGAGTACGAAACGTACTACGCCATTTGTTCCTCAGCCCTCGCCCACCATCAGACCTGTCCTGCCGGACAACCCGGTATTTCCTGCCCGTTTCTCAGTAATCCCCGGCATCTTCGAAAGGCGCTCACTTGTCATTCTCTTCCACCTGTACAGCCTGCTGCGGAAGACCACATGACGACCCTCACACCCAACGACACTCACGACCCACATCTGGCATCACTGCTTGGTAACCTTGGCAAATTGATCCATCAGGCACGCCAGAAAGTGCTTCGGGCGGTCGATACCGTGCAAGTGCAAACCTGTTGGCAGATTGGCCGGCACATCGTTGAGTTCGAACAGAACGGCGCGCGACGGGCGACTTATGGAAAGCGCTTACTTGCCACTTTGGCAAAAGTCCTCAGTGCCGACTTCGGCAAAGGCTTTGACGAACGCAATCTGCGTTACATGCGAGATTTTTATCAAACTTTTCCAATTTGGAACGCAGTGCGTTCCGAATTGAGCTGGACCCACTACCGCCGCTTGCTTCGGGTCGACAACGACAGCGCTCGTCTCTGGTACATGAACGAATCAGCCACCCAAAACTGGTCAAGCCGCGCCCTGGAACGCCAGATCAATACGCTGTACTACGAACGCCTGCTGGCGAGCCGCGATCGCGGCAGCGTCAAGCAGGAGGCCGCCACCTACATTCAAAACATGAAGGCCAGCCCTCGGGATTTCGTCCGTGATCCGGTAGTACTGGAGTTTCTTGGTTTACCCAATGCCGGCAAGCTTCAGGAAAGCGAGATCGAACAAGCGCTGATCGAACAACTGCTCGCCAGCAAGTACAAGCTTGTCCTGCCGAGTGAAGAGGAACTGCGGGACGCACTGGATCGGGAGCGAGCAGCACTTGAAGAGCGATTGACTAATCAACAACCGCGTTGAGGCGAATGGATTGTTCATCAACGGCATCAAGACTATCGTTGGCAGCTACCCGCAAAGGTCTGACATCGATGAATTTGCAGGACACGCCTCCGCTGGCCCCCAGTCGCAACGAGTTGCCGCTGCCGGATACCACGCCCGGCAAACCGTTCAAGGAAACCGCCTCGGATGGTTTCATCCTCGGCGGCTTCACCTGGCGACACCCTTCTCGGGACGCCGCTCGTCCGGTCGTGATCATCAATGCCGCCACCTCGGTCCGTTGTCGCCACTATTCGCGCTTCGCCGACTACCTGTTCGCCCACGGCTTCAATGTCATCACCTATGACTACCGCGGCATCGGCGAGTCGCGGCCGGCATCGCTCAAGGGTCTTCAAGCCTCGTGGACCGATTGGGGAGCGCTGGATTTCGAGGCGATGCTCAAGCGCGCACAGCGTGAATTCCCCCAACAGCCTATCGATGTGGTCGGCCACAGCTTTGGCGGCTGTGCAGCGGGCCTGGGGGCGTCCGGGCACCTGATCCGGCGCCTGGTGACGGTCGGCGCGCAATTCGCCTACTGGCGCGACTATGCGCCCGCTCATCGCTGGCGGATGTTCGGCAAGTGGCATGTGGTGATGCCGCTGGTGACGATGCTGTGCGGCTACTTTCCGGGCAAACGCCTTGGCTGGCTGGAAGACACACCCGCCGGCGTGGTCCGTGACTGGAGCCTCTCCACTGCCCGCTACGAGAAACGCTCCAGCGGCCGCACAATCAGCAAAACCGCCGGGCAGCTGCCCTTTGCCGACGTCACCGCGCAAACCCTGGCCATCAGCATCAGCGACGATCCCTACGGCACGGTCCCGGCCATCGAACGCCTGCTCGGCTACTTCACCGGCAGCACAAACTCCCACCTGCGTATCCATCCCGAAGACATCGGCGAAGAAGAAGTCGGACATTTCGCCTTTTTTCGCAGCGCATACCAAGCCACACTATGGCCCATTGCATTGGCCTGGTTGCAAAACGGCGAACTGGTCCCCGGCACACCCGGGCGAACGGTGCCACGCAGCTGAGCCACCCGCCCCTTTCAACGAATTACGGAACGACGCCCATGGCCTCCGCCAACAAGCAGCAAAAACGCGCCTCCCGCGCCAAGGCCAAGGCCAAGCAGAACCGCACCCAGCGGGCTGCCGCGCCGGTGGAACTGGACCCGAACGACGATCGCATCGACTTCGAGTCGGTGGACCTGACCGAACTGTTCAAGAAAATGATCGACGCCGAAAAGATCAGTCAGCAAGCCATGTGCACGGCCTTCCTCGAAGATCCGTTGCTGGAACTGGTGTACGAGCAGGAAGGCGAGGAAGGCGCGATGGACTTCATCCTCGCTGCTCTGATCGAATATCGCCAATGGTCGACTGAAACCGACGAAGCCGGCGCCCTGGCGTGGATCGAATCACCGGCCTTTCAGGCCGACTACGTGGCGGCGTCCGACGCCATTGCCGCGCAAACCCAACAGAAACCGAACTGAGTTCCCATGGCCTCCCTGAACAAGCAACAGAAACGCGCCAAGCGCGCAAAAGCCAAAGCCAAGCAGATCAATATCCACGGCCGCAAACCCGCCGCGCTGGACGATGATCTTGGCCACCTCGCCGAGCCGATCCCGGAATACACCCTGGCGATGTTCAGCAAAATGCGCGACGCGGAAGCCGTCAGCCGCAGCGAAATGCTCTCGGTGTTGCTGACGAACCTGGCCTTTATCATCATCGACCATCCAGAACTGCTGGACATGGAAAACGCCGACGACGAAGGCATGGCCGCCACCCACCTGGCTGCCGACATGCTGATCGACTACCGCATGTGGGCCGACGGCATGGACCGCGAGACCGCCCAGGCGTGGCTGAGCGAACCGCAGTTCATTGCTGACTTCGGTGACGCACTGGATGTCTACCGCGAGTCGCTGGAAGCGCCGGAAGAAAAAGCCGAGTAAGGGTTACGACTCAAACAAAAACGGCCGCTTGTCATCACTGACAGCGGCCGTTTTGCGTTACGTGGTATGGATCAGTTCAGCACTACCGCGCCACGCTTTTCCAGTTTGCGACGGCGAGCCACCAGCAAGCCGGCCGCTACCACCAGAGCACTGAGCAAGCCGGTCGCGAGAATTTCCACACGATGGGCTTCCTGGAACAGCATGATGGTCAGGGCCGCGACGATGAAGACGATCACCGCGTAGGTCAGGCCCGGGAACAGCCACATGCTGAAGGCAATTTTCTCCCCGCGCGCTATACGCTGCTTGCGCATGCGCAGTTGCGAAATCGCAATCACCAGGTACACCAGCAATGCGATGGCGCCGGAGCTGGCCAGCAGGAATTCGAACACCGCAGCCGGAGCCACGTAGTTGGCGAATGTTGCCAGGAACGCTGCGCCAGTGGACAGCATCACCGCCCAGTATGGCGTGCCACTTTTGTTGGTGCGGGTGGACATGGCCGGCGCATCGCCGCGCTTGCCCAGGGAGAACAACATCCGCGACGAGGTGTAGAGCGCCGAGTTCAGGCAGCTGGTCACAGCGACCAGCACCACGATGTCGACGATCATCTTGGCGTTAGGGATGCCCATGCGCTCAAGTACAGTCTGGTAGGAGCCCAGGCTTGCCAGTACCGGGTCGTTCCAAGGCACCAGAGCCACGACGATGAAGATCGACACGAGGTAGAACAAGCCGATCCGCCAGATAACCGAGTTGGTGGCCTTGGAGATTTGCTTGCCCGGATCTTTCGATTCCGCGGCCGCGATGGTCACGATCTCGGTGCCCATGAAGGAGAACATGGTGGTCAGGATGGCACCCAACACCGCGCCCATGCCGTTTGGCAGGAAGCCCTGGGTGTCGAACAAATGGGAAACGCCGCTGACCTGGCTGCCCGGCAGGAAGCCGAAGATCGCCATGAGGCCCAGAACAATGAAACCGATGATGGCCAACACTTTGATCAGGGCAAACCAGAACTCGAATTCACCGTAGTTCTTCACGCTGAACAGGTTGGTCACGGTCAACAGCATCGTGATGACCAGGGCGAAGGCCCAGATGTCCACGCCAGGGAACCAGGCATGCAAGATGGTCGCGGCAGCGTTGGCTTCCAACGGGATCACCAGAACCCAGAACCACCAGTACAACCAGCCGATGGTGAAGCCGGCCCAGTGACCGATCGCGCGGTCGGCGTAAGTCGAAAACGAACCGGTGTCCGGCGAGGCAACGGCCATTTCGCCGAGCATGCGCATCACCAGCACCACCAACATGCCGGCGGCGGCATAAGCCAACAGAACAGCCGGACCTGCAGCGGCGATGGCGTGACCCGAGCCAACGAACAAGCCGGCGCCGATAACCCCGGCAATCGACAGCATGGTCACGTGGCGCGGTTTGAGCCCCTGTTCGAGGCCATTAGAGCTTTGGGTACTGCTCATTAAAACTACCTTTGTAAGGAGAAGCGAATGCGTGCATCCCGTTCGGCGGACCTTCTCGTAAAAAGAAGCCAACAGGGCGTTCTGGATTCTGCACGCAATAATTGCGCCAAAATATTTCAAAACCCTCTAGCCCGGCGATCTCGCCTCGACCGGACGGTCATCGCAACCCTTTGAATTTAATGGCACTTTGCCAAAGCGTTACCCTGCGACCCACTTTTGCGGATACATCAGCGCACCGGAAACACACCTGAAAAGGGCTCCGCGCACATTAAAAGTGCACAAGCGGTGCATTTGGCCGGATAGCGCTTCCAACACCCTGTCAAAGCTGGCAACATCGCGCCTTTTTTTGCGGCAGCCACCGCGCTTTTTATCGACAGGCAAGGTTCAAACGGCTGTTCGGTTGTTGATGGGGCGACAGTCTGCTGCGTCGATGCGACAACCTGCCACACACCAGCCGATTACCGTCCGTAGCGCTGTTGGCTGCCATTGAAACGCTATGCTAGGTTGGCCGCCTCGCTAGGAAGGCCGCCAACAGCAGGAGCGCAACATATATGAGGAACGCACATGGCTGAGGCCACGCCCGCGCTTGAAATCCGCAACTTGCACAAACGCTACGGTTCGCTGGAGGTGCTCAAAGGCATCTCGCTGACCGCCCGCGACGGCGATGTGATCTCGATCCTGGGTTCCTCCGGCTCCGGCAAGTCCACGTTCCTGCGGTGCATCAACCTGCTGGAGAACCCGCACCAGGGCCAGATCCTGGTCGCCGGCGAAGAACTCAAGCTCAAGGCCGCGAAGAACGGTGAACTGGTGGCCGCCGACGGCAAGCAGATCAATCGCCTGCGCAGCGAAATCGGTTTTGTATTTCAAAACTTTAACCTGTGGCCGCACATGAGTGTGCTCGACAACATCATCGAAGCCCCGCGCCGCGTGCTCGGCCAGAGCAAGGCCGAAGCCATCGAAGTGGCCGAAGCCCTGCTGGCCAAGGTCGGCATCGCCGACAAGCGCCATGCCTACCCGGCGCAGTTGTCCGGCGGCCAGCAGCAACGCGCGGCCATCGCCCGCACCTTGGCCATGCAGCCCAAGGTCATCCTGTTCGACGAGCCCACCTCGGCGCTTGACCCGGAAATGGTCCAGGAAGTACTTAATGTCATCCGCGCGCTGGCCGAAGAAGGCCGCACCATGCTGCTCGTGACCCACGAAATGGGCTTCGCTCGTCAGGTCTCCAGTGAAGTGGTGTTCCTCCACCAGGGCCTGGTAGAAGAGCAAGGATCGCCACAGCAGGTGTTCGAAAACCCGCTTTCGGCGCGCTGCAAACAATTCATGTCCAGCAACCGCTAACGGAGCTACCCACATGCAGAACTACAAAAAGGTCTTCCTGGCTGCCGCCGTCACCCTGGCGTTCAGCGCCGGTGCCATGGCCGAAACCCTGAAGATGGGCATCGAAGCGGCTTACCCGCCGTTCAACAATAAAGATGCCAGTGGCAATGTCGTCGGCTTCGACAAAGAGATCGGCGACGCCCTGTGCGCCAAGATGAAAGTCGAGTGCACCGTCGTGACCTCCGACTGGGACGGCATCATCCCGGCCCTGAACGCCAAGAAGTTCGACTTCCTGATCTCCTCGATGTCGATCACCGACGAGCGCAAGCAAGCGGTGGACTTCACCGACCCGTACTACTCCAACAAGCTGCAGTTCATCGCCAAGAAAGACATCGACTTCAAAACCGACAAGGCCGCGCTCAAAGGCAAGATCATCGGCGCCCAGCGCGCGACCCTGGCCGGCACCTTCCTGGAAGACAACTATGGTGACGACATCACCATCAAGCTCTACGACACCCAGGAAAACGCCTACCTCGACCTGACTTCCGGCCGCCTGGACGGCATCCTGGCCGACAAGTACGTCAACTACGAATGGCTGAAAAGCGACGCAGGCCGTAGCTACGAGTTCAAGGGTGACCCGGTGGAAGAGAGCGACAAGATCGGTATTGCCGTGCGCAAGAAAGACCCGATCCGCGAGAAGCTGAACACCGCGCTGAAAGAAATCGTCGCTGACGGCACCTACAAGAAGATCAACGACAAGTACTTCCCGTTCAGCATCTATTGATACTGACCTGCCTGACCGGCGCCTGATGGCGCCGGTTCTCGGCCTTGCCTGCCGCGATTTGAAAAGAAATCCATGATTATCGACCTCTACGGATTCGGCCCGGCGCTCGCCGCTGGCGCGCTGATGACTGTGAAACTGGCACTCTCGGCCCTGTGCCTGGGGCTGGTACTCGGTCTGCTCGGCGCCTTGGCCAAGACTTCCCCGTACAAGCCGCTGCAATGGCTTGGCGGCACTTATTCGACCCTGGTTCGCGGTATCCCGGAATTGCTCTGGGTGCTGTTGATCTACTTCGGCACGGTCAACCTGATGCGTGCCCTGGGCGAGTTCTTCGGCAACCCCGACCTTGAACTCAACGCCTTCGCCGCTGGCGTGATTGCGCTGGGCCTGTGCTTCGGCGCCTACGCCACGGAAGTGTTTCGCGGTGCGATCCTCGCCATCCCCAAAGGCCATCGTGAAGCCGGCGTGGCCCTGGGCCTGTCGAAATGGCGCATCTTCACCAAGCTGATCATGCCGCAGATGTGGCGCATCGCCCTGCCCGGCCTGGGCAACCTGTTCATGATCCTGATGAAGGACACCGCGCTGGTGTCGGTGATCGGCCTGGAAGAAATCATGCGTCATGCGCAAATCGGCGTGACCGTCTCCAAGCAACCGTTCACCTTCTATATGGTGGCCGCGTTCATGTACCTGAGCCTGACGGTGCTGGCGATGACCGGCATGCACTTCCTGGAAAAACGTGCCGCTCGCGGCTTCGCGAGGAGCACCCAATGAACTGGGAAGTCATCATCAAGTGGCTGCCGAAACTGGCCCAGGGCGCAACCCTGACCCTGGAACTGGTGGCCATCGCCGTGATCGCCGGTTTGCTGCTGGCCATTCCACTGGGCATCGCCCGCTCGTCGCGCCTGTGGTGGGTGCGGGCATTTCCCTACGGCTACATCTTCTTTTTCCGTGGCACGCCGTTGCTGGTTCAGCTGTTCCTGGTCTACTACGGCCTGGCGCAGTTCGACGCGATCCGTAACAGTTCGATGTGGCCGTACCTGCGCGATCCGTTCTGGTGCGCCACGGCGACCATGACCTTGCACACCGCGGCCTACATTGCGGAAATCCTGCGGGGCGCCATCCAGGCGATTCCACCGGGCGAGATCGAGGCGGCGCGGGCGCTGGGCATGTCCAGACCCAAAGCGCTGTTCTACATCATCCTGCCGCGCGCCGCGCGCATCGGCCTGCCGGCCTACAGCAACGAAGTGATCCTGATGCTCAAGGCCAGCGCCCTGGCCAGCACCGTGACCCTGCTGGAATTGACCGGCATGGCCCGCACCATCATTGCCCGGACCTACCTGCCGGTGGAGATCTTCTTCGCCGCGGGCATGTTCTACCTGGTAATGGCTTACGTGCTGGTGCGTGGCTTCAAGCTGCTGGAGCGCTGGTTGCGCGTCGATGCCTGCCAAGGGCGTTGATAGCGGCGTGTTGACGGGCGAGGCCCTACTCGCCCGTTTCACCGCGCTGGATGCTTTTCTGACAGAGCATCAGGCACTGTGGAAACCCCGACCGTTCACTTATCGGCATCTTCCCTGGGAAACGTACTACCCTGCTCTGGCCGAATGGCTACGCAAGCGGTCGCTGGAAGACGCGGAAAACGCTCACAACCAACCTGCCCTTCTGAATGCACCGGAGCCCTTTGCTTCCCTGGCAACAATGTCCGCTGCCTTGAGTGCCGTGGATGAGTTGCCGGCTCGCACACTCGAAGCGGCGGGCCATCGGTTGAACGTCGATGTACCGGGGCGCAAATGGCAACAAATCGAAGCCTTCGCCAGTCGGTTGCAGTTTTCCGAAGCACCGCAGCATTGGATGGACTGGTGCTCGGGTAAAGGACATCTGGGCCGCCGCCTGCTGCAACCCGGGCAACAACTGACGTGCCTGGAATACGACCCGGCACTGGTAACCAGCGGCCAGGCACTCAGCCAGCGCCATCACCTGCATGCGCTGCATATCGAACAGGATGTGCTCGCGGCAGACGCAGCTTGTTTACTGGGTGCGTATCACACGCCCGTCGCGCTTCACGCCTGCGGTGATTTGCATGTGCGGCTGATTCAACTCGCCAGCGTCACAGGCTGCAAACAGCTCGCCATCGCGCCGTGTTGCTACAACCGGATCAGTCTTGCCCAATACTCGCCGATTTCCTCGGCCGCCCAAGGCTCCAGCTTACAGCTTTCCCTCGACGACCTCGCGTTGCCCATGAGCGAAACCGTTACCGCCGGTGCCCGCGTGCGACGTCAACGCGACACCTCCATGGCCCGGCGTCTGGGCTTCGACTTGCTGCAACGGCAACTGCGCGGCATTGACGAGTACCTGCCAACCCCTTCCCTGCCCAGCGCCTGGCTGGACAAACCCTTCGCCGATTACTGCCATCATCTGGCAACTCTCAAAGAGTTATCCACAATCGGCCCGCAAGATTGGCCAGCCTTCGAAGCCGCCGGTTGGCAGCGACTGGCCGAAGTGCGCAACCTTGAACTACTACGCGGACTTTTCCGACGTCCACTGGAGCTTTGGCTGGTCCTTGACCGGGCACTTTTCCTCACCGAGCAGGGCTACAGCGTCCGTGTCGGAACCTTCTGCGAAACCCCGCTCACGCCACGTAATTTCCTGCTCCTGGCCGAACGCGCTTAAATACATCCGACCTGTGGATAACTCTGTTGATGAAATAATCGTGGATCCAATATCCACGCCTGTTTCAGGGCTAAATCCACACTGTTCATTTTTTATACACCCGCATAAAAAATCGAAAAAACAGGTATTTGCGAACAAACGAGAACGGATCCACAAATTCGGCCTAAACCCAGTGCGCTGCCAATGGCATTGTGCATAAGCATTTAATCAAAACGACATAAATGCCTAATCCCGGATCGCAGACAGGGGAAATTGCACCCTTTCATTACTCTTGATATACACACACGCAAGGGCGCCGGCAGCGCGGCCACGAACAAGAACATTCCTCCGACAGGATGCGCCAGTGACGTTCATTTCCTACGCACAGAATTTCGAAGACATACGCCTGTGGCGCGCCCTCAAAACCGTCGAGAACGGCTTCTACATCGACGTCGGGGCAAACGATCCCACCCATGACTCCGTCACCAAGGCGTTCTACGACAACGGCTGGACCGGCATCAACGTCGAACCGATGCCCAACTATTTCGAAGCCCTGAGCCAGCAACGTCCCAAAGACACCAACCTGCAGTGCGCGGCCGGGGAAAGTGCTGACGAACTGACCTTCTACGGCATCGCCGGCACCGGCCTTTCGACCCTGGACCCGGCCATGGCCAAACTGCACCGAGACGCCGGCATGGACGTGCGCAACCAAACGATCAAGTCCCGCACCCTGACCTCCATCTGCGAAGAACACGCCCAGGGCCGCGCCATTCACTTCCTGAAAATCGATGTCGAAGGCCACGAAGAAACCGTCCTGCGCGGCATGGACTTCAGCCAATGGCGGCCATGGGTGATCATTATCGAAACCCCCTGGGCCCGCGACCAGGCCTGGGAAACACTCGTCACCGACGCCGGCTACCACTCCATCCTGTTCGACGGCATCAACACCTACTACCTCGCCGAAGAACACCTGAACCTCAAACCCGCCTTCGACATCCCGCCGTGCAACCTGGACGAGTTCCAGTTCTGCAAAGGCCACAAGTTCAGCCACCCCGTCAGCGACGCCGAACACCAACTCGCCGCCGCCCTGCAACGCGCCGAACAGGCCGAAGCACAGCTGCGCGCGATGCAAAACAGTCGAACCTGGCAAGCCATCCAGAAACTCAAGAAAACCCTGCTACGAGCCTGACCTGAAGCCCGCGCAAAAATAGTCAAAATTCAGGGGTTTACAGAAGCCAACCAATCGCTATAATCGTCGCCCTGACACGCCGGTATAGCTCAGATGGTAGAGCAACTGACTTGTAATCAGTAGGTCCCGGGTTCGATTCCTGGTGCCGGCACCATACAGAACAACGACTTAGGCTCACCTTGCGGTGGGCCTTTTTCGTTTCTGGCTCCAGCCTCCTTCAATTTTCCCCGTTCGTTCCCCGTTTCGTGCCCGCCACTTCCTAAGTTCTTGAGCCGCCTCAAAAATATTGGGGAGTTGCACAGCGCAGCTCTTTATTGAGGCGCTATGGGAAATTGCAGTCCACCGCGATTGGCAGCAACCGGCCCAGGCTGTGTGAAAACGCACTGAATACATCGAAAACTGTGGGCTACGGACGTTGCCTGCGAAACTGGCAGACGGAAGCGCGAATTACCCTAGTCAGCTACATAGGCGTTCGTAGTTGCTGTTTTGGCCGCGTCAGCAGCCCAAACAACCAATCACGGACGATCAAGCGGCTGGATTTACGCCCTGATCGCTTCAAGCAGTCCTGAGATGCCGAAGATGCTCATCATTCGTTTGAGGTTGTAGGCGAGTACATGAAGGCTCATCTCAGTACTTACCCTTGGTAGGGTTTTGGTCAGGAAGTGGGTACTTCCCATCCAGTATTTGAGCGTTCCAAAAGGATGTTCAACGGTCTGTCGGCGACGCCTCATCATCGCTGGATCATTTTCCAGCCGTACCTGCATCGCATCTCCTCAAGCACCGGACACATCCAACTGGTCAGGCGGAATGCAAATGGGTGGGCGAGTCGACGGAATTATCAGCCGCACGTCGCTCCGTAGTGTCAGGGCTTGGGCAGTACCAGGATGCGATTTTCGCGTCTGCGAAAATGGAAGCTACCTCATGCTAATCACCCTGTGTGCCCCTGCTCAAAAGTTGAACGGGAACAGTTGAACACCTGGGGCAGTTTTCGGTCAGCGGCAGCACGCAAAATCATCACATAGTCAGTATTGCTCGTCATAATGACCATTAATTCGTTAAATCAACGCACTTTTCGTCTTATCGTCGCACTCGCTTGCTTCTAGACTACTTTCCCCTGCGGGCTCTGCCTTCTTGTTCACCAGGAGCACGACCTGTCGAGTGTTACTTCTTCCATAGTGTCATACGAGTTCCATAACAGTACTCATGTGTCACAAGCGCTCATGTTGGTCCTTAGGAATAAAAACAATGAAAAGAAAATTTCTGACCCTTTCTGCGTTGGCTTTGTGTGTAGCTGCCGGTTCCGCGCTGGCCAAGGAGTACAAGGAGTTGCGCTTCGGTGTTGACCCCTCTTATGCGCCGTTCGAATCCAAGGCCGCCGATGGCAGCCTGGTGGGCTTCGATATCGACCTGGGCAACGCGATCTGCGCTGAGCTGAAGGTCAAGTGCAAGTGGGTTGAAAGCGACTTCGACGGCATGATTCCCGGCCTCAAGGCCAACAAGTTCGATGGCGTGATCTCTTCCATGACCGTCACGCCGGCGCGTGAGAAAGTCATCGATTTCTCGAGCGAGCTGTTCTCTGGCCCGACCGCGCTGGTATTCAAGAAAGGCGCGGCCGTCGGCACCGATCCGGCCTCCCTCAAGGGCAAGAAAGTCGGCTACGAGCAAGGCACCATCCAGGAAGCCTACGCCAAGGCCGTGCTGGACAAGGCTGGGGTAGAGACGCAGGCCTACGCCAACCAGGACCAGGTGTACGCCGACCTGATCTCCGGACGCCTCGATGCCTCGATCCAGGACATGCTGCAAGCCGAACTGGGCTTCCTGAAGTCGCCACCAGGCGCCGACTTCCAAATCAGCGAACCGGTCGAAAGCCCCCTGCTGCCAGCCAAAACCGCCGTGGGCCTCACCAAAGGCAACGCCGAGCTCCAGGCCTTGCTGAACAAAGGCATCAAGGCACTGCACGACAATGGCACCTATGCGGCCGTCCAGCAGAAGCACTTTGGCGATCTGAATCTCTACAGCGGCCAATAATGACCCTGCGCCCATTTCCGGATGGGCGCTTTCCGGATTGACGTAGGGCTGCCCAATGTTCGAAAACCTGTTGATGATCCTGGGGCTGTCAGGCTTCAGCCTCAAGGGCTTTGGCCCGCTGTTGCTGCAAGGTTCCTGGATGACTGTCAAATTATCCTTTCTGTGCTTGCTGGTGAGCGTTGGCCTGGGCCTGATCGGCGCCAGCGCCAAGCTTTCGAAATCGGCACTGCTGCGCGTCCCTGCGCAGGCCTACACCACGCTGATCCGCGGGGTGCCGGACCTGGTGCTGATGCTGTTGATCTTCTACAGCCTGCAAACCTGGCTGACCAGCCTGACCGAAGCACTGGGCTGGGACTATATCGAAATCAACCCCTTTAGCGCCGGGGTCATTACCTTGGGCTTCATCTACGGGGCGTATTTCACCGAAACCTTCCGTGGCGCCATCCTTGCCGTACCCCGAGGGCAGATGGAAGCGGCTACCGCCTACGGCCTGACCCGCGCCCAGCGCTTTCGCCTGGTGGTGTTCCCGCAAATGATGCGTTTTGCCCTGCCGGGCATCGGTAATAACTGGATGGTGATCCTCAAGGCCACCGCGCTGGTGTCGATCATTGGCCTGGCCGATCTGGTCAAGGTGGCCCAGGACGCGGGCAAGAGCTCCTATCAGCTGTTCTTCTTCCTGATACTGGCCGCCTTGATCTATCTGGTGATCACCACCGTTTCGAACTACGTCTTGCGCCGGATGGAAATCTTCTACGCCGCAGGCACTCGGGAGGCCGTGCGATGATCGAGCTACTGCAGGAGTACTGGAAACCGTTCCTGTTCCAGGACGGCACTCACATCACCGGGCTGGCCATGACCCTCTGGCTGCTCAGTGCCTCGATCTTCTTCGGCTTCGTGATGTCGATCCCGCTGTCTATAGCCCGGGTCTCGACCAATGTCTGGGTGCGCTGGCCGGTGCAGTTCTACACCTACCTGTTCCGTGGCACACCGCTGTATATCCAGTTGCTGATTTGCTACACGGGGATATACAGCCTGGCCGCGGTACGAGCTCAGCCAGTGCTGGATGCGTTCTTTCGCGATGCGATGAACTGCACCATCCTGGCGTTCGCCCTGAACACCTGCGCCTACACCACGGAGATCTTCGCCGGGGCGATTCGCAGCATGGCCCATGGTGAAGTCGAAGCGGCCAAGGCCTACGGCCTGACCGGCTGGAAGCTGTACACCTACGTGATCATGCCGTCCGCCCTGCGTCGCTCGCTGCCTTATTACAGCAACGAAGTGATTCTGATGCTGCACTCGACCACCGTGGCCTTCACCGCGACCATCCCGGACATTCTGAAAGTCGCGCGGGACGCCAACTCGGCGACCTTCCTGACCTTCCAATCGTTCGGCATCGCCGCGTTGATCTACCTGGCAGTCACTTTCTCCCTGGTCGGCCTGTTCCGCCTGGCTGAACGCCGTTGGTTGTCCTTCCTCGGCCCGGCTCACTAATTCAGGATGCTTGTTCATGTACAAACTGACCGTTGAAAACCTGCACAAAAGTTACGGCAACCATGAAGTCCTCAAGGGCGTTTCACTAAACGCCAGGACCGGCGATGTGATCAGCCTGATTGGCGCCAGTGGTTCGGGCAAGAGCACCTTTCTGCGTTGCATCAACTTCCTGGAAACGCCCAACGACGGCGCCATGAGCCTGGACAACCAGCCGATTAAAATGGTCCATGACCACCACGGCATGCGCGTGGCTGACGCCAATGAACTGCAACGCATCCGCACTCGCCTGGCGATGGTGTTCCAGCACTTCAACCTGTGGAGCCACATGACCGTGCTCGACAACATCACCATGGCCCCGCGCCGGGTGCTGGGCGTCAGCAAGAAGGACGCGGAGGATCGCGCCCGGCGTTACCTGGACAAGGTCGGTTTGCCGGCACGGGTTGCCGATCAATACCCGGCGTTTCTCTCAGGTGGTCAGCAGCAACGGGTCGCCATTGCCCGTGCCCTGAGCATGGAACCGGAGATCATGCTGTTCGACGAGCCGACTTCGGCCCTGGATCCGGAACTGGTGGGCGAAGTGCTCAAGGTGATCCAGGGCCTGGCCGAAGAAGGCCGCACCATGATCATGGTGACCCACGAAATGAGCTTTGCGCGCAAAGTGTCGAACCAGGTGCTGTTCCTGCACCAGGGACGGGTCGAAGAACAGGGTGCGCCCGAGGACGTATTAGGCAACCCCAAAAGCGAGCGCCTGAAGCAGTTTCTAAGCGGCAACCTGAAGTAAGTCCAATAAGCAGACATATCGTCTCGGTCACGGTGTTCGATAGCGCGTATCAGCAAGGAAAAATTGTGCCGAGCCGATATGTCTCGCTCCTTTAAAATGGTCGATCAAGTAGAAGCAACCGTGCCGCCAGAGCTGTCATCACCGCAGCGAAGCTATAGGCACCAAGGCGTTTAGAGATCATGCCTTCGCGAAGGCGCACATGCAGTTGTCCGGCGCAAAATCCGAGCAGGGAATGGAAGATCAATGCGATCAGCGCAAGCAACAAACCCAAGAACATTAATTGCGAGGTGACACTACTGGTACCTACGGTGACGAACTGCGGTAGGAATACCATGAAGAACAACAGCGCCTTGGGGTTTAACAAACTGTTGAGCGTGGCTCGGACAAAGATCTTCTTCAGCGAGGCCTGCGTGGCTTGAGACTCAGTATCCGAAGTAGAAGTCTTCAATGCCTGCCACGCCAGCAACATCAGATAACAAGCCCCGGCCCAGCGCAGCAAGTCAAACGCCGGCGCCCAACTCATCACCAACACACCGAGGCCTGCGCTAACCATGACGGTCATCAGCACATCGGCCAGGGTTATTCCCAGTGCTGCAGCGAGGCCGGCACGCCATCCATGAGCAACCGCATGGCTGCTGACGATAGCCATGTTAGGGCCAGGAACGATCAACAACAGCAAGGCGGCAACAATGAACAGGTAAAGGTTCGTGGTATCCGGCATAGAGCATAAGTCCGTGAGTGAGGAGTAATGCTAACCAGTAGTAAATAGGCAGGAGCAGATACAGTGCGGATGGATTTGGCCGCAACAGTCTGGCTTGGACAGGAAAAATAATCTGGTCGACGGCATGGTAAAGCAGGTGCGGTTGGCCGCTTCTGGCTGTGGATTCAACTGGTCGACGCAACAGATTGGCTAAATCGTTCAGCGGGTGTTTCGTAGTTTAGTGTTTTTCGAGGGCGGCTATTTAGCTGCCTTGCTACTTCATTGAGTGTGGCGTACGAATCAAAAGACCGCATGGGCAAAAGCGTCGACAAAAAAGCGATCGCTAGCAGATTCAATCTGCCCTTCGAAGTATTGGCTTCCTGGCTCCACACCCTGACCTACATCCGAAACTGCTGCGCCCACCACGCACGGTTATGGAACCGAGAGCTCTCAATTCGACCATCCTTACCAAAAGAATGGGTTATTCCAAACAAAACCCTCGTAGCAATACGAGGGCTTTGTTGTTTCAGGGGTTTGAAAAAAGCGCTTTCAGTGTCCCGCGCTCTGACCACCGTCCACATGCAGGATTTCGCCAGTGACGAACTTGGCGCCGTCCAGATACACGACCGCTTGCGCAATATCATCGATCTCGCCCATGTGCCCGACCGGGTGCAGATTGCCCAGTGCGGCATGGGTTTCTTCGCCGTGCATCGGGGTCTTGATGATGCCCGGGCTGACTGCGTTCACCCGGATCCCGCGCTTGGCGTATTCGATGGCCAGGGATTTGGTTGCCGCGTTGAGGCCGCCCTTGGTCAGTGAAGCCAACACCGATGGCACGCCGTCGATGGCGTGGTCCACCAGGCTGGTGGTGATGTTGACGACGTGGCCGCTGCCTTGCTTTTCCATCTCGGCGATGGCGAGTTGGGTGATGTAGAAGAAGCCATTGACGTTCACCGACAACACATTGGCGTAGTCTTCTGCGGTGTACGCGGTGAACGGCTTGGCGATGAAGATCCCGGCGTTGTTGACCAGGGTATCGATGCGACCGAAACGGGAAATCGCTTCACGGATGACGCGCTGGGCGGTTTCCGGCTCGCCGATGTCACCGGCCACGGTGAGAATGTCCGGATCGGTGGACGGTTTGATCGAACGCGAAGTGGCGACGATCCGGTAACCGAGTTCACGAAAGGCTTTGACCATACCGTCGCCGAGACCTTGGGACGCGCCGGTGATAACGATGACTTTTTTCGAAATGCTCATGATGAAGACCTCTGACAATTAAAAGTGGGGTAGAAATCTGTAATCAGGCTTCGGCCGGGGCGTTCGCCATTTGTCTCAACATCTGTTCGTAGTACTCGACCGATTGCGAACCGGACACCAGGTGGCGACCGTTCAGCACCATGGCCGGGACCGAGTTGATGCCGTGCTGGCGGTAATAGATTTCAAGCTCACGCACTTCGCTGGCGAATGCGTCGGACGCCAGCACCTCTCTCGCCCCTGTCGCATCCAGCCCCGCTTCAGTCGCCAGACGCACCAGCGTCGATTGATCGCTCGGGTTCTGGCCTTCGCTGAAATAGGCCCGTAGCAGCACCCTCTTCAGCTCGACTTGTCGCCCTTCCTGCAACGCCCACAGCAACAATCGGTGCGCATCGAAGGTGTTGTAGAAGTGCGTGCGCTTCTCCAGATCGAACTTGAAGCCAATGGCCTCGCCGCGAGCGATTTGCATGGCCTTGCCGGAGGCGACGTCGTCGGCCGTTCTCCCGTACTTACGCATCAGGTGCTCGACCGCTTGCTCACCTTCGGCCGGCATGTCCGGGTTCAACTCGAACGGCTTGTAGGTCAGCTCGACCGGGATTTCCCCGGCCACGTTCTCGATCGCTTGCTCCAGCGCCGCCGCCCCCAGTGCGCACCAGGGGCACACCACATCGGAGACGAAATCGATGGTGACGGGCGATGTCATGACTGCCCCTCCGCCTCGGCCAGTTGCTTGCGGTACTGGGTGGTGGTGATGCCGGCGTAACCCCAGTTATCGGTGTCGACTTCCTCGATCACGATGTGGGTCAGGTCAGGGCGTTTGTTGAGGACGCGTTCCAGTGTTTCAGTGATCTCGGCAATCACCTGAGCTTTCTGCTCAGTGGTAACGCCATCGCGGGTGATGCGTACGGATACGAAAGGCATGAGGGAAACTCCAGTGACCTTCCCGTCGGGATGATGGGAGAGGCGTTGGAGCTCAATTTATGGAGTTTGCTGGAAGGGATAAAGGTGGGAGCGGGAACTTCATTAGTTACGTGGTGTAATGAGTTAAAAAGAGGGCATACAAAATACTCGCGCCCATCGAACGACTTGGCGACTTCTCAATTTCGGCGATGTGTTGAGCAGAAAGTTTGCCTTCTTGGCTAAATCGCTTGAAGGTCACGCAGTGCCTCAGGATGCTGACTCGCCACGCGCAACAGCGTCTGCGCCGCTCCCGTCGGTTGCCGTCGCCCCTGCTCCCAATCCTGCAGCGTTCGCAAACTGACTCCAATCAGCTCGGCGAATGCACTTTGAGACACACCCACTTTGGCCCGTGCTTCAGCAGCCGCAGACAGCGGCACCTCAGTCACCCGAGCAGCTTTGCCTGCTTTCATTTGACGCACAGAGTCCAGCAAGTCCTGCTGGAATTGCTCCAGTTCATTGACCATTGCTGATTTCCTCCTTCAGTTGCTTGAGGAAGGCTGCGGGTAAATTGTCGAACTTCGCCTTGGTGTAGGCGATTAACAACCAGATTGAGCCTTCAGAAAGCGTGTTGTAGTAAATGACACGGGTACCGCCTCGTTTGCCCATCCCGCTACGGGACCAACGAACCTTGCGCAGACCACCGCTACCAGGAACCACATCGCCCGCCAACGGATTAGCCGCCAGCCAGGTAATGAATTCATGACGTTCGCCATCGTCCCAGATGGATTCAGCATAACGCTTGAAAATTTCGGTTTCGATAATCGTGAACATGGGCATGACTATACGGCATTGCCGTATAGTCAAGCAATCGATTTGAAGTGCTAAGACGTGTCGCAATTTTCCACTTTTTGCGACACGTCCTCCGAACATTTCGCCGCGGACGACACGTTCTCAAGACGTGTTGCCAAAATCGTGTTTCGGCGACATGATCGTAAAAAAGTCAGATGTCGATGTGCGCGACTTCGCCGATCTGACCAACACCACCACAAGGCTACCGCTCGGGTTGACACAAACATCATCTGTGACAGAGAATTTGCCCAAGAGCGCGAAACCGACTGCCTTCAGGTGGCAATAGTCGGCGTTAGGAACCCCGTTGATGACCTGAAAATCAGCGCTCGGGTGAGACCTCTTCTCCCTTGCTTGAGGGAGCACAATATCAAGCAAGCTTCTCAAAAAAAGCAGCCTACTCAGGCTGCTTTTTTTGTTTGGATAATAGGTAACGTTGATAAACCAACCCGCCGTGTCGGTGCTTGTTCAGCGCCTTTTTGTCACAGTTCATGAAGTTCCAAAGTACATACCCACGGTCAACATGGATTACTACCAACATTTGGTACTTTGTGTGGTATGCGCCAATGAAGGCGAGACGATAGGAGTCATCGCTGTAGGAAACCCGCCAGATTTCTAATGGATTCTTCAGCGTATCTACAGCAAATTCAGTGAAACGCTCTCGGGCGTTAGGACGTTTTTCCACTATGTGACGTAGATGCTCACGCCGAACCGTCACGGGTAAATATGGCGTTTCGATCAGCACCGTGTCAGTCCCTTCATGCAATCCAAAACCTAGCGCTACCTGCCTTAGAGCGGAGCAGACATCAACGGCCCCTGGTAGCTCTCGAACCACCTTGGTTTCCAAGAGTATTGATATGTCTCGCAGATCCGGCAAACCTAGATCCTTCCAGCTTTCCTGATCAGGAGCTTCCTTTACCCCTGGAGCTTTCATTCGGTGATCTCTCACGGTAACAACTGCTATTTCAGCCTGTTGAATCGTCACGAGAAATCAGGTGGATCCTCTTTTTCCCTCAGAGACTTCCGACAATCTTGAAGGGCATCGCCATTGCCATTGAAAGAGCCGTTTGGAAAACTCCAATTAGTCACAAAAAGCCCCGAACCAGTCGGGGCTTCTTCTTTTTTCTCAGCCTTGCATCAGACCTCGAGACCACAACCCATCATCAAAAGACGTTGATCGGGTAGTCCACGAACACACGCACTTCGTTGCCGCTGACGTTGTACTCGCTCGACTTCTGCGACACGCGCAGGACCGAGCTGCGCAGTTTCACGCTGAGGTCTTTGGCCGGGCCGCCTTGGACGACGTATTTGATCTGGTTGAAGATCTCGCGCTCGGTGCCGCCTTCGCTGGTGGAGGTGGTGATGTTGTCACCGCGCACATAGGCCACGTTGTAGCTCAGGCCCGGTACACCGAAGGTGCTGAAGTCCAGGCCGTAGCCCACTTGCCAGCTGCGTTCGTCTTCGGCGTTGAAGTCGGACCAGTAGGAGTTCGCCAGGTAGATGGTGTTGCCACCGTCGCCGATGCGGCCTTGATCTTTCTGGTAACCGCCGTAGGCGTAGCCCAGGTTGCTGTCGCCGGTGCTGCGCTGGTGTGCGAGGGTGAACGAGTGCGGGCCGGTGATGAAGGTGGCCGCCAGGCTCCAGATCTTGTTGTCGTCGCCGGTGATACCGTTTTCGCGGACGTAAGAATCTTCCAGTTTGGTGCGGTAGCCGTTGAAGTCCAGGGTCAGGGACTGGTCCTTGTCGATCGGGAACACGTAGTTGGCGTTCACGTATTGTTTCTTCAGCACGTCTTCGACGTCGGAAGCGTAGAGCGCGGCCTTGAATTGCTCGGTGAACTGGTAGCTACCGCCCAAGACGTTGATCGACTTCAAGCCACCGCTGTCACGGCCTTCGGCGCTTTTGCGCGATTCGGCGGTGAAGCGGCCGGCGTCCAGTTGCAGGCCTTTGATCTCCTTGGAGGTGATCAGAGTGCCGGTGTAGCTTTCCGGCAGCAGGCGCGAATTGTCGTAGTTCAGCACCGGCAGGGCCGGCATCTGGTCGCCGTAGGTCAGGGTGGTGCTGGACAGACGGAACTTGATCGCCGCGCCGCCCTTGGACAGATCGTCAGCCGGCTGGCCGCTGTCGCCCTTTTTGAAGAAATCGATGCCTTGCGCGCCGCTACGGTCTTCGTTGCGCTCCAGGTTCAGAGCGTATAACCCGAAAGCGTCCACACCCACGCCCACGGTGCCTTGGGTGAAGCCGGACGAGAACGTGCCGATGGCCGCCTGGCCCCACTCGGATTTATCCGGGTTGCCGTCTTTGTAGTCACGATTGATGTAAGCATTGCGCAGCAGCACTTTGAGGCTGCTGTCTTCAACAAAACCCTTGGATTCGGCCTGGTCGTTCGCCATGACCGGTGTCGCACTCAACATCCCCAGAGCGATCAGGCTGATTCGCTTGTTCAACATTTTGTTCTTTTCCTTATTTCCGGTTGATACGCGCTGTGCCGAACGGCCGAAACGGCGCTATCGCGCTCTTTTTTCATGACGAAAACAAAAAGGCCCGCCCACGATTTCTCGCGGCGGGCCTTTTTATAATTTTTGATCGTGGCGGTTGGCCACAGGCGTTGGGCCGAATCGTAGCTGCGCCCTTAACGATGTGTCAATTTCATGAATCTTCTAAAAATAGGCGAAAATCGTCTAAGAAATTGCTTTACGCAGCAGGAATATTCAATCGCTGCAGCCATCGAGGCCACAGGCTGCAACGGAAATGGATGATCCCTGATCGGGCAGCGACTGACTCAGCCACTGCGCAAATGCCTGGGGTTTGCCCAGCCACGGCCCGATATCGATCAGGGTGAATTGATCATTGTGCTCAAGCGCCAGGGTCGGAAAGCCCTGCCCGCCGACCTTGGCCAAAAGCGCCCGGCTGTTCTTGATATGGCCTTTGGTGTCGGCCGTCCTGAAGGCTCTTTCGAAGGTTTGAGGGGCCAGCCCCATGCCGTGGGCCAGTTCAAACAGTACCGATTCGTCGGCGATGCGGCGCCCCTCCACGTAGTGAGCACTTTGCAAACGCCCCAACAACTCCAGCCCGCGACCTCCCATTTGCTCGGCAGCCAGCACCGCAGCGATGGGTGGCACCGAGTCGAACACGGCGGTGTGATCACGCAACAAACCTTCGAAATAGTCTTCACCGAACGGCTGCCCGCTGTATTCGGCGATGCGCCGGTCGTGGGGCATGACGTAACTGCGCAGTTGTGGCGAAACCTTTTGCCGATTGGCACCCGTCATCATGCCGCCGCCGTGGGCAATCACGGGCAGTACAGCCTGGGCGGCCTGCACCAGCGGTTTGGCGCCGTAGCACCAGCCGCACAATGGGTCGTAGATGTAATGCAGGATCATGGGAAGGCTCCGACAGAAATTCAGGAAAATTCGATGTCGGCAGGTTAGTGCCCCTGCGGCTCCGGAAAAACGCCGGATTGGCTTTCAGTCTGTTGCTTGAATCGGTCGAATGAATGCGTCGGCATTTGTATTAACTCCGACACAATTAGAAACAATCAAATGAGACAAATTCTCAATAACAACTAACGACAGTAAATGACAAGCATTACTATCCGCGCCCTCCTACACGCTTCAATCTAAAATCCTACGGATGCGCTCTTCAATGCCCGCCCCTTTTCGTCTTGCGCCCTACAGCTTTGGGCTCTCTGCCTTGTTGTCTGCCGGTTTTTCCTACGCTGCACCGACCACCCTACCTGCCACATCGATCAGCGCCGAAGCTGAAGCCGACGACCCGCGCGTAACCCAAACCAGTACAGCAACCCGGACCGCGACACCGGTGCGCTACGTGCCACAAGCCATTGACTCGATCAAAACCTCGAACGTCATGGATTACGGCACCAACGATCTGGGCACCGCGCTCAGCGGTATCCCCAACGTCAGCAGCGGCGCCGACACACGCTTCGACAGCCTGCGCATCCGCGGTTTCGACGCCAGCAACGACTTCTATCTCGATGGCATCCGCGACGACAGCCAGTACGTTCGCGACCTGCACAACATCGAACGCATCGACGTTTTGAAAGGCCCCGCCGCTGTGCTGTATGGCCGTGGCAGCCAGGGCGGCATCGTCAACCGGGTGAGCAAGCTGCCCGAGTTCGGTCGCCGCTCGACCATTGAAGCCCAGGGCGGCAGCGAGGATTTGCGCAGCCTGTATGCCGACCTCAGCGCCGACCCTTCCGAGAACATCAGCCTGCGCCTGAACATGGGCAACATGGACGAGAACAGCTTTCGTGATGGTGTGAGTGGCAATCGCCAGTTGTTCGCGCCCTCGATGAGCTGGCAGCTGACACCCGATCTGAACTGGTTGGTGCAGTACGAATACAGCCGCTACAACCGCACGCCGGATCGTGGCATCCCCGGCGTAAACGGTCGCCCGGCAGACGTGGGACGCGATACGACCTACGGCAGCGAAAACGATTTCATCGACGACAAGGCGCAGTCCCTGCGCTCGAAACTCACGTATGAACTGAGCGACAACTGGCAACTGCGCCAGACCCTGGGCGTGTTCAAGCTCGACAGCGATTTCGACAATACTTACTTGACCGGCTATGTCCCGGCCACCAACAAGGTTACGCGCCAGCACTGGCAGCAGGACCTGAACACCCGCAATGTCTACAACAACGTCGAGCTGGAAGGTGGTTTCGATACCTTCGGCCTGGAGCACCGCTTGCTCACCGGCATCGAAATCGGCAGCCAGCGCCGCGACCCGTTGCTGTACACCGCCGCCACTTCCGGACCGGGCAGTTCACCGGTGCCGGCGCCGGACCTGAACAACCCGGACCGCAATTTGCGTCATACCGGGCGCATGGTGGTGTCGAGCAACACCCACACCGAGGTCGAGAGCCGTGCGGTGTATGTGCAGGATCAATTGCGCCTGAACGATCAATGGCAATTGCTCGCCGGCCTGCGTTACGACACGTTCGATATCGAGTCGACCAACAAGGTGCGCAACATTTCCGAAGACAGTGACAGTCATAGCACCAGCCCTCGCGTTGGCGTGGTCTGGACGCCGCTGCAAAATCACTCCTTCTACGCCTCCTGGAGCAAGACGTTCTCGCCGGTCGGCGGTGGCTTGATCGGCATCACCCCGGGCGCGGCAGGTAACAGCAATGACCTGAGCCCGGAGCGGACCAGGCAGAAAGAAATCGGGGTGAAGAGCGACTGGCTCGACGATCGCCTGAGCACCACGCTGGCCATCTATGAGCTGGAGCTCTACAACCGTCGCACCAGCGACCCGAACAACCCGACCATTACCCTGCTTTCAGGGCTGCAACGCTCTCGCGGGATCGAGCTGACCGCCGCTGGCAGGATTACCGGCAACTGGTACATGCGCGGTGGCGTGGGTCTGCAGGACGCAACCATCGAAAAGGACAACAACGGCCTGGAAGGCAAGCGCATCAACAACGTGGCCAAGCACAACGGCAGCCTGTTCCTGACCTGGAAACCGGAAATGGGCTGGTACGCCGAAACCGGCTTGACCTTGGTTGGCGACCGCTATGCCGATAACCTCAACACCACCGTGTTGCCAAGTTATGGCCGCTGGGACGCCTTGGCAGGCTTCCGCCAGAAGGATTGGGATTTGCGCGCGGCGCTGAACAATATCAGCGACAAGACGTATTACGAATCGGCAACCAGTGCATTCCAGATCCAGCCGGGGACGCCGCGTAGCCTGGTGGTGACGGGCACCTACAGTTTCTAAACACCCCTTATCCCGGTGTGAACCAATAACACTGGTTCACACTATTCCCTTGTGGGAGCGGGCTTGCTCGCGATAGCGGTGGGTCAGTCAATATAAATGCTGACTGGTCGGGCGCCATCGCGAGCAAGCTCGCTCCCACAGGGGATCGTAGTGATTACATGAATCTGCGCGCAAAAAAAACGCTGCCATCCCGGCAGCGTTTTTTTTGTTCAATCCGTTGTTGTTCTTCTTATCCTTCCATCACATCCCACAACGCATCCAGTTCCGCTTCGCTGAATAAACCAGCAGGGTAACGCTCGATCATTGTCCGGCGCGGATCAGTATCGCTGATCTGACGCATTCCATTGGACTTGAACCAGTGCGCCAGGATCTGGAGCGATTCGCTATTTACTGCCAGGGGATGCAACGCCTTGTCGCTCACTACGTTCACTTCGGCGTTCATTTCAGCGCTCTCTCCCGGTTTGTGAGCGGCTAACTTATCCAAGGTTTATGACAGAACATAGAAGTCCTCCCTCCCCCGAGTTACAACAGCGGAGATACAAGAGCTGTGCCAAGGTTTCTGAAGTGTGGCCTGGCAGATACAAAAAAGCCCGCAGGCCTGTAGGGCCGCGGGCTCCGTGCATTGCGGGAGGCTGATCGACAGCCTGAGGGATTTCGTAATCAACTCAAGCTGTTACGACCTCACTCACTCCTTGTGCGGCGCGGGTTGTTGCTGGGTAAGACAGTGAATATTGCCGCCCCCCAGTAACAGTTCGCGACCAGGCACCATTACCACTTCATGCTGTGGGAACAGGTTCTGCAAGATTTCCTTTGCCGGACCATCTTGCGGGTCGTCAAAGCTCGGCGCGATGATGCCGCCGTTGACGATCAGGAAGTTCACATAGGAACCGGCCAGACGAACAGTAGGATTACGTTCCTGCGTACCATCAACCGGATCGACACCGGCACACTCTTCCTCAGTCGCAAACAGCGGACCCGGGATCGGCATCTTGTGCACCGTGAACGGGCGCCCCTTGGCATCGGTGCTGCTTTGCAGCGCTTTCATCGCCGCCTGACAGCGCGGGTAGTTCGGGTCCTGCGGATCATCGGTCCAGGCCAGCAGCACTTCACCCGGGCGCACGTAGCAGCAGAAGTTATCCACATGGCCATCGGTTTCGTCGTTGAACAAGCCATCCGGCAGCCAGATGATCTTATCCACAGCCAGGTTTGCACTCAGGACCGCTTCGATTTCCGCTCGATTCATGTGCGGGTTGCGATTGCGGTTGAGCAGGCATTCTTCGGTGGTGATCAGGGTGCCTTCGCCGTCGACGTGAATCGAACCACCTTCCAGCACGAAGCCTTCGGTGCGATAGCGGGGGCTGCGCTCGATCTCGAGGATCTTGCCACCAACCTGCGAGTCACGGTTCCACGGCGAATACAGGCCGCCGTCAAAACCGCCCCAGGCATTGAAGTCCCAGTTCACGCCACGGACTTCGCCACTGTTGTTGATGACGAAGGTAGGACCGGAGTCGCGAACCCAGGCGTCGTCGCTGGACATTTCCACCACACGAATATTCGGCACGTCCAGACGGGCACGGGCGTTTTCGTACTGGCCGGCGGAAACCGCCACGGTCACCGGTTCGAAACGGGCGATGGCCTTGGCCACTGCCACGTGAGCGGCTTGTGCCGGTTTGCCACCCAGGCGCCAGTTGTCCGGGCGCTCGGGCCAGATCATCCAGGTCTGGGTTTGAGGTGCCCATTCGGCTGGCATATAGAAGCCGTCGGCGCGAGGGGTGCTGTTCAACGTGGTCATGGCTCAGGACTCCGGAGTGACATTGATACCTGACAGAAATGGAAGCGTATGTGTAAACGCCGTGGGCTATGGCGACTTTATATCCGATAAATATCGGCTTTTAAAGCACCTTACATCCACCGTTACAAAAACAATCGACTAAAAGCCGATATCAATCGAATTAACACCACAACTCATGTGGGAGCGGGCTTGCTCGCGAAGGCGGTGTATCAGTCGAGTTCAATGCTGCATGACACACCGCTTTCGCGAGCAAGCCCGCTCCCACATTGGCCCGCATTTACAGGGGGGATGTATTTACAGCCCTTCTGCGAGCACCTTCGACAGCATGTCCACGAAGAAATCCACACTCTGGCGCGAAGTGACCATCGGCGGCTTGATCTTGAGGATGTTCAGGTAATCGCCGGTCGGTTGCATGAAGATCCCCAGCTCACGCAAGCGATCGCACAGTGCGGTGGTTTCTTCGGTGGCCGGCTCCAGGGTTTCACGGTCGCGGATCAACTCGACGCCCAGATAGAAACCGGAACCGTGCACCGCGCCCACTAACGGATGAATATCGATCAACGCTTCGAGGCGCTTCTTGAAGTGCCCGCCAACGACCTGGGCGTTCTCCCAGAGTTTTTCCTCTTGCATCACATCCAGCACGGCCATGCCGACCTGGCAACTGACCGGGCTGCCGCCGGCGGAAGAGAAGAAGTAACCCTCGGTCTCCAGCGCCTCGGCGATTTCCCGGCGGGTGATGACCGCGCCCAGTGGCTGGCCGTTGCCCATACCCTTGGCCATGGTGATGATGTCCGGCACGACGCCCTGCTCTTCGAAGCCCCAGAAGAAATCGCCCATGCGCCCGTAGCCGACCTGCACTTCGTCGGCGATGCACACACCGCCCCTGGCCCGGACCATGGCATAGACTTGTTTCAAATAACCTGGTGGCAGCGAGATACCGCCGGCATTGCCGTACACCGGTTCGCAGATGAAACCGGCCAGTTGGCGTTTCTGCTCGGCGATTTTCGCCAGGTTGTGTTCGACGCTGCGTACATAATCCGGCGCACTGTCTGGGCCACGGAACTCACCGCGATAGGTGTTTGGCGCGGTCACCGGGTGCACCCAGTCCGGGCGGCTGCTCAAGGCCTTGGGGTTGTCAGCGATCGAGGTCGACACCGAATCCGCGCCCACCGTCCAGCCGTGATAGGCCTCCAGCACGCTGAGCATGTCGCGACCGCCGCTGTAGGCCCACGCCAGGCGAATCGCCAGGTCGTTGGCCTCGCTGCCGCTGTTGACCAGGAACACCCGGTCCATGCCTTCGGGGGACAGCTTCAGCAAACGTTCGGAGAACTCGGCCACGGCTGCGTAGTTGAAGCGCGAGTTGGTGTTGAGCAACGACCACTGGCGGCTGGCGACTGCCGCCATGCGTGGATGGCCGTGGCCCAATACCGCTACGTTGTTGAGCATGTCGAGGTAGGAGCGGCCCTGCATGTCGATCAAATGGTTGCGCCAGCCGCGTTCGATGCGCGGTGGATCAACGTAATAGTGTTTTTGTGTGCGGGCGAAGCTGGCATCGCGCCGGGCCAGCAAGGTCGCTCCGTCGAGCTCGGCTTCGGCGTCACACGCCAAACCCAGCAGCGCCGCAGGTGACGGGCACAACGCCTGCCAGGCGGCGGCGCGTGATGGCGTGCAGAACAACGGCGCATCGATCGACGCGCCACGGCACAACTGCACGATCAATGGCCCGCTGACCGAACCCAGCACCTGGCCTTTGACCAGGGCCGCGCCGCTGTGCAGCGACGGCGTGACACCCCAAAGCCGCACACTCAGTTGCGGGCCATCCAGTTGCAGCACGCCCGCCGATGACTGATGCACCACCCCGGCAAACGGCGCTTCGACCGCCGTGCCCTGAGGCACTCGCAACTCGACGTGCAGCGGGCAGGTGTCCGGTTCAGCGGCGCTGTCCGGGCGGGTGTGGGACAGGCGGTATTGCCCGTAACGACTGGCCGCCAGGCCATGTGCTGCGGCCGCTTCATCCAGCAGGCGCTGATCGACACCCTCGTGCTCCCAGTTCCCGGCCTCGAAATGCGGGCTGAGCACACCGAGGTCGATCAAGGCGAACTCACGCCCGACCAGGCTCGGTAACAGCGGCGCGAAGCCTTCGCTGCCGATGGTGGGCAGGCTCTGGCCGACGGCGGTGAGGATCGCTGCTTCCATCAGCGCCAACGGCACCGACGTGGCCACACGGAAGATTTCCCATTCATGGACAAGGTTGTCGCGGCTGTAGGCATTGCCCGGATCGATGCTGACCTGCTGTTCGCCGCTGAGCACCAACACCGCCGCGCGGGCGACGACCAGCGGCCACAACGCCAGCAGCTCTTCGTGTTGCAACGGGTTGACCGCGTGATACGCCTGGATTGCCGGCAAAATGCAGAACGGATCGCCCTCGCCATGATGCAGCAGCGCGGCACAGGTCACCGACAGATCGGTGATGCGCCAGGTGCGCACCAGGTCGCCGAAATCAATCACGCCTTGCAGCTGCCAATGGCGCTGCGCATCGCGCTGCCACACCACGTTGTCATCGGTGATGTCCATGTGAATGGCCTGCACCGGCAGTTTGTCCTGCAGTGGCTGCAAATGCCGCTCGGCTTGCCCGGACGCTTCGACGATCAGTTTGCGCTGGGCTTCATCCTTGATCACCGGCAGCAAATGCGCGATCAGGGCGTGGGCATGGCGGGCGTCCCATTGCAGGGTTCGCACCAGTCCCGGATGGTCGAAATCCGCCAGGGCCAGGTCCATTTCACCGCACAGGCGACCGAAGCCGGACACCACCGTCGGATTGAAATAGTCGAGGCTCGTCAGCGGCTGGCCTTCGATGTAGTCGAGCAGGCGAACGTGCACCGCCTGGCCACCCACGTCCAGCGACAGCAGGTCTGCACCGTTTTTCGCCGCGATAACACGCGGCACATTTACATCGGGGTGCTCGCCAAGATGCTTGAGCCCGGCGTGTTGCGCCTGAAGCTCCAGTACCGAGTAGTCGCCACGGCAGATTTTCAGGACGAAACGTCCCCGCTCGCTGTCGACGCGATAGTTCAGGTCTTGCTGGCTGCCAAGGGCCTGCAACCTGCCGCTGAACCCGTAATGTTCTTCCAGCAGCCCTAGCGCTTGCTCCGCAGACACCTGCGGGCTGGGCAAACTGGCGCGATGAATCAACGTGGCGAGCGGCATACAACGACCCCTGTAATTTTATTAGGCGCCTATATCGCCACTGGTTCGGGCGATACGCAACCCCCCGGAACCGGCAATGGTCATTTGCCGGGGCTGGAACAGGCCGATAGATTTTAACTTGAGTACTCGCCCCGGTCGGCGCTTTGCGCAAGAATGGCGGCCATTCAACGCACACTGCTGGAGAGCCACCATGAATGTAGTGACCACCGACCTGCCCGGTGTTCTGATCCTTGAACCCAAGGTCTTTGGCGACGAACGTGGTTTCTTCTATGAGAGCTTCAACGCCAAGGCTTTCGAAGAAGCTACCGGCCTGAATCCTCGGTTTGTTCAGGACAACCATTCCCGCTCGCAAAAAGGCGTGTTGCGTGGTTTGCATTACCAACTGACGAACACACAAGGCAAACTGGTTCGTGTCACAGCCGGTGAAGTGCTCGACGTTGCCGTGGACATCCGCCGCAGTTCGCCACATTTCGGCAAATCGGTGGCGGTGGTCCTGTCCGCCGACAACCATCGCCAGATCTGGATACCGGAAGGCTTTGCCCACGGTTTCGTGGTGCTGAGCGATTTCGCCGAGTTCCTCTACAAAACCACCGACTACTACACGCCCTCCGCCGAGCGCAGCATTCGCTGGGACGACCCGGACCTGGCCATCGACTGGCAACTGCAAGGCACGCCGCAGCTGTCGGCAAAGGACCAGGCCGCTGTATTCCTCAAGGATGCCGAAGTCTTCGCCTGAAAACCCGGCGCAAGATTCAGCGCAAAAACGCACCTGGCCTACAGTGCGCAGACTGCGCCCGCAAGCCTAGGCATAATGCGCCTGTACCCACAGGCGCATGCTGCTCATGAAACCGACCCTCCCTCCCAGACCCCGTTGGCGCAGCCTGGCCCTGCTGGCACTGTGCCTGGCGCCGCTGCTGTGGCCGCTGGAACATCTCGCCGAGCGTTACTACCGCAGCGAGCTGGCCAGTCAGAATCGTCAGACCCTCGACCTCTACGTCGCCAACCTGCTGGGTACCCTGCATCGCTATGAAGTGCTGCCGCAGATCCTCGGCGACCTGCCGGCCCTGCGCGCCGTGCTCGGCGCACCGGACGATGGCGTCACCCAAGGCAACGCCAACCGCCTGCTGAAAAACATCGCCGCCCAGACCGGTGCCGAAGTCATGTACCTGATGGACACCACCGGCAAGACCCTGGCCGCCTCCAACTGGGACAAACACGACAGTTTCGTCGGGCGCAATTTTTCCTTCCGGCCGTATTTCAGCGAAGCCATGGCCGGGCGGCTCGGGCGCTTTTTCGGCCTGGGCACGACCTCGGCCAAGCGCGGTTACTTCTTCGCCGCTGGCGTGCGCGACGGTGAAAAAATCGTTGGTGTGCTGGTGGTCAAGGTCGACCTCGACCACACCGAAAGCCTGTGGGGCAAAACCCCGGAACAACTGCTGCTGACCGACCACAACGGCGTCGTCATTCTCACCTCGCGACCGGAGTGGCGATTCCGCTCGACCCGCCCGTTGAGCGAGGAAGAAAGCAAGGCCATCACTGCGATCCAGCCCTATCCAACCCGCGATCCAAAACCGCTGAAGCTCAACCCGGACGCCTGGCTGACCCAGACCCAGCAGATCGCCGAAACCGGCTGGGACGTCAGCATCCTCGCCCCGCGCACCTTGATCGACCGCCCGGTACGTACGGTGGTGGCCATCGGTGGCGCAGCGCTGCTGGTGTTGATGCTGCTGCTTGGCCTGATGATGCAGCGCCGCCGCCATTACCTCGAGCGCATTGCTTTCGAAGCCAAGGCCCGCCGCGAACTGGAAGGCCGGGTTGCCGAGCGCACCAGCGATCTCGAAGGCCTGAACCGGCGCCTGAAACAGGAAGTGCTGGAACGCGAACAGGCCCAGCAGGAACTGGTACGCGCCCAGGATGATCTGGTGCAGGCCGGTAAATTGTCGGCACTGGGCACCATGTCGGCGAGCATCAGCCACGAACTCAATCAGCCGCTGGCAGCGATTCGCAGCTACGCGGAAAACGCCGAAGTGTTGCTCGATCACCAGCGCACCGACGATGCCCGTGGCAACCTCAAGCTGATCAGCGAATTGACCGGTCGCATGGCCTCGATCATCGCCCACCTGCGCGCCTTTGCCCGGCGCGACCGGCATGCCCCGGAAAGCGTCGCCCTGCAACCGGCGCTGGACGATGCCCTGGCCTTGCTGGCCAAGCGTCGACGCAGCATGGAAGTCGAGCTGATCCGCGACTTGCCCGCCGCCACCCTGTGGGTCGAAGCCGGGGAAACCCGCCTGCGCCAGGTACTCGGCAATCTGCTGGCCAACGCCCTGGATGCCCTGACGGAAAAAGGCCCGCCACGTAAACTCTGGCTCAGTGCCCAATCCACGGCCGAAGGCGTCAACCTGTACATTCGCGACAACGGCCCCGGCTTTTGCATGGAAGCCCTCGGGCGCGCCAGCGAGCCGTTCTACACCACCAAGACCCGCACCCAGGGCCTCGGTTTGGGGCTGGCGATTTGCGAAACCCTGATGCGCGCCTTCGGCGGTGAACTGTCGTTCGCCAACCACAAGGAGGGCGGCGCCCTGATTACCCTGAAGCTGCGCGCAGGCGCACCGGGCGTGAGCCTGCAACCGTCCGAGGACCGAAGTGCATGACCATCGACAACCGCATTCAGGTCGTGTTGATCGACGACGACCCTCATTTGCGCCAGGCCTTGAGCCAGACGCTGGATCTGGCCGGCCTGAAAATCCTGCCGCTGGCCGAAGCCAAGGGTCTGGCCGCGCAACTTGAACGTGATTGGCCAGGGGTGGTGGTCAGTGACATCCGCATGCCCGGCATGGACGGTCTTGAGCTGTTGACCGAACTGCACGCCCAGGACCCTGAGCTACCGGTGCTGTTGATCACCGGCCATGGCGATGTGCCGCTGGCGGTGCAGGCCATGCGCGCCGGAGCCTATGACTTTCTGGAGAAACCCTTCGCCAGCGACGCCCTGCTCGAAAGCGTGCGCCGCGCATTGGCCCTGCGCCGGCTGGTGCTGGACAACCGCAGCCTGCGATTGGCCTTGAGCGACCGCAACGAGCTGAGCACGCGGCTGGTTGGCCACTCACCTTCGATGCTGCGCCTGCGCGAGCAGATCGGTGCCCTGGCGGCAACCAGGGCCGACGTGCTGATCCTCGGCGAAACCGGCGCCGGCAAAGAAGTCGTGGCCCGGGCGCTGCACGATTTATCCAGCCGTCGCAACGGTCCGTTCGTGGCGATCAACGCCGGTGCACTGGCCGAATCAGTGGTCGAAAGCGAGTTGTTCGGCCACGAGCCCGGCGCCTTCACCGGCGCGCAGAAACGCCGCATCGGCAAGTTCGAATTCGCCAATGGCGGCACGCTGTTCCTCGATGAAATCGAAAGCATGAGCCTGGATGTGCAGGTCAAATTGCTGCGTTTGCTGCAAGAGCGGGTGGTCGAACGCCTGGGCGGCAATCAACTGATCCCGCTGGACATCCGCATCATCGCCGCCACCAAGGAAGACCTGCGCCAGGCAGCGGATCAAGGGCGTTTCCGTGCCGACCTGTATTACCGCCTGAACGTTGCGCCGCTGCGGATTCCACCGCTGCGCGAACGGGGCGAAGATGCGCTGATGCTGTTCCAGTATTTTGCCGATGAAGCCAGTGCCCGCCACGGCTTGCCGCCCCATGAACTGCAACCCGGGCAACGTGCCTTGCTGCTGCGCCACACCTGGCCCGGCAACGTGCGCGAGCTGCAAAATGCGGCCGAACGTTTTGCCCTCGGGCTGGAACTGGCCCTCGACAACAGCACGCCGGAAGGCAGCGCTGGCAACAGGGTCGAAGTCGTCGACGGCGGTTTGAGCGAGCAAGTGGAGAACTTCGAAAAAACACTCATCGCCGCCGAACTGGCACGTTCGCACAGCTCCGTGCGCAGCGTCGCCGAAGCCCTCGGCATTCCGCGCAAGACCCTGCACGACAAACTGCGCAAGCACGGTCTGAGTTTCGCCGACAGTGGCGCCTCGGCCCACCCTGACGATCTCGATTGAGCTACCGTCCAATCATCCACTTCAAGCAAGAGGCCCCTGAATGAGCCGCGACAGTCGACAACTGGAATCCATTCTCCATCACGACATTCCCCTCACCAGGGACATGGGCCTCAAAGTGCTCGACTGGCATGACCAGCAACTGCGTCTGCACTTGCCGCTGGAAGCCAACGTCAACCACAAGAGCACCATGTTCGGCGGCAGCCTGTATTGCGGCGCGGTCCTGGCCGGTTGGGGCTGGCTGCATTTGCGCCTCAAGGAAGAAGGCATTACCGACGGGCACATCGTGATTCAGGAAGGGCAGATCAGCTATCCGCTGCCGGTGACGGGGGATGCCAACGCCATTTGCCAGGCGCCGGACCCGGTGATCTGGAAGAAATTCCTGACCACCTTCCAGCGATACAGCCGAGCTCGGTTGACGCTGCATACACGGGTGGTCAACGAAGGTCGTGATGAAGATGCGGTGAGGTTTGTCGGACAGTACGTGCTGCACCGGTGAACCGGTTGACACAAAGTGAAGGTGATTTCAGGAGCGGGCCAATTCCAGCAGTTTCTCCCGCCAGGCCGCCTTCGCCGGCAATGCCAGGAAAAACGCATTCAACAGCGACGCCCGCGCCGGATAGCTGAACGGCTCACCGCTCAACTCCAGCACTTCCCCGCCCGCACCTTCCAACACACCTTGCGCCGCCGCCGTGTCCCACTGGGAAGTCGGTGCCAGGCGCGGATAGCAATCCGCCGCCCCTTCGGCCAGCAGGCAAAACTTCAACGAACTGCCGATATTGGCCAGTTGCAGCTCGCCAAGGCTGGCGCTCAACCCGGCCAGCAATCGCTCTTGCTCCGGGCTCGAATGACGACGGCTGGCCACCACGGTGAACGACTCGCCGGGCGCTAACGCATCACGCACCTTGATCGCCACGGGTGTGCCACCTTTATCGCCACGCCAGGCGCCGAGTCCCGCACCACCGACGTAAAAACGCCCGTTGGTCGGCATCGACACCACACCGAACACCACCCGACCGTTTTCGATCAGGGCGATGTTGACGGTGAACTCTTCGCTGCCGCTGATGAACTCCTTGGTGCCATCCAGCGGATCGACCAGCCACCAGCGCTGCCATCCGGCCCGCACGTCTTGGGGAATGTTGGCATCTTCCTCGGAAAGCACCGGGATGCTCGGATCAAGCGCCGTCAACCCGGCCAGAATCAAGTGGTGCGCAGCCAGGTCGGCAGCGGTCACCGGCGAGTTATCAGCCTTCGCCGTGACGGCCGTGCCTGTGCGCCAGAACGGCAGGATCGCCTCACCGGCCTGCAAGGCCAGCTCAATGACCGGCGCCATCAACGGATGCGGGAAATTCATGGCTGGAACGCTCCGCGCTGAGTCAACAGGTCTCGGGCCAGGTACAGCGCCGCCAAGGCCCGGCCTTCGGTAAATTGCGGGTTTTGCGCCAGCGCCGAGAGCTCACGCAGATTGACCCTGTCCACCCGCATCGGCTCTGGCTCGTCGCCTTCCAGACGCTCTTCGTAGAGGTCGGTAGCCAGCACTACTTGGATCTTCTGGCTCATGTAGCCGGGGGACAGCGACAACTCGGTCAGGTGCTCCAGTTGCCGCGCGCCAAAACCGGCCTCTTCCTTGAGCTCGCGCTCGGCCGCCGCCAGCACGTCTTCGCCCGGCTCGATCAAACCCTTGGGCAATGACATTTCATATTCATCCGTGCCGCCGCAATACTCCTCGACCAGCACCGCATGCTCGGCATCGAGCATCGCCACGATCATCACCGCGCCGTACCCGGCACCCTTGCCGACCAGGCGTTCATACGTGCGCTCCACGCCATTGGAAAAGCGCAGCTTCAGCTCTTCCACGCAGAACAATCGACTGGTGGCGACAATTTCGCGGGCGAGTATGGTGGGTTTCTGGCGCATGCAAAGCTCCTTGGCGTGAACGCGCTACTATAACGCGGCTTTCCCGATTGTTTACGCCAGAAATCTTTCTACTGCCCGAGACGTTGCCATGCCTTCATTACCCTGGTCCGACATCGATACCGTTCTGCTGGACATGGACGGCACGCTGCTGGACCTGCATTTCGACAACCACTTCTGGATGGAGCACCTGCCCCAGCGCTACGCCGAACTGCACGGGGTCAGCCGGGCCATGGCCGAGATGGAATTGCAGCCGTTGTTCGAGCGCAATGCCGGCCAGTTGCAGTGGTACTGCCTGGACTTCTGGAGCGCCGAACTGAAACTGTCGGTGCGCGACCTGAAACTGGAAACCGCGCATCTGATAGCCCTGCGCCCGGATGCCGACACCTTTCTGGCGGCGATCAAACGGGCCGGCAAGCGCGTGGTGCTGATCACCAATGCCCATCGGGATGCGCTGTCATTGAAGCTGGAAAAAATCGAACTGGCGCCCTACTTCGAGCGTTTGATCAGCTCCCACGACTACGGCTTTCCCAAGGAAAATCCGCAGTTCTGGGATGCGCTGCAAGCCGATATCGATTTCGATCCGGCGCGCAGCCTGTTCATTGACGACACCTTGCCGATCCTGCGCAGTGCACGGGACTTTGGCGTGGCGCATTTGCTGGCAGTGCGAGAGCCGGATAGCCGCAAGGGACCGAAGGATACGGCGGAGTTCGCGGCGGTTGGGGATTATCGGGATTTGATTGCAGGGCTCTAGACCGAGTTGCCTGCTATCGCGAGCAAGCTCGCTCCCACAGGATCTGCGTCGTTCGCAACCTTCGTGATCGACTCAGATCCTGTGGGAGCGTGGCTTGCCCGCGATGGCCATCATGCGGTTTGACGACTTACTCAGGAATCCGCAATGACTGCCCCGGATAGATCTTGTCCGGGTGCGACAGCATCGGTTTGTTGGCTTCGAAAATCTTGTTGTACTTGTTGGCATCGCCGTACACGCGCTTGGAAATCGCGCTGAGGGTATCGCCCTTCACCACGGTGACAAACACTGCCGCCTTCACCACCGGTCCGGTCACGGTGATCTGATCATCCACGCTGCCCACCCCGGCGATGTTGCCCACCGCCAGCAGGATCTTTTCCTTCTCTTCCTGGCTGGCGACTTCACCGGTCACCGTGACCTTGTCGCCATCGACCGTCGCCTGCACATTCGGGTTGCCCAGGCCGACCTTGCTGATGTGCTCCTTCAACTGCTCACTGGCATTGGCGTTACCTGGCGTCAGCAAATCCAGCAATTTTTCGCCTGCTTCCTTCACAAAGCTCAAAAGACTCATGGTGCACTCTCCTTGGGTTTCGGGTTCCAGACATCAGAGCCTAGACCACGGTCGTCACCTACGAATCCAACCCGACCAATGACCCCGCTTGCGATAGAATCCGCACCTTCCCAACCCCTGGAGCGCAGATGGACATCAAGCAGCTGAAATTCCTCATCGCGCTCGACGAAACCCGCCATTTCGGCCAGGCCGCCGCACGCTGCCACATCACCCAGCCGACCCTGTCCATGCGCCTGCGCAGTCTCGAAGAAGAACTCGACCTGCCGCTGGTCAATCGCGGCCAACGCTTCGAAGGCTTCACCGCACCGGGCGAACGGGTGCTGGCCTGGGCGCGCACCGTACTGGCGGCCTATGACGGCTTATACGCCGAGGCAGCCGCCTGTCGCGGCAATCTGGTCGGCACCTTGCGCCTGGGCGTAGTGCCGTTGTCGAGCTTCGATCCGCTGCCACTGATGCAACGCTTGCACGCCGAACACCCGAACCTGCGCTTCGAACTCTCGGCCCTGAGTTCCGAACAGATCCTCGAGCAACTGGCGAACAATCGCCTGGATCTGGGCGTGTCATACCTGGAACGCCTGGATGCCGAACACTTCGACTCCCTGGCCTTCAGCGAAACCCGCATGGGTCTGCTCTACGACCAACGCTTCTTCACCTTTGGCGAAGCGCCATTGAGTTGGGAATCGTTGATCGAACTGCCGCTGGGCATGCTCACCAGTGGCATGCACTTTCGCCAGTCCATCGACCATAACTTCCACAGCCGTGGCTTGACCCCGCAGCCGTTGTTGCAGACCGATGCCGTGCACCAACTGTTACAAGCCGTGCACGGCGGCTTGTGTTGCGCCATGATGCCATTGGACGGCGGCCTCGAAGGCCTGACCGAGCATTTGCGCCTGCAGCCGATCGAGAACGCCCAGACCCTTGGCCGCCTGGGGTTGATCATGCGTCGCAGCGCACCGCGCTCGGCGCTGGCAGAAGCCTGTTTTGCCCTCTATCAGCAATCGCTGATTGGCGGTTGATCGACGGCATCTATCGGCAGATCAGTATTAGCGATTAGACGCGACAAGTTGCCGCGCCTAGTCTTAAAGCTGATCAAACCGTCGGTGATGCCATGAACACCAAGCGCCCTGCATGCGCGGCGCCTGCCCTCGAAACGCCCGCGCCCGCCGCAAGCCAGACGTACAGCTATAGCAATCTCGAATACTCCGAATCGGCCAGCACCGCGCTGGCAGAGGAAGTCGCGCTGGCGATTGCCTTCAACGGCATCAGCCAGGCGGTCATGCTGGTCACGCCCACGGACCTGGAAGATTTCATCGTCGGCTTCAGCCTGGGCAGCGGCATCATCCAGGACGCCACGGACATCTACGACCTGCAACTCAGCGGCTCGGGGTCGGCGCAATACGCGCAAGTGACCATCGCCAACCGCGCGTTCTGGAACCTCAAGCAGCAGCGCCGACAACTGGCAGGCACCAGCGGTTGCGGGTTGTGCGGCGTGGAAGCGGTCGAGCAGGCGTTGCCGGACCTTCAGGTATTGCCTGGCGCCCCGTTGCCGCCGATCGAATGGCTTGATGGCCTGCGCGAGCGCATCGGCGCCTTCCAGCCCTTGGGCCAGCATTGCGGCGCGGTGCATGCGGCAGTGTTCATGAACGACAAAGGTGAGTTGTTGCTGGGCCGCGAAGACATCGGCCGGCACAACGCCCTCGACAAACTGATCGGCGGATTGATCCGCCAGAAAATCCCCACCGCTGGCGGGCTGGCGATTGTCACCAGCCGCTGCAGCCTCGAATTGATCCAGAAAGTATTGCGCGCCGGCATCCAGACCCTGGTCAGCCTGTCGTCGCCCACGGGCCTTGCCGTGCAATGGGCCCGTCGCCACAACCTCAATCTCATCCATCTGCCACAGAAGAATGCGCCGCGGGTCTACAGCCCAACGTTGGAGAATCAAGCGTGAGTCAACACCGTCAAGCCGACCAGAAACCCGTCCCTCGCTTCAAGCCCTACAAAGGCCCGGCCGGCGGCTGGGGGGCACTGATCAGCGTGGCCCAGGCCTGGTTGACCAGCGACAACGCGCTGAAAAACCTGCGCATCATGCTCAAGACCAACCAGAACGGTGGCTTCGACTGCCCGGGTTGCGCCTGGGGCGATTCTCCGGAAAAGGGCATGGTGATGTTCTGCGAGAACGGCGCCAAGGCGGTGAACTGGGAAGCGACCAAACGCCGTGTCGATGCCAAATTCTTCGCCAAACACAGCGTCACTTCTCTGCTGGAACAAAGTGACTATTGGCTCGAATACCAGGGCCGCCTGACCGAGCCGATGAGCTACGACGCCGAGACTGATCGCTACAAGCCGATCAGTTGGGACGACGCATTCGCCCTGATCGCCAGGCATCTGAACGGCCTGTCGAGCCCCGATCAGGCCGAGTTCTACACCTCGGGCCGGGCGAGTAACGAAGCGGCGTACCTCTATCAGCTGTTCGTGCGCGCCTACGGCACCAACAACTTCCCCGACTGCTCGAACATGTGCCACGAGGCCAGCGGTGTCGCGTTGTCGCAAAGCGTCGGGGTCGGCAAAGGCACCGTGACCTTCGACGACTTCGAACACGCCGATGCAATTTTCGTCTGGGGTCAGAACCCCGGCACCAACCACCCACGGATGCTCGAACCACTGCGCGAAGCGGTGAAACGCGGCGCTCAAGTGGTGTGCATCAACCCGCTCAAGGAGCGGGGCCTGGAGCGCTTCCAGCATCCACAGCACCCGATCGAAATGCTGATAAACGGCTCCGAGCCGACCAACACCGCGTTCTTTCGCCCGGCCCTGGGCGGCGACATGGCGATCATGCGCGGCATGGCGAAATTCCTCCTGCTGTGGGAGCGCGACGCGCAGAAAACCGGCGACCCGGCGGTGTTCGACCACGACTTCCTCAACGAGCACAGCGTCAACGTGCTGGATTACCTGGCCGTCATCGACGACACCCCGTGGGAGCAGATCGTCGAGCAGTCCGGCCTGAGCCTGGTAGAAATCGAGCAAGCGGCGCGCATGTACGTCAAGGGCAAGAACGTCATCATGTGCTGGGCCATGGGCATCACCCAGCATCGTCATTCGGTGGCGACCATCCAGGAAATCGCCAACCTGATGCTGCTGCGCGGCAACATCGGCCGGCCGGGTGCAGGCCTGTGCCCGGTGCGTGGCCACAGCAACGTGCAGGGTGACCGGACCATGGGCATCAACGAACGCCCTCCTGTCGCGTTCCTCGATGCCCTGGAGCGTCGCTTCCAGTTCAAGGTGCCACGCGACAACGGCCACAACGTGGTCGAAGCGATTCATGCGATGGCTGAAGGCCGGGCTAAAGTCTTCATCGGCCTGGGCGGCAACTTCGCTCAGGCCACGCCGGACAGCGCGCGCACGTTCCAGGCCCTGCAAAACTGCGACCTGACCGTGCAGATCAGCACCAAGCTCAACCGCAGCCATTTGACCCACGGCAAGGACGCGCTGATCCTGCCGTGCCTGGGCCGCACCGACATCGATATCCAGACCCAAGGTCCGCAAGCGATAACCGTCGAAGACTCGTTCAGCATGGTCCACGCCTCCAATGGCCAGCTGCAGGCGCTGTCGAACCAGATGCGCTCGGAACCGGCGATCCTGGCCGGCATCGCCGCCGCAACCCTGGGCAGCCACCCGGTGGACTGGAACTGGCTGGTGGCCGACTACAGCCGCATCCGCGACCTGATCGCCGAGACCATTCCCGGCTTCAAGGACTTCAACGAGAAGATCAAGAACCCTGGCGGTTTCTACCTGGGCAACAGCGCCGGCGCGCGCAAGTGGAACACCGCCTCGGGCCGGGCCAATTTCCGCCCGAACGCGCTGCCCAAAGACCTGGTGCACGAACGCACCCGCGCCACCGGGGTACTGCCGGACCTGATCATGCAGTCGATGCGTTCCCACGATCAGTACAACACCACTATCTATGGCCTCAACGACCGTTATCGCGGTGTGAAGGGTCAGCGGGATGTGTTGTTCGTCAACGAAGCCGACCTCATTCGCCTGGGCTTCAAGCCGGGGCAAAAGGCGGACATCGTTTCGCTCTGGGACGATGGCGTTGAACGTCGGGTAAAAGGTTTCACGCTGCTGGCGTTTGATATCCCGGCCGGGCAAGCGGCGGCCTACTATCCGGAAGTGAACCCGTTGGTGCCGCTGGAAAGCACCGGCGATGACAGCCATACGCCGACATCCAAATTTGTGGCGATCCGGTTGGAAGCGGCGAGTGAGACCGGGTTGATCATGGCCAGGTCGGCGTAACACGTCGTTTGATCTGGCCTCTTCGCGAGCAAGCCCGCTCCCACATTGGAATGCGTTCCCATGTGGGAGCGGGCTTGCTCGCGAATACGGTAGATGAAACAACAAACATTCCAGATTCAGTACTTTCCTTTCGCCCACAAAAAAGGCCGTTCTCTGATGAAAACGGCCTTTGCGAAGTAGTAAAAGACCGGCAAAAAAACGTTAAGTTCCGTCCAAAAAACAGTAACTTGCAATATTGTATACAAGTCGTGTTATTCGTCGGATTTCGATTGTCACGCCCATTCCAGAGCCTCAGGATCGCGCCGTCATCCCCTTGAGGTTCCTCCATGAAGTTCTCCTCGATTCTCTTGTTGTCCCTTGGCCTGGTCAGCGGTATCGCATCTGCTGGCGGCACCACCGAAGCCGGTGTAGGCGGCGCATTGGGCGGGGTTCTAGGCTCGGTCGTCGGTCAGTCGTTAGGCGGCAGCACAGGTTCCACCATCGGCGCGGCCCTGGGTGGCGCGGGTGGTAGCGCCGTCGGCGCAAACAAACACAGCCGTGGCGAAGCCGCCCTTGGCGGTGCGTTGGGCGCAGCAGGCGGTAACGTGGTCGGCCGCAGCATGGGCGGCACCACCGGTAGCCTGATCGGCGCTGCAGCAGGCGGCGGCGCCGGTGGCGCGCTGGGTAACTACATGGGCAAAGAGTACGATCATGATGACGACGACGATCGTCGTTCGTATCGCGGTCATGGTGATCGTCGTTACTACCGTGACGGCCATCCGGGCCGTGGTCATGCCTATGGCCATCGCAAGAAGCACCACAAGTACTACCGCGACTAAGGCCTCGAGCGCCTCGCTGGTAAGTACAACAAAAATCGCAGCCCAAGGGCTGCGATTTTTTTTGCCTTACTGAACCACCAGACGCTCCAGCGCCCCGCGCAACCCTGCAGGAATCGCCACAGGTTGATTCGACGCACGATCGACAAACACATGCACGAAGCGCCCCGCCGCACAGGCCTCGTCTTCCCCTTGCTTGAACACGGCCAGTTCGTATTGCACCGAGCTGTTGCCCAACTTGCCCACCCGCAGACCGATCTCGATGCGGTCCGGGAAAGCAATGGAAGCAAAGTAATCACAGGAGGAGCTCACCACGAACCCCACCACCTCACCGTCATGGATATCCAGGCCGCCGACTTCGATCAGGTAAGTGTTCACCGCCGTATCGAAGAAGCTGTAGTAGGTAACGTTGTTGACGTGACCGTAAGCGTCGTTGTCGTGCCAGCGGGTGGTGATGGGCTGGAAGTGCGGATAGTCGGTGCGTTGGGGCATCAGTGTTGATTCCTGGAGTGGGTTCGCCAGTCTAAGGCGAAAACCGCGTTATCGTTCTTCGCGAGCAAGCCCGCTCCCACATTTGATCTTCGGTGAACACAGATTTTGCGTACGACCGATATCCAATGTGGGAGCGGGCTTGCTCGCGAAGGCGCCCTTGCAGGCGCCGCATCAATCACTTGTCAGCGAAGCCCTTGCCTGCCGCCGCCAGCTCCCCAATCACCCGCGCCGGACTCCAGTGATCACCCTGACGCGTCTCAAGGTCGATCAAGCGCCGGTGAATGTCCGCCAACCCTTGCTGATCCGCCCAGGCCATCGGCCCGCCCTTGTCCGCCGGGAAACCGTATCCGTTGAGGTAGACCAGATCGATATCGTGAGCCGACCCGGCGATGCCTTCCTGAAGGATCTTCGCGCCTTCGTTGACCAGTGCCAGCAAGCAGCGCTCGAGAATCTCCTCCGGGCCAATCTCGCGACGGTGGAACCCCAACCTTTCGCTGACTTCCAGCACCAGCGCATCCACCTGCGGATCATGTTCGGCCTGGCGACTGCCCGGCTCATAGTGGTAATAGCCATTACCACTCTTCTGACCAAAGCGCCCCATCTCGCACAGTCGGTTATCCACCTGAACCTCTGGCGCGTCCTGCCCGACACCGGACAGTTGCCGGGCGCGCCATTGCAGGTCGACGCCCACCACGTCGAACATGCGGAACGGCCCCATGGCAAAACCGAAGGCTTGCAGCGCTGCGTCCACCTGGTAGGGATAAGCGCCTTCGAGCAGCATTTTTCGCGCTTCGAGCACATAGGTATTGAGCATGCGGTTGCCGATGAAACCGTCGCAATTGCCCGACACCACACTGACCTTGCCCATGCGTTGGCCGAGCGCCAGTGCCGCGTCGAGCACCGTCGGTGCAGTCTGCGCGCCACGGACGATTTCCAGCAGTTTCATGATATGCGCCGGGCTGAAGAAGTGCAGGCCCAGCACTTGCTGCGGCCGGCGTGTGACCGCGGCGATGGCATCGATGTCCAGCGCCGAAGTATTGCTGGCCAGAATCGCCTCAGGTTTGAGCAGGCCATCGAGCTCGCGGAAAATTTTCTGCTTGAGCTCAAGGTTTTCGTACACCGCTTCGATGACCAGGTCGACATCGCGGATGGCCACATAACCATCCGCCGCCGTAACGCGCGCGACACGGGCATCGGCTTCGCCCTGATCAATGCGGCCCTGACGCACGCTGTGGGCATAGGTGTCCGCCACGGTGGCCAGCGCTTGCTCCAGCATTTGCGGATTGTTGTCGACCCACTGTACGGCCACCCCGGCGTTGGCCAGGCACATGACAATGCCACGGCCCATGGTGCCCGCGCCGATGACGGCGGCGCGCTGAATATTCGACGGTGTCTGGCTCATGTTTTGTTCTCTTGTTGGCGATCCGAAGACAGCCACCACCATAGTCAGCCACCGGCTTTTTTTGAAATTTATTCTTGTGATGAGCAACATTCAGCGGATGGATGTAGCCCTGCCAGGTACTGAGTTCCCTGTGGGAGCGAGCTTGCTCGCGATGGCGGTGTGTCAGTCGCCATCAATGTTGAATGTGCCAGCCTCATCGCGAGCAAGCTCGCTCCCACAGGTTTTTGGTTCAGCCGGCAAGATGTTGCTCTGCCCAACTGCGCACCCCGGCATACGGATAATCTTCCAGCGCCGCAAACCCGGGAATCGACCGCGCCTTGAGCTTGGTGAACAACGGCACGCTGATCCCGCACAGAAACCGTGTTATGCGTTCAGCCGAGGGCACGTTGCCCGTGTGCTGCTCGTGCCTGTGGATAAAACCGCCACACAGCGCCTCGAAATTCTTATCCACAAGCGCCGGCAACTCTGGTGGTGCCGGTAGCCGCGCCACTAGCCCATGACACACCGAACAATGTCCGCATTGCTGCGGGGCATTGTGGTCACCGAAATACTCGGCCAGGCGATAACCCAGGCAACGGTCGGTGGCGAACAGATCCAGCATCGCGTGAATCCGCGCGACCTCGGTGCGCTCATGCCGAGTGAAATAGCCGTGCAGTTCCTCGCTCAACGCGACGTTGTCGAACCCGCTTTGCAGTACGCTGTAGACCTCGGTCATCTGCTTGCTTTCGAGCTCCACCCAACCTTTCTCCTGGAAGTAATCCAGCGCCTTGACTACCCGACTGCGCTCGGCCTGATGCTGCTCGTACAGCGCCTCGAAATTCACCGTGGCCCAGGTCCGGGCGCGGCTGGAGGTCTGGATGATCGCAGCGACAAAATCCCTGCGCTCGCCTTCGAAACGCGCCAATAGCACTTCGGGCTCCTGCACATACTTGAAACGGTACTCGGCGTAGTACGCGTAGCGCGGGGCGATCAACCCGCGCAATTCGAGTTGCACCAGCAAGGTCTTGAGCGGCAACTGGCGAATATTGCTCTGGTCTGCCAACGGACCCAGCAGAAACTCCCACTGCCCTTCGGTGGCGGCGGCATGCATCTCGTCAAGCACGCAACGGATGCCATCCAGCTCGGGTGTGTCGCCGTAGACGAAGTTCTCCAGCACGTTGAGGCTGTCGCGGTTGGCCAATACCAGGCAGTCCGACGGCTGCCCGTCACGCCCGGCGCGGCCGATTTCCTGGCTGTAGTTTTCGATGGATTTGGGCAGGTCGAAATGCACCACGTTGCGGATGTCGCTTTTGTCGATGCCCATGCCGAAAGCGATGGTGGCGACGATGCAATTGGACTGCCCGCCCATGAAGCGACGCTGGATCGCTTCCCGTTGCTCATGGGGCAACCCGGCGTGATAAGCCTCGGCCTGAATGCCGTTGCGGTTCAGGTGTTCGGCGATGTGCTCGGCGGTTTTCTGCAAAGTGACATAGACGATGCTCGGCTGGTCCGGACGCTGGCTCATCCATTCGACCAGGCGTCGGCGCTTGTCCGCTCCGCGAACCGGCTCCACCAGCAAATTGAGGTTCGGGCGATAGAAACCGGTGGTCACCACATCGTCGGCGGCGATGGCGAATTTCGCCTGCATGTCGGCGATGACCTTGGGCGTCGCCGTTGCGGTCAACAGCAACACCTGCGGGATGTTGAACTGGCGTTGATAGTCGGGAAGCTTGAGGTAGTCCGGGCGAAAGTTATGCCCCCATTCGGAAATGCAGTGCGCCTCGTCCACCACCAGCAGCGAGATCGGTACTTGCTGTAAAAAATGCCGGAAGCGCTCGTTCTTCAGGCGCTCCACGGAGATCATCAAAATCTTCAGTTCGCCGGATTTTGCCCGGGCCATGACGTCGCTGGCGTCATCGCGGCTCTGGGCCGAATCGATACTGCCCGCCGAGATGCCGTGGCGTTGCAGGAACGCCAGTTGATCCTGCATCAACGCCAGCAAGGGTGAGACCACCAGCGTCAGGTGCGGCAGCAACAACGCCGGTAATTGGTAGCAAAGGGATTTTCCGGAACCGGTGGGGAAAATCGCTGCCGCCGAGCGCCCGGCCAGCACAGCACTGACGGCCGCCTCCTGACCGGGTCGAAATTGTGGATAACCGAAAACCTGTTCCAGGGTGTTGTGCATAAGCTGTCACTCCGTTGACTGCTGCGGAGTCAAAAGCCTAGCCGGCGATCGCAGCGAGTCGAGAAAAGGTCAGGGGCAAAAACGATACCGGATGATACAGCGGATGGCTGGAAGGGCTTGAGCTCGCTTTCGCGAGCAGGCTCGCGAAGAGGCCAGCACACCCACCGCAAAACTCGAAATACCCGACAGCTTCCAAAGCCCTCTCTGCCGATACTTGCTAAACAGCGACTAATAACCCCGTAGGCATTTTTACCGGCAGCGGCTACGGCGCACAAACCTCCGAAAATGTGTAAGCCTTTTCCTCGGAACACGACAAATACCCTACAACGCCTGTCCATTTCAGCCATCTTGTCCTGCAACGCCAGGTCCTCCTATAGTTTCCGGCGCGGCTGAAAACAGTGTCTCGGCCTGCCGGGAACACTTGCCGATTTCGCACAGGACCCACTCGATGAAGAAAGCCGACACGCCGACAGCCCGCTATCACCCGCTCAAGAGCCGCTACAGCGAAACCCCAGTGCTGGTCATCGATACCGAGGCCGACCCCTACGAGATCCTCGACGCCGCCCGACAACGCATACGCGCCGCCAGCGACCTGCTCGAAACCCTTTATTGCACGTGTTTCAAACAGGCCGAAGCGAGCGACATCCCCAAGATCGTCGGCGCCCTGTACCTGCTGACCCAGGACGGCAACGACCTGCTCGACATCGCCCGGCAGCGCCTGCCGAAATTCACCGACTGAAGCCCCACCACAATCTCCTGTGGGAGCGAGCTTGCTCGCGATGAACGATAACGCGGTCCTTCTGAGGACAAGCAAATTCTGGAAATCTCGCTGTGGATAACTCCGTCAGCAACGACCTATGAAAGCTTCGGCAAGGTCCTACAAAACAAGACAACTTGTCGGCTATCGATACCCAGTGACTCACTCCTATAGTCCGGAGTGTCGCTGCCAAATCAGCGACTCGGGCTTGGTCACCCGATGGAACACATAAACGCGTCCGTTGTATGCTGCCGGCACTCAAGTGTCTGCACGTTTTATGGTGGCTGTGTTTGGGACGCCTTCGAGCGTGCCGGTTTTGTGTGTTCTCCCGGTTGACCAACCCGAACACAGTCCGCCTCCCATCGCTTGGTCACGATGGCGGTGGTTTCATCTAAAACATTTGAGAATACATAAAATGAACAAATGGAACCCGTTCACCAACGAACGCTATCTACCACTCCACACCAATCTCACCGATTCCCAGCCCCTGATCATCGATACAGAAGCCAACCCCCAAGACATCCTCGACGCCGCCCTCCAGCGCATCCGGGCCTCCAGCGAATTGCTGCAAACCCTGCACTGCCAATGCTTCAAACACGGCGACCTCAAAGACATCCCGCACATCACCCACGCCCTCTACCTGCTGACCCAGGACGGCTGCGACCTGCTCAAAGTCGCCCAACAACGCATGCTCAACTGGAAAGCCCCGGTCTGATCTTTAATGGAGATCGCTCCCACGCACTGCGCAGGAGCGATCTAGAAACAAGAATTGCTCCGATGGAAACAAACCACTCAATGTCCTCATCAGATGCAGTAGGTAAACATGAGCAGTTTTTTTGATGAGCTAATGGAAAGCGTGCAACAAATGAACGAGGTCCTACGGGATGAACGTCGGTCCTCCTTGCAAACTGAAAATGCTGAGCCGGGAGCAATCAACTCAGCCGGCCCTTCCTCTCAAGTCCGACGACCAATAAGATCCGTTAAGGCCCAAACGGATCTCCCCCAATGAACCTCGCCCCCAACCTCCCCGACGACCACTTGATGCAGCAACTCATGCAACTGCTGCATGAGGAGCTTGGCTTCCCCGAGCGCAAAACCATCAGCCTTGGCACTTCGATCAATTTCGAACTGGGCTGCAACGGTGCAGACGCCCAGCATTTGATCGAAACCCTGGAAGACTACTTCGTCATCGACTTCGTGGATTTCGACAGTTATCGCTATTTCCAGCCCGACGGCTTTGACGTGAATCTAAAGCGAAAAGCCAAGGGTCGCGGCGAGAAGGTGCCATTGACCATCGGCATGCTCTACCGGGCCATCAAGGCCCAACGCTGGGACACGGATGAGCTCGAAGGCCTGTAACGGCCCGACGCATTCTGACTTGCCCGCGAAAAACTGAATTTTGCGCACAAAAAAGCCGCCCCGAGGGGCGGCTTTTTCATTAGCTCAATCCAACACTTACAGCTTTGGACCAGCAGCCTTGATCGCGTCGCTCACTTCGAACTTCTTGAAGTTCTCGATGAACAGGCCGGCCAATGCTTTGGCGGCTTCGTCGTAGGCGGCTACGTCGGCCCAGGTGTTGCGTGGGTTCAGCAGGCCAGTCTCAACGCCCGGTACGGCCACTGGCACGTCGAGGTTGATGGTGTCCAGGTGCTCGGTCTCGGTACCGATCAGCGCGCCGCTCTGGATCGCTGCGATCACGGCACGAGTGGTCGGGATGTTGAAGCGTTTGCCGACGCCGTAGCCACCGCCGGTCCAGCCGGTGTTGACCAGGTAGACTTTGGAGCCGAAGCCGCGGATGCGCTTGATCAGCAACTCAGCGTATTCGCCGGCTGGACGCGGGAAGAACGGCGCGCCGAAGCAGGTGGAGAAGGTCGACTTGATGCCGCTGCCCGAACCCATTTCGGTCGAACCGACCAGGGCGGTGTAACCGGACAGGAAGTGGTAAGCCGCTTGCTCTTCGTTGAGGATCGACACTGGCGGCAGTACGCCGGTCAGGTCGCAGGTCAGGAAGATCACAGCGTTCGGCTCGCCACCGAGGTTCTTCTCGGAGCGCTTGGCAACGTGCTCCAGCGGGTAGGCGGCGCGGCTGTTCTGGGTCAGGCTGACATCGGCGTAGTCGGCGTGCTTGGCGTCGTCGATAACGACGTTTTCCAATACCGCGCCGTGCTTGATGGCTTTCCAGATAACCGGCTCGTTCTTCTCGGACAGGTCGATGCACTTGGCATAGCAACCGCCTTCGATGTTGAACACAACGCCTTCGCCCCAGCCGTGCTCGTCGTCACCGATCAGGTAACGGCTTTCGTCGGCCGACAGGGTGGTTTTACCAGTGCCGGACAGACCGAAGAACAGGGTCACGTCGCCTTCTTCGCCGATGTTGGCGGCGCAGTGCATTGGCAGTACGTCGGCAGCCGGCAGCAGGAAGTTCTGCACCGAGAACATGGCTTTCTTCATTTCACCGGCGTAACGCATGCCGGCGATCAGCACTTTCTTCTGTGCGAAGTTGATGATCACGCAGCCGTCGGAGTTGGTGCCGTCACGCTCTGGCACGCACTCGAAGTTGGCAACGTTGAGGACCTGCCACTCGTCACGACCCGCCGGGTTGTACTGAGCCGGGTTGATGAACAGGCAACGGCCGAACAGGTTCTGCCAGGCAGTCTGGGTGGTCATCTTCACGGCCAGGTAGTGCTCGGAAGCCGCACCTACATGCACGTGGGAAACGAAATGCTCTTGCGCGTTGTTGAATGCCTCAACGCGAGCCCACAGGGCGTCGAACTTGTCGGCCGGGAACTTGCGGTTGATCGGGCCCCAGGCGATGGCAGCCTGGGTGCTTGGCTCTTCAACGATGAAACGGTCGACTGGCGAACGGCCGGTACGGTGACCGGTACGAACAACCAGTGCGCCGGTATCGGCAAGCTCGCCTTCACCGCGATTGAGGGCTTCTTTAACCAGATCATCAACACTCAGATCGGTGTACACGGCATTGTTGGCTTGCGTCATGAGGTTCCCCGTCGGCCAGTGGCCGAGTGCTCCAAACGTTTTTGTAGTAGAAAGTCGTGCACTACTACCGCGAAAAAAGTGGGCCGGATTATGCCAGAAAAGCCCAAAAAGAGTAGGCCCCTCCTGTCGTAACGGCGTTAATCCGGCGCAAGGCAGTGAATTTACCTGCGCTGAACCGTTTTAGTGACGGGTATCTGACGGCGTCTCGATACCCGCGCCTGCGAACAATTGAGTGACATCGGCCGCGTCAAACAGGTAGCGCTGGTTGCAGAACTGGCAATCGATTTCGATGTTGCCACCGTGTTCGTCCACCAATTGCTGCGCGTCCTCCATACCCAGACTGACCAGCGCATTGGCCGAACGTTCGCGCGAGCAACTGCAACGGAAGCGCAGCTTCTGCACATCGAACAGACGCACCTGCTCGTCGTGGTACAGGCGATGCAGCACGGTTTCGTTGTCCAGGCTCAACAGCTCATCGGCGGTCAGCGTACCGCCCAGGGTGGTGATGTGCTGCCAGCTGGCGGCGCGTTCGTCTTCGTCTTTCAAACGATCGGCCGGCAGTTGTTGCAGCAACAGGCCACGGGCACGACGACCATCGGCGTACAGCCAGAAACGCGTGCCGACTTGCTGGGACATGACGAAATAATTGGTGAAGCATTCGGACAGGGTGGCGCCGTCGAGGTCGACGATGCCCTGGTAGCGCTGGCCCTGTTTCGGGTCGATGGTCAATGCCAGGACGCCTTCAGGCATCAGGTCGGCCAGGGTGGCATCGGGAGCGATACGATCCGCGTCGTAACGGGCCAGGCCACGGATGTCGCGCTCGCTGGAGCACTCGATCATCAGCAGCGGGATCGGGCCTTCGGAGCGGGCTTGCAGAATCAGCAAGCCATCGAACTTCATCGTGCCGACCAGCAACGATGCGGCCGCCATCAGCTCGCCGAGCAGTTGCGCGACCGGCTGCGGGTAGGCGTGTTTGGCCAGGACTTCGGCGTAGCTGAGCTCCAACGAGACCAGCTCGCCACGGGTGTCGCTGTCATCGAAGATGAAGCGTTGTGTGAAGTCGTTATCCGCGTGATCGGTCATAGGTCTGGGTATCTGAAGTAGTGAAAATGGTTACAGGAAACAAGAAATTTACCTTGCGCGACCACTCGGGTGCGCAACGTTCAGCCATGAAAGGCATTTTATGAACAATCCGGGCCTGATCCAAGCAGGTGGAACAAGCGCTGATGGGTTCCGGGTCGTTTCCCGCCCTGCACTGCTGGCAATGTGGTTATGGCCTACAGATCAGAGACTGTGTGTGATTTTCGACGAGCGGCGATATCGTCCATGCGATGCACTGCTGGCCAGGCACAGATATGGATGCGCACCGGGTCAATTGCAAGTCTGAGCCTGAAGGCGCGGTGAGACCTGGCGAGTGCGCGGCACTCGCCCGAGCAATATCTGTATTAGTCGTCGTTACTGCTGCCACGAAACTTGAACAAATCCCGCCGCTGTTTCTTGCTTGGCTTACCGTCGGTGCTCACGCCCAGGGCTCCGGCCTTTCTTTGCGCTGCGGCCTCTTCGCGCTTGGCGATGCTGGCCAGGGTTTCGGCATACAAGGTTTGCGCCTCCGGTGCGCCGCGACGAACGATCGACAGTGCCAGGACTACCACCGTGCGCTCCTCGAAACCGGTGCGAATCACGAACTCATCGCCGATTCGTGGCTCTTTACCCGGCTTGCAGCGTTCACCCCGGCAATGCACCTTGCCGCTTTCAATCGCCGCCTTGGCCAGGGCGCGGGTTTTGTAGAATCGTGCAGCCCACAACCATTTATCGAGGCGGACTTTGTCGTCCTCTTCGTTTTTTTGTGCCATGGAATTTCCTCATTCTGAAATATTGGTGAACTGTACTACCGTTTCTGACGTACCAAGAATTTCACCGTCTCGGATTACAATGCTGACATTCCATAACCTCCTTGCGAGGCTGGAAATCCGGGCCGTAGATATCTGTCGCCTTTTAATCATTATTCTGCGTGAATACCGCGAATCCGGCCGCGTGCGGCCCGAGCGGTTTCTACCGGTTGAGCACTATTGAAGACATTTGACCATTTGACCGTTGTCGGTCTGCGCGAGTGGGTGGCGCTCCCGGATTTGGGAGTCGCCGGCCTTCGGGCAAAAATCGACACCGGTGCCAGCACCTCAAGCCTCCACGCCACCGAAATCGAGCTGTTCGAGCGCGATGGTGAGCAGTGGGTGCGTTTTACCGCCCACCTGGGTTCCGTCGTACAACTGCGCCACCGACGCTGCGAAGCACCGCTGGTGACGATGAAAACCATTAAAAGCTCAAACGGTCACGCGCAGGTGCGATACGTGATCAGCACTACCCTGGCCCTTGGTGATCGGGTCTGGCGGGTCGAGTTCACGCTCGCCTGCCGCAAGTCCATGCGTTATCGCCTGCTGCTCGGCTCCAAAGCCCTGATTCACGGCCAGTTGGTGGTCAATCCGGGCATCAAGTACGTACAAGACAAGCCGGTGTTCCCGGTATCTACCTCCTCCACAGGTGTTGCATGAAGATCGCTGTGCTGTCGCGGAATCCGCGTCTGTATTCCACCCGTCGTCTGGTCGAAGCCGGTACCGAGCGTGGCCATGAAATGGTGGTGGTCGACACTTTGCGCGCCTACATGAACATCGCCAGCCACAAGCCACAGATCCACTACCGCGGCAAACCGCTGGAGGGTTTCGATGCGGTGATTCCACGGATCGGTGCATCCGTGACCTTTTATGGCTGTGCAGTGCTGCGCCAGTTCGAAATGATGGGGGTATTTCCGCTCAACGAATCGGTGGCCATTGCCCGTTCCCGGGACAAGCTGCGTTCGCTGCAATTGTTGTCCCGTCGCGGAATCGGCTTGCCGGTGACCGGGTTTGCCCACTCCCCCGATGACATTCCCGACCTGATCGAAATGGTCAACGGCGCGCCGTTGGTGATCAAGGTGCTGGAAGGCACCCAAGGCATCGGCGTGGTGCTGTGCGAAACCGCCACGGCCGCGGAATCGGTGATCGAGGCGTTCATGGGCCTCAAGCAGAACATCATGGTTCAGGAGTACATCAAGGAAGCCGGTGGTGCGGACATTCGCTGCTTCGTCGTCGGCGACAAGGTGATTGCAGCGATGAAGCGCCAGGCCAAACCCGGCGAATTTCGCTCCAACCTGCATCGCGGTGGCAGCGCGAGCCTGATCAAGATCACCCCGGAAGAGCGCATGACGGCGTTGCGTGCGGCGAAGGTCATGGGGCTGGCGGTGGCAGGCGTCGACATCCTGCGCTCAAATCATGGTCCGTTGGTGATGGAAGTTAACTCGTCGCCGGGTCTGGAGGGAATTGAGACCACCACCGGGAAGAATGTGGCGGGGATCATCATTGAGCATCTGGAGAAGAATGGCGGGCCGAATATGACTCGGACCAAAGGGAAGGGTTAAACCTCAAGCCTTGTGGCGGCAGGGATGCCGCCATCGCGAGCAAGCTCGCTCCCACAGGGTTTTAGCCAAAATCACTGTGGGAGCGGGCTTGCCCGCGAAGGGGCCGTCAGCCCCACTGAAAAATCAGGCCTTAAACGGCATCCCGCGGCAGCAGCAACCCCAACGGCAACCGCACCCGAGCTTCCAGCCCACCGCCCGAGCGGTTACGCAGCTCAACGTTGCCGCCATGCATCGAAGCAATCCGCTTCACGATCGCCAATCCCAACCCGGTGCCCTTGCCACCCCGGGCACGGTCACCGCGGGTGAACGGGTTGAAAATCGCCTCCAGCTCCGAAGGATCGATCCCGGCACCACGGTCCATGACACTCAGCACTACATACGGTGCGCTGGTGTCCCCGGACACATACGCCGCCACCTCCACACCGCTGCCGGCATGATGCAGCGCGTTGCCGATCAGGTTGTTCAGCAGTCGCTTCATCGATACCCGACGCAGCGGAAACGGCTGGATAGGCTCCAGGCGCAGCCGCACTTTTTCTTCGCTCTGGTTATACGGCGCGGCAACTTCACGGACCAGGTCGCTCAGGTCAACCTCTTCCACCGACTCGTCGCGCCCGTCACGAATGAACGCCAGGAACTGATCGAGAATCGCATCCATGTCTTCGATGTCACGCACCATGTCGTCGGTCAGGTCCGTGTGATCGCCCATCAGCTCCAGGGACAGACGCAATCGCGTCAACGGCGTGCGCAAATCATGGGAAACCCCGGCCAGCATCAGTTCACGCTCGCGACCGGCCTGTTCGACGTCTTCAGCCATCTGGTTGAAGGCGCGGTAAACCTCGGTCATCTCGCTCGGCGTATCGCTGATTGGCAGGCGCACACTGCGGCCCTGGCCGAGTTGCCGCGCGGCATACACCAGACGCTTCAAAGGTTGGTTGAGCTGGCTGACGAAGATCCAGGCCGAAGCGGTGGACAGCAGGCCAATAGCGAGGAACCAGCCCAGCACGTTCCAGATTTTCTGGCCGCGCAACGGATGGGGATAAAGCGGTACTTTCAGCCAGCCATCACCCAGGCTTGGCGCCCGGACCCACAGCGCCGGTGGCGAATGCATGCGCAGCCGGACCTCAGTGTCGGCCCCCAGCTCCGCCTGCATCTGCCGCTGGTAGATCTCGCTGTAAGGCCAGTGCTGTTCGCCTTCCGGCACGCCGGCACCCACCACCCGGATCAAGGTCGCGGCCTCGGCGATCTTGCCGCGGTTTTCTTCATCGGCAGCCCAATAGGCGCGCAGCGTCAGGGCGACACCGTGGCTGTACTGGCGGTCCACCAGCACGTCTTCGTTCATCAGCAGATAAACCAGGGTCAGCGCCTTGGAGAAGAGTACGACGATGAGCACCAGCCAAAGGGTGCGGGAGAAGAAGCTCTGGGGAAACCAAACGGGGGTTTTCATGGATAACCGTTAAACACTTGCAGGAGCGAGCGATGCTCGCATATTGCGGATCGCGAGTCTGCGGACAGGATCGATTGATCCGTTGTCCGCGTGACCCGCTCCTACAAATCGCCAATCACTTGGTGGCGGTACCATCCGGTACAAACACGTAACCCACGCCCCAGACAGTCTGGATGTAACGCGGTTTGGACGGATCGGGCTCGATCATCCGGCGCAGACGGGAAATCTGCACATCGATGGAACGCTCCAGGGCATCCCACTCGCGGCCACGGGCCAGGTTCATCAATTTGTCGCGGGTCAGCGGTTGACGCGCGTTCATCACCAGGGCCTTGAGTACAGCGAACTCACCGGTTGTGAGCATGTGCACTTCTTCGCCGCGCTTGAGCTCGCGGGTAGCCAGGGACAATTCATAGTCACCGAAGGTCACGCTTTCGTCTTCGCTGCCTGGCGCGCCCGGCACCGGAGCCGACTGGCGACGCAGGACCGCTTTGACGCGAGCCATCAGCTCATCGGGGTTGAACGGCTTGGCCAGGTAATCGTCGGCACCCAGCTCCAGGCCCTTGATGCGGCTCAGCTCGTCGCCCTTGGCGGTCAGCATGATAATCGGAATCTGGTTGTTCGCGCCGCGCAGACGGCGGCAGGCGGTCAAGCCGTCTTCACCGGGCAGCATCAGGTCGAGTACGACCAGGTTGAACACTTCGCGCGCCAGCAGGCGATCCATTTGCTCAGTGTTCGGTACGGCGCGGGCGCGGTAGCCCTTGCTGACGAAAAAACGCTCCAGCAGGCTGCTGAGCCCAGGATCGTCGTCAACAATAAGAATTTTTTCGCCTTCAGCAGTTTGTGCAGTGCTGCTCATTGGATGCTCCTTTGATCTCGGCGCGCATTATGGCGTAGCTGCCGTTATACGCACCGTGTGCATTGTTAGCAGATTTTTCCTTTAGTGCCAGAAAACCGGCCATTTCACCTGCAACCCGCGATGTCCCCGAATGCCGGAACGCTGGTTATAATGCGCGGCCTTTTGTGTCAGGCAACATCAGACAGGTACTACAGACGGACACCATTTTTTTTCATGGCGCCGGCAGTAATTGTTCGATTTCACGGGTCAACGGGATACCTTTTGATCCAGGTAGCGGCGCAGGCCAGGCCGCTCAACCAGACTCGCCCAGGCCCTATCTCTGCGCCTGCGAGCCTGCTTTCACAATTTGTCAGGTGGTTTTATGGACAGCATCAACAGCCGCATCGCCGAGGAACTCGGTGTACGCCCACAACAGGTCGAAGCGGCCGTCGCGCTACTCGATGAAGGCTCTACCGTTCCCTTCATCGCCCGTTACCGGAAAGAAGTGACCGGCAGCCTCGACGATACGCAATTGCGTCATCTGGAAGAGCGCCTGCGCTACCTGCGAGAACTCGACGAACGGCGTATCAGCATCCTCGCCAGCATCCAGGAGCAGGGCAAGCTGACCCCGCAACTTGAACGCGACATCAAGCTCGCCGACACCAAGACCCGTCTCGAAGACTTGTACCTGCCGTACAAGCAGAAGCGCCGCACCAAGGGCCAGATCGCCCTGGAAGCAGGCTTGGGCGAGCTGGCCGACGGCCTGTTCAACGACCCGTCCCTGAGCCCGGAAACCGAAGCCGCACGCTTCATCGACGCGGAAAAAGGCGTGGCCGATGTGAAGGCTGCCCTCGAAGGCGCCAAGTACATCCTGATGGAACGCTTCGCCGAAGACGCCGGCCTGCTGGACAAGCTGCGCAGCTACCTCAAGCAGGAAGCCACTCTCAGTGCCCGCGTGATTGCCGGCAAGGAAGAGGAAGGCGCCAAGTTCCGCGATTACTTCGAACACGACGAACCGCTCAAAAGCATGCCGTCGCACCGCGCGCTGGCGATTTTCCGTGGCCGTAACGAAGGCATCCTCAGCTCCGCGCTGAAAGTCGGCGACGAACTGCCGGGCACCATGCACCCGTGCGAAGGCATGATCGGCCAGCAATTCGGCATCCAGAACCAGAACCGCGCTGCCGACAAATGGCTGGGCGAAGTAGTGCGCTGGACCTGGAAGGTCAAGCTCTACACCCACCTGGAGACCGATCTGCTGGGCGAGCTGCGCGATGGCGCGGAAACCGAAGCGATCAACGTGTTCGCCCACAACCTGCACGACTTGCTGCTGTCGGCCCCGGCCGGCCCGCGCGCCACCCTGGGCCTCGACCCGGGCCTGCGCACCGGTTGCAAGGTGGCCGTGGTCGACTCGACCGGCAAGCTGCTGGATCACGCCACGGTTTACCCGCACGTGCCGCACAACAAGTGGGATCAGACCCTCGCCGTGCTCGCCGCCCTGTGCGCCAAGCACTCGGTGGACCTGATCGCCATCGGCAACGGTACCGCCAGCCGCGAAACCGACAAGCTGGCCGCTGAATTGATCAAAAAATACCCGGCCATGAAAATGACCAAGGTCATGGTTTCCGAGGCCGGCGCATCGGTTTACTCCGCCTCGGAACTGGCTTCCAAGGAATTCCCGGACCTGGACGTGTCGATCCGTGGCGCCGTGTCGATTGCCCGTCGCCTGCAAGACCCGTTGGCCGAGCTGGTGAAGATCGATCCGAAATCCATCGGTGTCGGCCAGTACCAGCACGACGTGTCGCAGCTGAAACTGGCCCGTGGCCTGGATGCGGTGGTCGAGGACTGCGTGAACGCCGTCGGCGTCGACGTGAACACGGCTTCCGTGGCACTGCTGGCGCGGATCTCCGGCCTCAACGCGACCCTGGCGCAGAACATCGTCAGCCACCGCGATGAGCACGGCGCATTCAAGACTCGCGCAGCCTTGAAGAAAGTCGCGCGCCTGGGTGAAAAAACCTTCGAACAGGCCGCAGGATTCCTGCGCGTCATGAACGGCGAAAACCCGTTGGACTCGTCGGCGGTTCACCCGGAAGCCTATCCGCTGGTTCAGCGCATCGCCGCCGAAACCGACCGTGACATTCGCTCGCTGATTGGCGATGCCGCGTTCCTCAAGCGTCTCGATCCGAAGAAGTACACCGATGAAACCTTCGGTTTGCCGACAGTCACCGACATTCTGCAAGAGCTGGAAAAGCCCGGTCGCGACCCGCGTCCAGAGTTCAAGACCGCCGAGTTCCAGGAAGGCGTCGAAGACCTCAAGGACCTGCAACTGGGCATGATCCTCGAAGGCGTGGTGACCAACGTGACCAACTTCGGCGCCTTCGTCGATATCGGCGTGCATCAGGACGGTTTGGTGCACATCTCTGCGCTTTCGGAGAAGTTCATCAAGGATCCTCGCGAAGCGGTGAAGGCCGGTGACGTGGTGAAAGTGAAGGTCATGGAAGTCGACATCCCGCGTAAACGCGTAGGCCTGTCGATGCGCATGAGCGACACCCCGGGCGAGAAAATCGACGGTGCCCGCGGCGCACGTCCGGGTTCGGCGCCACGCCAATCCCAGAACACCGCACCGCGCAAGGAAACCACGGCAGCGGCCCCGAGCAACAACGCCATGGCTTCGCTGTTCGCCAATGCCAAGCAGCTGAAGAAACGTTGATGGACATTCCCGCCGGGCTGACCGAAAGCGCGTTTTTCAAGCTGCTGGGCTGCCGCTTGCACAGCCTGGAAACCGGGGTGGCGCAAGTCGCCCTGGGGCTGGAACCGGAGCTGCGCAATCGCGGCGGCAAGCTGCACGGCGGGGCCTTGTTCAGCCTGGTGGACATTGCCATGGGGCTGGCCTGTTCCAGCACCCACGGCTTTGACCAGCAGAGCGCGACCATCGAGTGCAAGATCAACTACATTCGCGCCGTCTCTGACGGCGAGGTGATGTGCACGGCACGGGTGATTCATCCGGGCCGCCGCACGTTGGTGGTTGAGGCTGATGTGATGCAGGGCGACAAACTGGTCGCAAAAGCACAAGGCACGTTCGCTGTCCTGTAGCTAGTCGTCATCAAATTGAGTTAATTTCGGCGCTGTGACCACAGTGTCGGAATTTCCTGTGGGAGCGGGCTTGCTCGCGAAGGCGATGTGTCAGGCAATTATCTGTTGACTGACACGCCCTCTTCGCGAGCAAGCCCGCTCCCACATCGATTGCGGCGAGATCCAAAACCAGGCGAAAACGCCAGTTTTAACTTCACCCTTGTAGACCGTCTTGCCCACCCCCATATTGGGGCGACTGACGCGTGAAGGAATCCAACTTGAGCGAACTTCTCAACCGCCGCCTGGCCCTGCTCGGCGAGCGCGCTAACCTCTCTCTGCTCGAACAGTGCCTTCACGGCATCGAACGCGAATGCCTGCGCGTGACCGATGAAGGTCGCCTGGCGCAAACGCCGCACCCGGAAGAATTGGGTTCCGCGCTGACCAATGAACAGATCACCACCGACTATTCCGAGTCGCTGCTGGAGTTCATCACCCCGGCCCTGCCAGATCCTGCCGATACGCTGGCGAGCCTGGACAGCATTCACCGCTTTGCCTACAGCAAGCTCGGCAACGAGTATCTGTGGAGCCCATCGATGCCGTGCCCGTTGCCGGCCGAGGAAGATATCCCGATCGCCTATTACGGCACGTCCAATATCGGGCAGCTCAAGTACGTCTACCGCAAGGGTCTGGCCCTGCGTTACGGCAAGACCATGCAATGCATTGCCGGCATCCACTACAACTTTTCCCTGCCGGAAAAACTCTGGCCGTTGCTCAAGCAGGCCGAAGGCTTTGTCGGCACCGACCGCGACTTCCAGTCGTCGTCCTATATCGCGCTGATCCGCAACTTCCGCCGCTACAGCTGGCTGCTGATGTACCTGTTCGGTGCCTCGCCGGCACTGGACGCCGGCTTCTTGCGCGGTCGTTCGCACCAGTTGGAACAACTGGACCCGCAGACCTTGTACCTGCCGTACGCCACCAGCCTGCGCATGAGCGACCTGGGTTACCAGAGCAACGCCCAGGCCGGCCTGACGCCGTGCTACAACGATCTGAACAGCTACACCGACAGCCTGCGCAAAGCGGTGGCTACGCCGTATGCGCCGTACGTCGAAGTCGGCACCCACCAGGATGGCGAGTGGGTACAGCTCAACACCAACATCCTGCAGATCGAAAACGAGTACTACTCCAACATCCGCCCCAAACGCGTGACCTACACCGGCGAGCGCCCTATCCAGGCACTGATGGCCCGTGGCATCCAGTACGTCGAAGTACGCTGCCTGGACATCAACCCGTTCCTGCCGATGGGCATCGACCTTACCGAGTCACGCTTCCTCGATGCGTTCCTGCTGTACTGCGCGCTCAACGACAGCCCGCTGCTCACCAGCACCAGTTGCGGCAACGCGACTTCGAACTTCCTCAGCGTGGTCAAGGAAGGTCGTCGTCCGGGCCTGCAACTGCAACGGGATGGCCAGCCGGTCGACCTGAAGGAATGGGCCGGCGAGCTGCTGGAAAAAATCGCCCCTCTGGCGGCGATGCTCGACCAGAGCCATGGCGGCGATGCCCACAGCAAGTCGCTGGACGCCCAGATGGCCAAGGTCCAGGACTCTTCCCTGACGCCGTCGGCCCAGGTATTGGCGGCGATGGCCGAACACAAGGAAAGCTTTGCCCAGTTCTCCCTGCGCCAGAGCCAGGCCCATGCCGAGTTCTTCCGTAGCGAACCGTTGCCGGCTGAGGAACAGGCGCAGTTTGAAGAGCGGGCGCGTTCGTCGCTGGCTCAGCAGGCTGAGCTGGAGCAGAACGAAGTCGGTGATTTCGATGTGTTCGTCGGGGCATACCAGGCGAGCATTCTGGCGATCAGCAACTGAAGGTCCTGCGGACCTTATCGTCGGAACGCCGCCCGGAGCAAGCTCGCTCCCACAGGGTTCAATGGTCCACTGTGGGAGCGAGCTTGCTCGCGATGACCGCGAAGCGGTCGCTCCTCAAGTTGTCCTCTCATAAGCTAATTCGAAAAAGTTATTTATTTTCGAATTCTTAGATCATTTAGTCTCTTTCTCACGCCGACACTCGGTCGCCTGACAAGGAGCTTTCTGATGAAACTGACTTTCCCTCTACGCTTGCTGGCGGCCGCTTCTTTGGCGACAGCGAGTTTCCTGGCCCAAGCGGCCGACTTCACCGTCGCCTACCAGACCACCGTTGACCCGGCGAAAGTCGCCCAGGCTGACGGTGCCTACGAAAAGGCCACCAAGGTCGATATCAGCTGGCGCAAATTCGACAACGGTGCCGATATCATCGCCGCCATCGCCTCTGGTGACGTGCAGATCGGCTACCTCGGTTCCAGCCCCCTGACCGCCGCCATCACTCGCAAAGTCCCGGTAGAAACCTTCCTCATCGCCACCCAGATCGGCGCCGCCGAAGCCTTGGTCGCCCGCGACGGTTCCGGGATCAAGACCCCGCAAGACCTGATCGGCAAGAAAATCGCCGTGCCGTTTGTATCCACCGGCCACTACAGCCTGCTCGCCGCGCTGAAGCACTGGAACATCGACCCGTCGAAAGTCACCGTTCTCAACCTGGCTCCACCCGCGATCATTGCCGCCTGGAAACGCGGTGACATCGACGCCACGTACGTTTGGGATCCGGCCCTCGGTGTCGCCAAGGAAAACGGCAAAGTGCTGATCACCTCCGGCGAGCTGGCCAAGTTCGGCGCACCGACTTTCGATGCCTGGATCGTGCGCAAGGATTTCGCCGAGAAGCACCCGGAGATCGTCACCGCGTTCGCCAAAGTGACTCTGGACGCCTACGCCGATTACCGCAAAGACCCGCAAGCCTGGCTCGCCAATCAGGGCAACGTCGACAAGCTGGTAAAACTGTCTGGTGCCAAGGCCAGTGATATTCCATTGCTGCTGCAAGGCAACGTCTACCCGCTGGCGGCTGACCAGGTGCTCACCCTCGGCGCGCCGACCACCAAAGCCATCACCGACACCGCGGCGTTCCTCAAGGAACAAGGCAAGGTCGAGGCCGTGCTGCCGGACTACGCGCCGTACGTCAGCGCCAAGTTCATCACCAACTGATCGGGAGTCAACGCGATGGCCTTGCTACAGCTGGAGCGCATCAGCGCACAGTACCCCGGCAACCCGGAACCGGTGTTGGCGGATGTCTCCCTGAGCCTGGGGCCCCGGCAATTGCTGGTCGCCCTCGGCCCGTCCGGCAGTGGCAAGACTTCGCTGTTGAACCTGATTGCCGGTTTCGTCGAACCCAGCGCCGGGCGCATCACCCTCGACGGCGTGCCCGTCAAAGGCCCGAGTGCCGAGCGTGGCGTGGTGTTCCAGGACGACGCGCTGCTGCCATGGCAAGACGTGCTGGCCAACGTCGGGTTCGGCCTGGAGCTGGCCGGTATCGCCCGGGAAAAACGCGAAGCTCGCGCCAGGGAAATGCTCGCCCTGGTCGATCTGTCCGGTTTTGAACAGCGCCGCATCTGGCAGCTTTCGGGCGGCCAGAAGCAGCGTGTCGGCCTGGCTCGCGCCCTCGCCGCCGACCCGCGCGTGTTGCTGATGGACGAACCTTTCGGCGCCCTCGACGCCTTTACCCGCGAGCAGATGCAAGAACTGTTGCTGCAGGTCTGGCAACGCACCGCCAAGCCGGTGTTCCTGATCACCCACGACATCGAAGAAGCCGTGTTCCTCGCCACCGACCTGATTCTGTTGGCGCCCAACCCAGGGCAAATCGTCGAACGCCTGAGCCTCGATTTCGGTCAGCGTTATGCCGCCGGTGAGTCGGCCCGCTCGATCAAGTCCGACCCGCGTTTTATCGAAACCCGCGAACACGTACTCGCCAAAGTGTTCTCCCAACGCAGCGCCGCCCAGCGGCAGGAGCGCGCATGAGCAGTTACGAAATTCCCGTCGCGGCGATAACGCCAGGCTCAGCCGTAATTCCGGCAAGTCGCCGTTTGAGCACTCGCTGGATCAGTGTGCTGACGCTGGTCGTTCTCGTTGCCATATGGTGGGCCGTGACGGCGACCGGCTTGATCGAGCCGCTGTTCCTGCCACCACCTTCCGCCGTGCTGCAAAAAGGCTGGCTATTGGCGACCTCGGGTTATATGGATTCAACCCTGTGGCAGCACCTGGGCGCGAGTCTGAGCCGCATCGGTCTGGGCCTCGGCTTTGCGATTCTCACCGCCGTGCCGGTAGGAATCGCCATCGGCGCCAACCGTATCGCCCGTGGCGTGCTCGACCCGCTGATCGAGTTCTACCGACCGATTCCGCCGTTGGCTTATCTACCACTGATCGTGATCTGGTGCGGCATCGGTGAATTGTCGAAAGTGCTGCTGATCTACCTGGCAATCTTCGCCCCGATTGCCATTGCCACCGCCACCGGTGTGCGCACGGTCGACCCGGCCAAACTGCGTGCCGCGCAGTCGCTCGGCGCAACGCGCGTGCAGTTGATTCGCCACGTCATTTTGCCGAGTGCCTTGCCGGATATCCTGACCGGTGTGCGCATTGGCCTCGGCGTGGGTTGGTCGACGCTGGTCGCCGCCGAACTGATCGCCGCCACCAGCGGACTGGGCTTCATGGTGCAATCGGCCGCACAGTTTTTGGTCACCGATGTGGTGGTACTGGGGATTCTGGTGATCGCACTGATCGCCTTCGCGATGGAGATGGGCCTGCGTGCCCTGCAACGCAAATTGGTGCCGTGGCATGGTCAGGCCCACTGATTACTGAATAAACCTGTGGGAGCGGGCTTGCTCGCGAAAGCGGTGTATCAAGTGACATAAATGTTGAATGACACGCCCTCTTCGCGAGCAAGCCCGCTCCCACAAAAAGCACGGCCCCCCGGATTTAAGAGAACCACCATGAGCCACCTGACCATCGTCCCCCTAAGCTCCGCCCTCGGTGCACAGATCAGCGGCATCGACATCAGTCAGCCGCTGAACGTTGAACAGCGCGATGCCATCGAACAGGCCCTGCTCAAGCATCAGGTGCTGTTCTTCCGTGACCAACCGATCACGCCACAGCAACAGGCGCGATTCGCCGCGAATTTCGGCGACCTGCACATTCACCCGATCTACCCCAATGTGCCGGAACAACCGGAAGTGCTGATCCTCGACACCGCCGTCACCGACGTGCGCGACAACGCGATCTGGCACACCGACGTGACCTTCCTGCCGACCCCGGCCATGGGTGCGGTGCTCAGTGCCAAGCTGCTGCCGGAGTTTGGTGGCGACACGTTATGGGCCAGCGGGATTGCCGCCTATGAAGCCCTGTCGACGCCGCTGAAAACCTTGCTCGAAGGTCTGACCGCCACCCATGACTTCACCCGTTCGTTTCCGCTGGAGCGCTATGGCAACACGCCCCAGGCACTGGCCCAGTGGGAAGAAGCACGGCGCAAGAATCCGCCGCTGTCGCACCCGGTGATCCGCACGCACCCGGTAAGCGGGCGGCGTTCGTTGTTCGTCAACGAAGGTTTCACTTCGAAGATCAACGAGCTGTCGGAAACCGAGAGCGAGGCGATTCTGAAGTTCCTGTTCGCCCATTCAACGCGGCCGGAATTCACCATTCGCTGGCGCTGGCAGAAAGACGACATCGCATTCTGGGATAACCGCGTGACCCAGCATTACGCGGTGGATGACTACCGGCCGGCGCGGCGGGTGATGCAGCGGGCGACGGTGTTGGGGGATGTGCCGTTTTTTCGCTGAACCCTGATTTCTTTATTGGCCGATCCGGCCCCTCGCGAGCAGGCTCGCTCCCACATTGGATCTGCGTCAAGCACATACCCTGTGGGAGCGAGCCTGCTCGCGATGGGGACGGAACAGACGCCGACAAGTTACTCAGCCGTCGAAGGCTTCTCCCAAAGATTGATCCCGCCCTCCTGGGCAAACCGGTCAATCTCCGCCAGTTCCTCTGCACTAAAGCTCAGGTTCTTCAACGCCCCGACGTTTTCGATGATCTGCTCCGGCCGGCTCGCGCCAATCAAGGCCGAAGTGACCCGAGGATCGCGCAGGGTCCAGGCCAGCGCCAGTTGCGCCAGGCTCTGGCCACGACGCTGGGCGATTTCGTTGAGTGCCCGCACCTGGGCGATGTTGGCCTCGGACAAGTGCGACGCCTGCAACGAACCACCGCCCGGACGATTGACCCGTGCATCCGTCGGCACGCCGTTGAGGTATTTGTCGGTCAGCAGGCCCTGCGCCAGCGGGGTGAAGGCAATCACGCCCGTGCCGAGTTGGTCGGTGGTATCGAGCAGGTCTTTTTCCACCCAGCGATTGAGCAGGTTGTAGGCCGGTTGGTGAATCAGCAGCGGCACTTTCCACTCTTTGAGCAACGCCGCCATTTCGCGGGTTTTCACCCCGGAATAGGACGAAATGCCGATGTACAGCGCCTTGCCCTGCTGCACCGCAGTGGCCAGTGCGCTGGCGGTTTCTTCCAGCGGGGTGTCCGGATCGAAGCGGTGGGAATAAAAGATGTCGACGTAGTCCACGCCCAGGCGTTGCAGGCTCTGGTCGAGGCTGGCCAGCACGTACTTGCGCGAACCGCCGCCCTGACCGTAAGGGCCGGGCCACATGTCCCAACCGGCCTTGCTGGAAATGATCAGCTCGTCGCGGTACTGCTTGAAGTCTTCGCGCAGTAAACGGCCGAAGTTGATCTCGGCGCTGCCATACGGCGGGCCGTAGTTGTTGGCCAGGTCGAAATGGTTGATGCCCAGATCGAATGCCGTGCGCAACAACGCGCGCTGGGTATCGATCGGCGTGCTGTCGCCGAAGTTGTGCCACAGGCCCAACGACAGCGCCGGCAGCACCAGGCCGCTGCGGCCCACGCGGCGGTAAGGGATGGAGTCGTAGCGGTTTTCGGCAGCGGTGTAAGTCATCGAATCCTCTCTTGTCTGTCTTGAATCTGGTATCGACTGCTTTGCCAGTCGCCCAGCATACGCCCGGACAGACGCCAGAAAACCCCGGATTCGACTAATGGCTGAAACGTTTCATATGCTCCCCATTTACCAGCTACCGGGCCTGCGCAAACACCTCTCCCAACCAATCCACAAATACCCGAACCCGTGGCGACATGTGTCGATTGTGTGGATAAAGCACTGACACCGGCATTGGCGGCGGCGGTGTCTCGGTGAGGATTTCCTTCACCAGCCCCTGGGTGATCTGCGTTTCCATCCGGTAATGCGGGCACTGGATCAAGCCCAGTCCGGCGATGGCCGAGGCTGCGTAGATTTCGGCGCCGAACACCGAAACGGCGCCATCGATGGTCACTTCCCTGAGTTCGCCGTCCACCATGAATTCGAACGGGAACAACTTGGCGGTGGTGCGTGAGACGTAGTTCACCGCGCGGTGGTTCTTCAGGTCGTCGAGGCTTTTTGGCTCGCCGTTCTTACGCAGATAGGCAGGACTGGCGCAGGTGATCTGGCGTAGGTTGGCGACACGTTTTCCGATCAGCGCGGAGTCGCTCAAAGTGCCGGCGCGCAGCACGCAGTCGACGCCTTCGGCGATCAGGTCGACAAAGCGGTCAGCCTCGCTGATGGACAGCTCGATGTCGGGATAACGCGCCATGAATTGTGGCAAAGCCGGGATCACGAAGTGCTTGGCCAATGTCCCGTGCAAGTCCACCCGCAACCGCCCCTTCGGTGCCACACCGCGAAACGCCAATTCCGCTTCTTCCAGCTCTGCCAGCAGTTGCACGCAACGCAGGTAGTAAGCCTCGCCATCCAGCGTCGGACGCACTTTACGCGTGCTGCGCTCCAACAAACGCGTACCCAGCCAAGCCTCGAACTGATTCAAGGTGTGGGTCAGCGTCGCGCGTGGCAGGTTCAGGTCATCGGCAGCCTGCGTGAAGCTGCTGCGCTCGTAGATCCGCACAAAAACCTTCATCGCTTTGACTTGGTCCACGGCTCACTCCAGGCACTCGATTGTTGGCGATTATTGAACAGTCAAGGCAACTCTCGTGTATTTATCGCCCTGAGTAAACATGTGAAATTGGCTTCACACCCCATCAACAGGAACACCAACATGGCTCATCAAACTCCGAAAGTTGCCATCGTGACCGGCGCCTCCCGCGGCATTGGCGCGGTCATCGCCAAACAACTGGCCAGCGAAGGTTTCGCCGTTGCCATCAACTACGCCAGCAGCGCCACCGAAGCCTCGAAACGGGTGGTGGAGCTGCGTCAGGCCGGTTACCAGGCCCTGGCGATCAAGGCCGATGTGGCCAACGCCGACGACGTACGCCGGATGTTCGACGAGGTTGAAACCCAGCTCGGCAAGGTCGATGTGTTGGTGAACAACGCCGGCATCCTCAAAGTGCTGCCGCTGGCGCAACACAGCGACGAACTGTTCGAGCAGAACTTCAACATCCACGCTCGCGGCACCTTCAATACCCTGCGTGAAGCGGCAACCCGCCTGAACAGCGGTGGCCGGATCATCAACTTCTCCAGCAGCACCGTCGGCATGAACCTGCCGGGCTACGCGGTGTACATCGCCAGCAAAGCGGCAGTGGAATCTCTGACCCAGGTATTCGCCAAGGAAATGCGCGGACGCAACATCACCGTCAACGCCGTGGCCCCGGGGCCCGTGGCCACCGACTTGTTCCTGCATGGCAAGAGCGAAGAACAGATCCAGACCTTCGCCAAAATGGCGCCGCTGGAGCGTTTGGGTCAGCCAGAAGATATTGCCCGTGTGGTGTCGCTTTTGGTCGGGCCGGATTCGGCGTGGGTCAACGGGCAGATTTTGCGGGTGAATGGTGGGTTGGTTTAACTATGCTCAAACCAATACCGAGGTGACCCCTTCGCGAGCAAGCCCGCTCCCACAAGAGACCTCCTTTGAACACAAATTTTGTGAGCAATCAGGATCAATGTGGGAGCGGGCTTGCTCGCGAAGGCGGTCGCCCCGTCAATACATATCCGGCAGGCAGAACCCACCATGCACACCACCATCATCATCACCTTCGGCCTGATTCTCCTGGCGCTGATGCTCTACATCGGCGAGAAAGTCGGCTTCACCCGCCAGACCCTGGCCTACAGTTTTATCCTGCTGTGGCTGGCGCTGACGCTAATCAATGGCGCAGTCGGCATAGTGCATGCCGGCCAGCCATTGAGCAGCGAACTGGTGGTCGGTAGCGCCGTATTCGGTGTCCCGGTGGCGGCGCTGGTGTTGTTCATGGTGTTGACCACCGAAACGTGAAGGCCTTGATCAACGCACCAGATGCAGGAACTGCATGTGCCGTTCGTACTGGTCGAGGATGTCGTTGATGATCTGCTCCTTGGAGTAGCCCACCAGATCGTAATCCTGACTGCCCTCGCTCAAATGCACTTCGGCCCGGTAGTAACGGCGATTGTTGAGTTGCTTGGAACCCATGCCGCCACGGGCAAACGATGGCGTGAAATAGCCGCGCATCTGCACCTGATAAACGAACGGATGCTGGTCGCCATGGCCGATTTCCAGGCTGACGCTGTCATTGGCCGGGTCCGGGTGTGTCGCTACGTGCAAACCCTTTTCGGTGAACACGGCAGACACTTCTTCAATCGCCGGACGCACCGTCGTATCGAGGAAACGGTAGACCTCATCCCGCGACGGGAAATGCACCGCCTGACTCAGGCGCTGGCGCCAACCGCCCCGCCGTGAACCGGACACCGGTGCCAAGGAATGCATCTGCGCAATCTGCTTCTGCGATTCCAGATAAAACGCCTTGTGCAGCCCCCACATCATCAACAGCAAGATCAGCGAGAACGGCAACGAGGTCAGGACCACCGCCGACTTCAACGCATCGATACTGCCGGAAAACAGCAGCGCGCTGGTCACCAATGCGGTCATCGCGCCCCAGAACACCCGCAGCCATTTCGGCCCGTCTTCATCAGGATTGCCGCCCTTGGCGGACAGCGTCGACAGCACCACGGTGCCGGAGTCGGCGGAGGTGACGAAGAACACGAAGCTGATGAACACCGTGACCGCAATAACGGTTTTGCTCCACGGGTAGGTTTCCAGCAACAGGTAGAGCGTCATCGACGGATTGTCGATGGCCGACATGCCGAGCGCGCTCATGCCGTGGTTGAGCACTTGATCGATGGCGCTGTTGCCGAAGATCGACATCCACGCCAGGGTGAAGCCGAGCGGAATCAACAGCACGCCGAAGACGAACTCACGGATGGTGCGACCACGGGAAATCCGAGCAATGAACAGGCCCACGAACGGTGACCATGCTATCCACCAGGCCCAGTAGAACACTGTCCAGCCGCCCAGCCAGTCGCTGGGTTTGTCGTAGGCGTAGAGGTCGAAACTCTTCATCGGCAAGGCGCCGAGGTAATCGCCAAGGTTCTGGATCAGGGTGTTGAGCAGGTGCTGCGTGGGGCCGGCAAACAACACGAACAGCAGCAGCGCACAGGCCAGCAGCATGTTGATGTCGGACATGACCCGCACACCCTTGTCGACGCCGGATACGGCAACGATGATCGCAGCGCCCATCATCAAGGTGATCAGGCCGACCTGAACCCATTGGGTGTGGGCGATGCCGAACAGGTAGTCCAGGCCCGAGTTGAGGTGCAACACACCGAAGCCCATATCGGCACCGAGGCCGAACACCGTGGCGATGATGCCGAAGCCATCCACCGCGTAGCCGATGGGGCCATTGATGCGCTTGCCGATCAGCGGATACAGCGCCGAGCGCAGGGCCAGTGGCAGGTTATGCCGGTAGGCAAAGTAGGCCAGCGCCATGCCGACAAAGGCGAACACGCCCCAGCCATGCAGGCCCCAGTGCAGAAACAGAATCTGCATCGCCTGGCGCGCAGCATCTGCCGTACCGGCCTCGCCCTGGGGCGGTTGCAGCATGTGGGTCAGCGGCTCGGACACACAGAAGAAAAACAGGGTGATGCTGATCCCGGCGGCGAACAGCATGCCCGCCCAGGACAAATAACTGAATTCGGGTTCGTCGTGGTCGGCACCGAGCTTGATCTTGCCGTAGCCGGACAAGGCGGTGACCACCACGAAGACCAGATACAGGGTCATCGCCAGCAGGTAATACCAGCCGACCGTATTGGCCGCCCAGTTTTGCGCCGCCAGCAACCAGGCACCGGCCTGCTCGGGCATGGCGATGACAACGACACCAAACAACAGAATGAAGCTTGCCGAGAACCAGAACACCGGCGGATTCATGCGGATCAGGCCGCTTGGAGGGATGGACGATGCACTCATGTTCGGTGCACCTCGAAGGGGTAAAACGTGGCTGTAGAAATCGGACTCAGCAAAGGCAAGCCTCCTGTTGTGAGCGGGCAGCGAACCGCCGGTTTAACTTGAATGAACGTTCAAGTTAAACATGGATAGGGGGCTAAGGACTAATCGCAGGGCTCGGCGGTACTGGTATTACGCTAGCTCAAGGGAGGGTTCGGCGCAGGATCAAATCAGGGCCACTGGCTCGATTCGGCTTGAAATCCGATCGCGAGCAAGCTCGCTCCCACAGTTGACCGCGTCCCCCTGTGGGAGCGAGCTTGCTCGCGATGAGGCCTGAGAAATCAGTGGAGATTTAGAGGCCTACTTCTGCGCCCCATCATCATGCTGCAGATTCGCCTGGGTCAGGTTGCTGCCCGCCGGCACGCTGCGGGTCAGCCAGACGTTGCCGCCGATGGTCGAACCCTGGCCGATGGTGATCCGCCCGAGAATCGTCGCCCCGGCATAAATCACCACGTCATCCTCGACTATCGGGTGCCGTGGCTGGCCTTTCTGCAACTGACCGTCTTCGTCCGCCGGGAAGCGCTTGGCGCCCAAAGTCACCGCCTGATAGATCCGCACGCGCTCGCCGATGATCGCGGTTTCGCCAATCACCACACCCGTCCCGTGGTCGATGAAGAAACTGCGGCCGATCTGCGCTCCAGGGTGAATGTCGATGCCGGTGGCCGAGTGAGCGATTTCCGCGCTGATCCGCGCCAGCAGCGGCAACCCGGCGCGATACAAATGGTGGGCCAGACGATGGTGAATCACCGCCAGAATCCCCGGGTAGCACAACAGCACCTCATCGACACTGCGCGCCGCCGGGTCACCGTGATAGGCAGCCAATACGTCAGTGTCCAACAGGCTGCGCAACCCTGGCAAAGCGAGGGCGAAGTCCTGAATGATCTGGATGGTTTTGGTTTCGACTTCAGTCTCGGCCTGGGCACTGTGGCGCGCGGCGTAGCGCAATTCGAGCCGCGCTTGGGCCAACAGCGCATTCAGCGCCACATCGAGGGTGTGGCCGACGTAAAAATCTTCGCTCTCTTCGCGCAGGTCAACCGGCCCCAGGCGCATCGGGAACAACGCACCGCACAGCGCTTCGAGAATCTCCGCCATGGCTGCGCGGGACGGCAATTCGCGACCGCCCTGCTCGCCGCTGGCCCGGCCGTTTTGTGCACGCCACTGTTCACGTGCCGTGCGCAGCTGGCTGACGATGGTCTGCAATTGCCAATGGCTGGAACGCTCACTCACGGTAAAAACTCCTCACGGGCGGCCGGACTGTCTGGCCGCACTGACGGCGATTACTTTACGGCAAGGGTCGCAAGGCAAATTAAGAACCAATAGTGCTGTGCTCAGTTCGATTGGCTATAAGCGATTGACGGTTGCCCCGGCTTTTGGGCGTGCCTATAGTCCTGAGATCTTCAACCGCCAGTACGGACTCATGATCAAACAACAGCTCGCCCGCTTTAACCGCCTCGACCTGCTCGGTCAGCCCACCGCCCTGGAAAAACTTGAACGCCTGTCGACCTGGCTGGGCCGCGACCTGTACGTCAAGCGCGATGACCTGACGCCGCTGGCGATGGGCGGCAACAAGCTGCGCAAACTCGAATACCTGGCCGCCGATGCCTTGGCCCAGGGTGCCGACACCTTGATCACGGCGGGCGCGCTGCAATCGAACCACGTGCGCCAGACAGCCGCCATTGCCGCAAAGTTGGGGCTGGGCTGCGTAGCCCTTCTGGAAAATCCTCTGGGCACTGACGACAGCAATTACACCGGCAACGGCAACCGCCTGCTGCTTGACCTGTTCGATGCCAAGGTCGAACTGGTGGAAAACCTCGACAACGCCGACGAGCAACTGCAAGCCCTGGCCAACCGACTGTGCAGCAACGGCAAGAAGCCGTACCTGGTGCCGATCGGTGGTTCCAATGCCTTGGGCGCCCTGGGTTACGTACGCGCCGGGCTGGAACTGGCCGAGCAGATCAAAGACACCGGCCTGAAGTTCGCCGCTGTGGTCCTGGCCTCGGGCAGCGCCGGTACCCACAGCGGCCTGGCACTGGCCTTGAGTGAAGCGCTGCCGGATCTGCCAGTGATTGGCGTGACGGTTTCGCGCAGCGATGAAGATCAGCGACCAAAGGTTCAAGGCCTGGCCGAACGCACCGCCGAGTTGCTGGGCGTCAGCCTGCCGGAGGCTTTCAAGGTCGAGTTGTGGGATGAGTATTTCGCCCCGCGTTATGGCGAGCCGAATGCCGGCACACTGGCGGCGGTGAAACTGCTGGCGAGTCAGGAAGGCTTGCTGCTGGACCCGGTCTACACTGGCAAGGCCATGGCGGGCTTGCTGGACGGGATCGGCCGTCAGCGTTTCAACGAGGGGCCGATTATCTTCCTGCACACCGGCGGGGCACCGGCGCTGTTTGCCTACAAGGATTTCCTGTAGGAGCGAGCTTGCTCGCGATGGACGACAGGGCACCGCGGGGTGTCAGGTTGCAAGCGTTATCGTTGACGACCATCGCGTGCAAGCACGCTCCTACAGTAAAAACGCAAGCAATTCCAAAACGGAATAACCAGAAGATTAATTATTATTTTCCAATCTAAAAACGCCATCATATAGTCATGCTACAGGCGAATTTCCCGAGAGACGCATACGCTGCTTTAAGGCAGGATAGCGCTGTCGCTTAATTCCCGATTTCGCCAAATTTTCGCAAAAGCGTCTTCCATAAGAAAACACAGGGGCTTGTCATGAATTTTTCCGCACTACGTCGCAATCTGCTGGTGGGTTCGCTGGGCCTGGCACTGAGCGCCGGCCTGATTGGCCAGGCGGTTGCCGGTGAGCAACTGCAACAAATCAAGGACAAAGGCGTAATCAACGTCGGCCTGGAAGGCACCTACCCACCGTTCAGTTTCGTCGACGCCGACGGCAAACTGGCCGGCTTCGAAGTCGAGTTCTCCGAAGCCCTGGCCAAAGAGCTGGGTGTGAAGGTCAAGCTGCAACCGACCAAATGGGACGGCATCCTCGCGGCCCTGGAATCCAAGCGCCTGGACGCAGTGATCAACCAGGTGACCATCTCCGAAGAGCGCAAGAAGAAGTATGACTTCTCCGAGCCGTACACCGTTTCCGGTATTCAGGCGCTGGTGCTGACGAAGAAGGTCGCCGAGCTGAACATCAAGTCCGCCGCTGACCTGTCTGGCAAGAAAGTCGGCGTAGGCCTGGGCACCAACTACGAGCAGTGGGTGAAAGAAAATGTGCCTAAGGCTGACGTCCGCACCTACGAAGATGATCCGACCAAGTTCCAGGACCTGCGTGTCGGCCGCATCGACGCCATTCTGATCGACCGCCTGGCCGCGCTCGAATACGCCAAGAAAGCCAAGGACACCACCGCCGCCGGTGATGCGTTCTCCCGTCAGGAAGCCGGTATTGCCCTGCGCAAAGGCGAGCCTGAGCTGCTGGCAGCTGTGAACAAAGCCATCGACAAGCTGCGCGCCGACGGTACGCTGAAAAAGCTTTCGGAAAAATACTTCAGCGCTGACGTCACTCAATAATGGAAGAAGCTTTTCAACTCGCACTGGACTCCGCGCCCTTTCTGCTCAAGGGCGCGTATTACACGGTCATCCTCAGCCTGGGCGGGATGTTTTTCGGCCTGGTGATGGGGTTCGGTCTGGCGCTGATGCGCCTGTCGCGCTTCAAACTGGTGAGCTGGATCGCCCGCATCTACGTGTCGTTCTTTCGCGGCACGCCGTTGCTGGTGCAACTGTTCGTGATCTATTACGGCTTGCCGCAATTGGGTCTGGAACTGGATCCGCTGCCAGCGGCCCTGATCGGCTTCTCGCTGAACATGGCCGCCTACGCCTGTGAAATCCTGCGTGCCGCGATCAGCTCCATCGAGCGCGGCCAGTGGGAAGCGGCTGCCAGTATCGGCATGACCCGCGCGCAGACCCTGCGCCGGGCCATCCTGCCGCAGGCGATGCGCACCGCATTGCCGCCGCTGGGCAACAGCTTCATTTCGCTGGTCAAGGACACCGCGCTGGCCGCGACCATCCAGGTGCCGGAACTGTTCCGTCAGGCGCAGCTGATCACCGCCCGCACCTTCGAAATCTTCACCATGTATCTTGCCGCCGCACTGATCTACTGGGTCCTGGCCACGGTGCTGTCGCACCTGCAGAACCAGTTGGAAGCGCGGGTCAATCGGCACGACCAGGAGTCCTGACCCGATGATTGTCGTGGAAAAACTGACAAAGCAGTTCAAGGGTCAAGTCGTGCTCAACGGCATCGATCTTGAGGTCAAGGAAGGCGAGGTGGTCGCGATCATCGGCCCTAGCGGTTCGGGCAAGACCACCTTCCTGCGCTGCCTGAATTTTCTGGAAGAACCCACCAGCGGCCGGATCAAGGTCGGCGATATCGAGGTCGATACCAGCCGCCCACTGAACCAGCAGCAGAGCCTGGTGCGGCGTTTGCGCCAGCACGTAGGTTTCGTGTTCCAGAACTTCAACCTGTTCCCCCATCGCACCGCCCTGGAAAACGTCATCGAAGGCCCGATCGTGGTCAAGAAGACCCCGCATGCCGACGCCGTTGCCCTGGGTAAGAAGCTCTTGGCCAAGGTCGGCCTGGCGGGCAAGGAGGACGCTTACCCGCGTCGCCTCTCCGGTGGCCAGCAACAGCGCGTGGCGATTGCCAGGGCGCTGGCGATGGAGCCCGAAGTGATCCTGTTCGATGAGCCGACCTCGGCCCTCGACCCGGAGCTGGTGGGCGAGGTATTGGCGACCATCCGCGGCCTGGCCGAAGAGAAGCGCACCATGGTGATCGTTACCCACGAAATGGGCTTTGCCCGGGACGTGGCCAACCGGGTGGTGTTTTTCGACAAGGGTGTGATCGTCGAGCAAGGCGAAGCAAAGGCATTGTTTGCCAACCCGAAAGAGGAGCGGACAAAACAGTTTCTCAGCAAGTTTCTGAATAACGCCCACAACTAACAACCCTGCTCAACAATGGTCATCTTCCATGGACGGAAGTGACACCCCCGAAAATAACACCTCATCAATACCAAACTAAACCCATCTATTCTATATACATATTTTGTACGCGCGCGCGGTACATATATATGCATCGCAACAATTCCCCCCCTACCTCCACCATGTTCCCTTCGCAGCACCTGGCCAGCAACGCCAGCCGAGCCGCCGGTTTCAGCAACTTTCAGCGGACAAATTCGACGCAGCAGCATGGTTTACTTACTTTGCGCCGTAGGAACTTTCTGAATAACATCACGCATCACCCACAACTAATAAATCTTATTGACACTTGCTCCCCCTGACTTTTATCTAGTCTCCGACCAACATCACTCTTCACGCCAAACTCATTATTTCAATTAAAAATAATGAATGGTTTTGCTGTTCGATATTTAGTTTTTGAATCCCCAGAAACGGACTTCGCTGCAAGACTTCAAGGAGACTTCATGAAAAGCACCTCGAACAAATCCGGGCTTGTGGCCCCGACCCTGGCGCAATCCAACAAGACCGGCATCAACGTCACTTGCGCGGCGCACCTGCTGATCGATGTGGCGCCCTACCCAGCCATGGACGAAGGCGACCTGATCGAACTGTTCTGGGACAACTGCTACGTGGCCTCCCGCGTGCTGACGGCCAGCGCTGTCGGCCAACCGGTGCAGTTGCGGGTGCCTGAAAGTTTTGTCGCCAACGGGACCTCGCACATTCACTACCGGGTCATGCAGGTGGGTCGAAACCCGGTGATTTCGGCCAGCCGAAACGTGCAGATCAAACTCGACTGCCCAGGCGGCCAACCCTCCGCACTGTGCGGCGATGAAAACCAGTGCCTGGCACCGGTGAGCATTCCCGAGGCGATTCGCCGTCAAGGGGTCAATCCGAGCCAGGTCAAGCGCGGTGTTCCCTTGACCATCGAGCCGTATCTGAACATGGCCGTCGACGACGAAATCACCCTGCGCTGGGGCGATGTGCGCATGGATCTGCCACGGCTCAAGGCCGCCGATGTGGGTCAGCCGATTCAGGTCTGGATACCGCCGGCCATCATCCTCGAAGCCGGCGAAGACCTGCGGCTGGAAGTGACGTACTGCATTCTCGACCGGGTGGGAAACAACTCCCGCTGGGCGCCGGCCCGTACGCTGAAAATCGGTTGCGCCAATCCTTATCTGAAAGTCCCCCCGAAAAAAGTGCTCAAGGCCGCCGAATCCCGCAGGCAATGAACACAGGGGTCAGCTCACAGCAGTGGAATCATCCTTCTATCTATATTCCTAAAAGTTAGTTCATAAAATATTTATACACGTTTAGGGTATATGCACCGGACCACCGGACATCCTTGTTTTCATGCGCTGCCACAAGCGGCGCTTCCATAAGATGTGAGGTAGGTATGGTCCGGAACACAATCACCCCAGTGCAGATCGCCAGGGCATTGCGTGCAGCCAAGGAGCGGCACTGATGTCCAGTCTGGCAGATGCAATCGTCCAGAGTGACCTGGACATCGCCCCGCTGTTGTTGCCCGCACAAATCTTGCGCAACGACGCTCAAGCCATCAAGGCGGCCCACGAACTGGCGCAAGTCGCCCGCCAGCAAGCAGCCAAACGAGACCAGCAGCGCAAGCTCCCATGGTCGGAAATCGAGCAGTTCACCCGCAGCGGCCTGGGCAGCATTTCCATCCCCCGCGAGTACGGTGGCCCGCAGGTTTCGTTCGTCACCCTGGCCGAGGTCTTCGCGATCATTTCCGCCGCCGACCCGGCGCTTGGGCAGATCCCGCAAAACCAGTTCGGCATTCTTAACCTGGTGCTCGGCAGCGCCACCGAAGCGCAGAAACAACAACTGTTCAAAAGCGTCCTGGAAGGCTGGCGCATCGGCAATGCCGGGCCGGAACGCGGCACCAAAAACACCCTGGAACTGAAGGCGCGCATCACCGCTGACGGCGTAGTCAATGGCCAGAAGTTCTATTCCACCGGCTCACTGTTCGCTCATTGGGTTGCGGTCAAAGCGTTGAACGACGATGGCAAGCAGGTGCTGGCGTTCATCCGTCGTGGCACACCGGGATTGCGCATTGTCGATGACTGGTCCGGTTTTGGTCAGCGCACCACCGCCAGCGGCACGATTTTGCTCAACAACGTGCAGGCCGACCCCGAACTGGTGGTGGATAACTGGCGGATCAACGACACGCCGAACATCCAGGGTGCCGTCTCGCAGCTGATTCAAGCGGCCATCGACGCCGGTATCGCCCGAGGCGCCATCGACGACGCTATCGACTTCGTGAAAACCCGCGCCCGGCCATGGATCGACGCCAAGGTCGAGCGGGCCAGTGATGACCTGTACGTGATCGCCGATATCGGCAGGTTGAAAATCGAACTGCACGCCGCCGAAGCACTGCTGCGCAAGGCCGGGCAAGTGCTCGATGACGTCAGCGCCGCACCACTCACCGCCGAGTCCGCCGCCCGCGCCTCGATTGCCGTGGCCGAAGCCAAAGTGCTGACCACCGAGATTTCGTTGCTGGCCAGCGAAAAGCTGCTCGAACTGGCCGGCAGCCGCGCGACCCTCGCCGAATTCAACCTCGACCGCCACTGGCGCAACGCCCGGGTGCACACCCTGCACGACCCGGTGCGCTGGAAGTATCACGCGGTCGGCGCCTATCGCCTCAACGGCACGCTGCCTAATCGCCATTCCTGGATCTGACGACCAGACATCTGGAGAAACACATGACAAGTTCTCACCACGTCGCGGTCATCGCCAGCGATGAACAAGCGCTGATCGTCGCCAGCGACCTTGCCGAAGACTTCAAACGCGACAGCGCCACACGCGACCGCGAGCGCCGCTTGCCACACCCGGAACTGGAAGTGTTTTCCCGATCGGGCCTGTGGGGCATCAGCGTGCCAAAGGAATACGGCGGCGCCGGTGTTTCCAACGTCACCCTGGCCAAGGTCATCGCCTTGATCGCCCGGGCCGACGGCTCCCTGGGGCAGATCCCGCAAAACCATTTCTATGCCCTCGAAGTACTGCGGGTGAACGGCAGCCACGAGCAGAAGCAACGCCTGTACGCCGAGGTTTTGGCCGGTCAACGCTTCGGCAATGCATTGGCCGAACTCGGCACCAAAACCGCACATGATCGCGTCACAAGCCTGACTCGCGACGCCAGCGGCTATCGCATCAATGGTCGCAAGTTCTACGCCACGGGCGCGATCTACGCCCAGCGCATTCCCACCTCGGTGGTGGATGAAAACGGCGTGCAGCAACTGGCGTTCGTCCCACGCAACAGCAAGGGCCTGAGCGTGATCGACGACTGGAGCGGCTTTGGCCAACGCACCACCGGCAGCGGTTCGGTGGTGTTCGAAGATGTCTACGTCGCAGCCGAAGATGTGATCCCCTTTCAAAGCGCTTTCGAGCGCCCGACTCCGGTCGGCCCGCTGGCGCAGATTCTCCATGCCGCCATCGACACCGGCATCGCCCGCGCCGCTTATGAAGATGCGCTGCATTTCGTGCGCACGAAAACCCGGCCCTGGATCGACGCCACCCACGAAAAAGCCACGGACGATCCGCTGACCCTCAAGAGCTTCGGCCACCTGAGCATTCGCCTGCACGCCGCCGAGGCGCTGCTGGAACGTGCCGGTGAATTCCTCGACAAAGCCCAGGCCGACACGCAGGCCGAGACCGTCGCGGCCGCCTCGATTGCCGTCGCCGAAGCCCGCGCCCTCAGTACCGAAATCTCCCTGGCTGCCGGCAGCACGCTTTTCGAACTGGCCGGCAGCCAGGCGACCCTGATTGAACACAGCCTGGATCGCCACTGGCGCAACGCCCGGGTGCACACCCTGCACGACCCGGTGCGCTGGAAGTACCACGCTGTCGGCAATTACTACCTCAACGATGAAAACCCGCCACTGCGGGGGACCATTTGATGACCGCCGCGAAAAAGAAGATCCTGCTCAACGCGTTCAACATGAACTGCATCGGGCACATCAACCACGGTTTGTGGACGCACCCGCGCGACACATCAACCCGCTACAACACCCTCGAGTACTGGACCGAACTGGCGCAGTTGCTGGAGCGCGGGCTGTTCGACGGCCTGTTCATCGCCGACATCGTCGGGGTCTACGACGTCTACCAGAACTCGGTGGACGTGCCGTTGAAAGAGTCGATCCAATTGCCGGTCAACGATCCACTGCTGCTGGTTTCGGCCATGGCGGCGGTAACGAAAAACCTCGGTTTCGGCCTGACCGCCAACCTCACCTACGAAGCGCCGTATCTGTTCGCCCGCCGCCTGTCGACCCTGGATCACCTGAGCCGTGGGCGGGTCGGCTGGAACATCGTCACCGGCTATCTCGACAGCGCCGCCAAGGCCATGGGCCTGAGCGAACAGGTCGAGCATGACCGCCGCTATGACCAGGCCGACGAGTACCTGGAGGTGCTTTACAAACTCCTGGAAGGCAGTTGGGAAAACGGCGCGGTGCTCAACGATCCACGGCAACGGATCTACGCGCAGCCGGACAAAGTGCACAAGGTCGAGCACAAGGGCGAGTTCTATCAGGTCGAGGGTTATCACCTGTGTGAACCCTCGCCCCAGCGCACGCCGGTGCTGTTCCAGGCCGGCAGCTCGGATCGCGGCTTATTGTTTGCCGGGCGACATGCCGAGTGCGTGTTCATCAGTGGTCAGACCAAGGCATCGACCAAGGCGCAGGTGGACAAGGTGCGCGCCAGCGCCGTCGAAGCCGGGCGCAATCCCGAGGACATCAAGGTGTTCATGGGCCTGAACGTGATCGTTGGCGCCACCGAGGAGCTGGCCTGGGCCAAGCACGCCGAGTACCTGAGCTACGCCAGTGCCGAGGCCGGCGTGGCGCACTTTTCGGCGTCCACCGGGATCGATTTTTCTCAGTACGAAATCGACGAGCCGATCCAGTACGTGAAGAGCAACGCCATCCAGTCCGCCACCAAACACCTGCAAAACAACGACTGGACCCGACGCAAATTACTCGAACAACACGCCCTGGGCGGTCGCTACATCACCGTGGTCGGTTCACCGCAGCAAGTGGCGGATGAACTGGAATCGTGGATCGCCGAAACCGGGCTGGATGGCTTCAACCTGACCCGCATCGTCACGCCGGAAAGCTATGAGGACTTCATCGAGCTGGTGATCCCCGAGTTGCAACGGCGGGGCTCTTACAAGACCGCGTACGACGACGGGACCTTGCGCGAAAAGCTGTTTCAGCGAGAGGCGCATCTGCCTGAGCAACATACCGGCTCGACTTACCGACGCTAAAAGCATCGCGAGCAAGCTCGCTCCCACAGGGATTGTGTGAACACCCGAGATCCACTGTGGGAGCGAGCTTGCTCGCGATGAGGCCCGAACAGACACCACAAATTTAATGCACTGACTGGATAACTCATCATGAAAAAGAACTACCTCTCCCACCCAGTCAAAGCACTGGCCCTGGCCCTCGGCCTGTTCAGCTCGGTGACCTTCGCCGCCGACGCCCCGCTGAAAATCGGCACTACCGCCGCCTTCGCCATCCCCCTGGAAGCAGCGGTCGAAGAAGCCGGCAAACAAGGCTTGAAAGTCGAACTGGTGGAGTTCACCGACTGGATCGCACCGAACGTCAGCCTGGCTTCAGGTGACATCGACGTGAACTACTTCCAGCACATCCCGTTCCTGGAAAACGCCAAGGCAGCATCAGGTTTCGACCTGGTGCCGTTCGCGCCGGGGATCATCAACAACGTCGGTCTCTACTCGAAGAAATACAAAAGCTTCGACGAACTGCCCCAAGGCGCCAGCGTGGCCATCGCCAACGATCCGATCAACAGCGGTCGTGGCTTGCAGCTGCTGGCCAAGGCCGGTCTGATCACCCTCAAGCCCGGCGTCGGCTACAAGGCCACCGAAGAAGACATCATCGCCAACCCGAAGCACATCAAGATCCTCCAGGTCGAAGCCGTGCAACTGGTACGTGCCTATGACGATGCCGATCTGGTGCAGGGCTACCCGGCCTACATTCGCTTGTCGAAAACCTTCGACGCGGGCTCCGCGCTGCTGTTCGACGGCCTCGATCACAAGGAATACGTGATTCAGTTCGTGATCCAGCCCAAGAGCAAAACCGACCCGCGCCTGATCAAATTCGTCGACATCTACCAGCACTCACCGGCTGTGCGCGCCGCGCTGGATAAAGCCCACGGCAAGCTCTATCAAGCCGGCTGGGAAAGCTGAGCATGACCGCCGCCATCCAACGGCGACTGGAGATTCCAGAGCCGCAAAGCGCAGAGCGCACTGAGCTGCATCCCGAACTCAACCATGCCCACGTACGTTTCATCGGCCTGGGTAAAACCTACAACGGCCAGCAAGGACCGGTGGCCGCGTTGCACGGCATCGACCTGGCGATCCAGCGCGGCGAAGTGTTCGGCATCATCGGCCGCAGCGGCGCCGGCAAGTCGTCGCTGATCCGCACCATCAATCGCCTGGAACAGCCGAGCAGCGGTCGGGTACTGATCGATCAAGTGGACATCGGCGAGTTCGACGAAGACCGACTGGTGGCGCTGCGACGGCGCATCGGCATGATCTTCCAGCACTTCAATCTGATGTCGGCCAAGACCGTTTGGCAGAACGTCGAACTGCCTTTGAAAGTCGCTGGTGTGCCCAAGGAACAACGCGAGCGCAAAGTCCGTGAACTGCTGGAACTGGTGGGTTTGCAGGCCAAACACAAGGCTTACCCGGCGCAGTTGTCCGGCGGGCAGAAACAGCGCGTGGGTATTGCCCGGGCGCTGGTGCATGACCCACAAATCCTGCTGTGTGACGAAGCCACCTCGGCACTGGACCCGGAGACTACGCAGTCGATTCTCGGACTGCTGCGCGAGATCAATCAACGCCTGGGCCTGACCATTGTGCTGATCACCCACGAGATGGCGGTGATCCGTGAAATCTGTGATCGGGTGGTGGTGCTGGAGCACGGGAGAATCGTCGAGCAAGGCCCGGTCTGGGAAGTGTTCGGCAATCCACAACATGAGGTCAGCAAGACATTGCTGGCGCCGTTGCAACACGCATTGCCGCAAGAACTGCAAAGCCGTCTGTTGGCGCAATCGAGTGCCTGCGACGCCGCTGTGGTTCTGCGCTTGCAGTTCACCGGCAGCCAACGCGACGAACCGGACCTGGCGGCACTGTTCAGCGCCCTCGGAGGCCGCGTGCGATTGTTGCAAGGCGGTGTGGAACGGATTCAGGGCCATGCGCTTGGGCAACTGCTGCTGGCGGTGACCGGCTCGTCCCTCGATGCCGAGGAGTTGTGTCAGCGCGCCTCTCATTGGGCGCAACAGGTGGAGGTACTGGGTTATGTGGTTTGATCGCCTGCTGCAGGGCTTTATCGACACCTTCCTGATGGTCGGCGTGTCGTCATTGATCGCGCTGTTGGCGGGCATTCCGCTGGCAGTGATCCTGGTCACCAGTTCCAAGGGCGGCATCTACGAAGCGCCAGCGCTGAACCGCGCTTTGGGCGCATTCGTGAACTTGTTCCGCTCGGTGCCTTTCCTGATCCTGATGGTCGCTTTGATTCCGTTCACCCGGCTCATCGTCGGCACCACTTACGGCGTGTGGGCCGCGGTGGTGCCGTTGACCATCGCCGCTACGCCTTTCTTTGCGCGCATTGCCGAAGTCAGCTTGCGCGAGGTCGACCACGGCTTGGTCGAAGCGGCGCAAGCCATGGGCTGCCGGCGCTGGCACATCGTCTGGCATGTGTTGTTGCCGGAAGCGCTGCCGGGGATTGTTGGCGGGTTCACCATCACCCTGGTGACGATGATCAACTCCTCGGCCATGGCCGGGGCGATTGGCGCCGGTGGACTGGGGGACATTGCCTATCGGTATGGGTATCAGCGGTTTGATAGCCAGATCATGTTGACGGTGATTGTGTTGCTGGTGGCGTTGGTGGCGGTGATTCAGCTCGGTGGGGATCGGTTGGCGCGGGGCCTCAACAAGCGGTAGCCCTGTAGGAGCGAGCCTGCTCGCGATGGAGGTCAACGATAACGCGGGAAACCAGATTCCCCGTGGCGCCCTCAGGTTTTTCGCGAGCAAGCTCGCTCCTACATGAGTGGCGATTCTGGCGATATTTCGTACAAAGAAATCAGCGTTTCCGAAGGCCCGTTCCCTTTCCTTTGCAGGAAGTTTCCTAGATCATTTCGCTCGCTTGCGCCTGCCAAATCCGGTGGCTAGTCTCGGTCCGTCACTGCTCATCAGTGATCGGGTTTAGTAGCCCGGAACAATAGGCGCATAGCGATTCCATGCTCATGTCCGGCAAATTTTGCCGCATGCAGAATATGGTGGCTGTGCGTGGGGCATCTTCGGGTGCACCGGTTTTCCTATTGACCGGCCTACTAACCTGCGTACAGCCGCCACCCAATCGTTTAGTAGGCGATAAGTGATGGCTCCCATGCAGCAATAGGAGTGACACTCATGGAAAAATCCGTACCCGATCCACCTCCGGAAACATCCACCGACGAAACCAGGGATCGATCAGCGCTCTACCGTGCGATTGATTTTTACCTGACCGGCGATCAACCCACCCGACCCGATGAACTGCGCTTCTACAACGTCAGCAAAGACGTGAGCTTTGAAGACACTCAGCTTTATGTTGCCGATCTGCTGCGCTGTGCTTCGGTCAATGCGTACCAATGTGGCGATCAACTCAAGGGGGCTGATCGTGCGATGGTGTACTCGATCTGGCATTTGCTGGAGATTGCCAAGGCGATGGTTGATCACTCCATTGAATGTTTGGGGATGAAAAAGGGCTGAACCATCTGTTGCCAGTACCAACGCCATCGCGAGCAAGCTCGCTCCCACAGTTGATCCTCAGTGCAGACCAAATTTGTGCACGGCGCGAATCATTGTGGGAGCGAGCTTGCTCGCGATGGGCTGCGAAGCAGCCCCCGGCATGATGGCGTATATTCGACCCATCCCACTTGCCTGCGCAGCCGACATGAAACAGACGCCCATCGATCTTGAGCAGATCACCTCCACCACTCTCGGCCACTACAACACGGTGGCCGAAAGCTTCCGTGAAGGCACCCGCGATCACGACGTCAGCCAGAACATCGATGCCCTGCTGCGGCACATTCAGGGCGATGCGCCTTTCGACATTCTCGATTTCGGCTGCGGGCCGGGTCGGGATTTGCAAACCTTCACCCGCATGGGCCACAGGGCTGTCGGCCTCGACGGTTCGGAAAAACTCGCGCAGATGGCCCGTGAGGACAGTGGTTGCGAGGTCTGGCAGCAGGATTTCCTGAAGCTCGATCTGCCGGCCGAACGCTTCGACGGGATCTTTGCCAATGCGGCGTTGTTTCATGTTCCGCGCCAGGAATTACCACGGGTGTTGAAGCAGTTGTGGGGAGCGCTGAAACCGGGTGGGGTGTTGTTCAGTTCCAATCCCCGTGGCGAGAATCAGGAAGGCTGGAACGGGCCGCGTTATGGGTCGTATCACGACCTGGCGGCCTGGCAGCATTTGTTGATCGAGGCGGGGTTTGTGGAGCTGGAGCATTACTACCGACCGACAGGGCTGCCGCGGGAGCAGCAGCCCTGGTTGGCGAGTGTCTGGCGTAAAGCTGTGTAGCCCATTCGGACGCCATCGCGAGCAAGCTCGCTCCCACAGTGGATTGCGGTCAACCTGTGGGAGCGAGCTTGCTCGCGATGAGCGCGAAGCGCTCGCTTTTTAAACAGCGTCTTTCTTCGGCTCGCGAATCTTGTACCAGGCCACATACAGCGCCGGCAAAAACAGCAGCGTCAGCAAGGTGGCGATGACGATCCCGCCGATCATCGCGTAGGCCATCGGCCCCCAGAACACTTCCCGGGCAATCGGGATCATCCCCATGCTCGCCGCCGCCGCGGTTAGCAGGATCGGCCGGCGCCGATGTTCGGTGGCCTGCACCACTGCATCCCACGGTGCATAACCCTTCAGCTCGTATTCCTCGATCTGGGTCACCAGGATCACCGAGTTGCGAATGATGATACCGATCAGCGCCAGAATCCCGAGGATCGCCACGAAGCCCATGGGCGTGCCTGTCGGCACCAGCGCGATCACCACGCCGATCAGCCCCAGCGGCGCAACGCTGGCCACCAGGAACAGCTTCTGCACGCTGTGCAGCTGGATCATCAGGAAGGTCGCCATCAAGAACAGCATCAGCGGCACAACCTTGGCAATCGGTCCCTGGGCCTTGCCGCTTTCCTCCACCGTACCACCGGTGGCGACCTTGTAGCCCGCCGGCAATTTGGCAGCGAAATCGTCGATGGACGGCTTGAGAATTTTCACCAGGTCCGTCGGCTGGATCTCGTCGCGTATCGCCGCCTTGATGGTGATGGTCGGCAGGCGATCGCGACGCCACACCAGCGGCTGCTCCAGTTCGTAGCGCACCGTGGCGAACGCCAGCAGCGGTATCGACGTGCCGCTTGGCGTGACGATTTGCAGGTTCTGCAGGGTTTCCGGCGTACCGCGTTCGGAATCCACCGCGCGACCGACCACGTTGATCAGGTAAATGTCGTCATCGACCTGGGTCACCGACTGGCCGCTGACGATGCCGTTCATCAGGTTGGCCACATCCTCCGAAGACAACCCCAACTGCCGCGCCTTGTCCTGGGCAATGTCGATCCGCAGCACTTTGCCCGGTTCGTTCCAGTCGTAGATGATCTCGCCAATGTGCGGGTTCTTGTCCAGCTCAGTGGCCAGGTCGATGGCATGTCGGCGCACTTGGTCGACGTCTTTGCCGCTGACCCGGTACTGGATCGGACGCCCTACCGGCGGGCCCATTTCCAGTGCCTGGACATAACTGCCGATGCCAACGAAGTCGTTGCGCAAGCGCTCGCGAAGCTTCTGCATCATGGCTTCACGGGTATGGCCTTTGCTGACGATCACCAACTGCGCGTAGAACGGGTTTTGCAGTTGCTGGTCCAGTGGCAGATAGAAGCGGATGGCACCCTGGCCGACGTAGGTGCTCCAGCGCACGATGTCCGGATCGTCCTTGAGCGTGGCTTCAAGGCGATCGACGGCCCGGCGGGTTTCGTCGATCGAGGCGTTTTGCGGCAGGTTCAGGTCCACCAGGATTTCCGGCCGATCCGAAGACGGGAAGAACTGGTTCTGCACGTAGCGCATGCTGAACACCGCCAGTACAAAGCACAGTACGGTGATGCCAATGGCCCACCAGCGATTGCGCATGCACCACAGCAGCCCGCCGTTGAACGCCTTGCCGATACGCCCGGGTTCGCCTTCATGGGGTTTCACGTTGGTACTGAGAATGTGCACGCCGATCACCGGCGCAAACAATACCGCCACCACCCACGACACCAGCATCGCGCAGGCAATCACCGCAAACAGGGTGTAGGTGTATTCACCGGCCGAGCTGGCGTTCAAGCCGATCGGCACGAAGCCCGCCACCGTCACCAGCGTACCGGTGAGCATCGGGAACGCCGTGGAGGTGTAGGCGAAGGTCGCCGCCTGCTCCTTGGTCTCACCCAACTCCAGACGCGTAACCATCATTTCCACGGTGATCATCGCATCGTCCACCAGCAGGCCGAGGGCGATGATCAGTGCACCGAGGGAAATCCGCTGCATGGTGATGCCGCTGTATTCCATGAACACGAACACCATCGCCAGCACCAGCGGGATCGAGCACGCCACCACCAGCCCGGCGCGCACGCCAAGGCTGACGAAGCTGACCAACAGTACGATCACCACGGCCTCGAACAACGCGCTGGTAAAGCCGCCAACGGCCTCCTCCACCACCACGGCCTGGTCGGAGACGTTGTCAATGCCGACACCGACCGGCAGGTCGGCGGTCAACTCGTCGATACGGGTGTGCAGGGCCTTGCCGAACGCCTGGACGTTACCACCCTTCTGCATGGCAATCGCCAGGCCGATGGCCGGTTTGCCGTTGAAGCGGAATTCCGGCGAGGCCGGATCGACGTAGCCGCGGCTGATTTCGGCAATGTCGGCCAGACGATAGAAGCGGTCATTGAGCTTGAGGTTGACCTCGGCCAGGTCTTTCTCCGAAGCGAACTGCCCCGAAGTACGCACCGAAATCCGCTCCGGCCCGGCCTCGATGACACCCGCCGGGGTCACGGAGTTCTGGGTTTGCAGGCTCTGCACCACCTGACGCTGATCGATGCCCAGCGCAGCGAGTTTGCGCGTGGAGAAGTTCAGGTACAGCACTTCGTCCTGCTGGCCGACCATTTCGATCTTGCCCAGCCCCGGCACGCCGCGAATTTCCATGCGGGCCTGTTCCACGTAGTCGCGCAACTGACGCATGGTCAGGCCGTCGGCGGTGAAGGCGTAGATCGACCCGAAGACGTCACCGAACTCGTCGTTGAACGACGGCCCCTGTATGCCTTGCGGGAACTGGTATTTGATGTCGTTGATCTTCTTGCGCACCTGGTACCAGATTTCCGGGATGTCCTTGGCACTGGTGGTGTCGCGCAGGTTCACGTACACCGTCGATTCGCCGGGGCGCGTGTAGCTTTTCACATAGTCGAGGGAGTCGAGCTCCTCGAGCTTCTTCTCGATCCGGTCAGTGATCTGTTCGAGGGTTTCCTCCTGGGTCGCCCCCGGCCATTTGCTCTGGATCACCATGGTCTTGATGGTGAACGAAGGGTCTTCTTCGCGCCCCAGGTTGAAATACGAGAACACACCCATCAACAACGCGACGAACATCAGATACCAGATGAACGACTGATGCTTGAGGGCCCATTCCGAGAGGTTGAAAGGCCCTTTCATTGACTGTCCTCGTCGATTTTCACTTGTTGCCCCGGCTTGAGGCTGTTCACACCGGCACTGACCACCCGCTCGCCGTTCTTCACGCCGCCAGCCAGCACCACGGTGCTATCGGTACGGCTGATCACGGTGATGTCACGGGGGGAGACGGTTTTACTCTGTGCATCAATCACCCAGATGCGTGGCTTGCCATCGACCTCCTGCAGCGCGGTGACAGGCAACTCGATACGCGGCTTGATCGCCGAGCTCAGGGTGACGCTGATGGCTGTGCCGAGGCGAAAGCCATCTGGTGTTTCAGCCAGGCTCAAGCGGGCGCGACGGGTGCGTGTGGCGCTTTGAGCCTGAGGTTCGATTTCACGGATGATGGCGGTGGTGTTGATGCTCGGATCCAGCTGCGCAGCGACCAGAAACACCACATCGCTGGGCAGTTGATCGACCAGGGTATCGGGCAGGTCGATCACCGCTTCCTTGATGTCCGGTTGCGCCAGAGTCACCACTTGCTGACCGGCCGTTACCACTTGCCCGGCCTCGGCGCTCCACTGGGTGACCACGGCTTTATGGTCGGCGCGCAGCTCGGTGTAGCCCAGTTGGTCCTTGCTCTGGTTAACGGCCGCCCGGGCCTGATCGAGGGAGGCCTGGGTGGTTTTGAGGTCCGTGTTGGCCTCGTCGAGTTGCGCTTGCGCGCCGACCCCACGATCAAACAAGGCTTGCTGGCGCAGGGCACTGGCCTTGGCATTGATCAGTTGCGCCTGGATTTTCGACAGGTCGCCCTGGGCCGAACGCAATTGGTTCTGCTGGTCGGAAGGGTCGAGGGTGGCGAGCAGCGTACCCTTCTCCACCTCGGCGCCGACATCGACGTTACGGCTGGCGATTCGCCCGTCCACGCGGAAGCCGGTATTGCTTTCATAGCGCGCCTGGATGCTACCGGCGAAGCGGCCCAAGTCCTCTTCGCTCAAGGTCTGGACCTTGATCGACAACACCGGCCGTACCGGCGCCGGCGGCGGTTCGTTTTTGGAACAGGCGCTCAGCACCAGCCCGATGGACAACGCCCATAAAGGCTTCATGGCTTGGCTCCCCACGTCAGATCCTTGTAAGTGTTTTCGGCAATTTCGACTTCCATGTCCGGGTGTAAGAGTTGTCCGCCGGCGATGATGACTTTGTCCCCGTCCTTCAACCCGCCGCTGATGATGACCTTGCCGGTCAGGTAGCGGCCGACCGTGACTGAATGCAATTGGGCCTTGCCCTTGTCGTCGACAATCCAGACAGCGGGGGCACTGATGTTTTTGGTCAGCGCCGACCACGGCAACTCGATGACCGACTTGCCCGATCCGCTGGCCGTGGCACTCACCACCGAACCCAACTGCATGCCGTCGGGCAGTTTGTCGAGGCCGACCTTGACCTGCACGGTTCCGGATTGCGCCGACACCGCCGGGGTGATTTCGCGTACGGTGCCAGTGGTTTTGATCGCAGGGTTATCGACCAGGCTGAGGACAATGGTGTGATCTCTCGGCTTCTCGGCCAGCAGCGATTCGTAGACGTTGAACACCGCATCCCGGTCGCCGTCACGGGCCAGGCTGAAGATCGGCATCGTCGCCTGCACCACCTGGCCGACTTCCGCCTGGCGCTCGGTAATGATCCCCGGTGCATCGGCGATCAGCGCCGTATAGCTCAATTGATCCTTGGCATTGGCCAACTGCGCCTTGGCAGCGCTCAGGGCGCTCTGGCTGCTGTGCAAGGTTGCCTGGGCCGAGTCGTATTCGCTCTGGCTGGTGTAACCCTTGGGCAGCAATTTTTGCTGACGCACGAACGCCGCCGCACTTTGCGTCACCCGCGCCTGTTCGGCGACGACTTGCGCCTGGGCCGAATCGACATTGGTCTGCAAATCCTTGGGGTCGAGCCGGGCCAGCACTTGCTTGGCGGTCACTCGATCACCGACGTCGACCGAGCGCTGGATGATCTTGCCACCCACGCGGAAAGACAGCTCCGTCTGTACCCGGGCCTGGATATCACCGGTGAGGGTAACCGGGACCGCGTAATCGGCCGGCTTGACGACTTGCACGAACACCCGTGGCAGGTATTCCTGCACGGGTTTTTTCTCGTCGCAAGCCGTCAGCAGGGTGACGACACTCAAGGCCATGACTACTTTAAATCCGGGAACCACCATGCAAACTCCTTGGCCTTTTCCATGTACAACTCGACAGAGAGCTTAGAACAGGATTGGAACCTTGCACGAGCGTCTTATGAAGAAAAAGCTCAAACTCTTTCAGCCCTGAAACACTTGCCATAGACGCCTGTGCATGCCTGACAATGAGCCCCGGTCGATCCCCCATCAGGAACCCAAATGCTCAAGACCCTCGCGGTGGCCAATTACCGCTCGATCAACAAACTGGTGATCCCGCTGGGACGGCTGAATCTGATCACCGGCCCCAACGGCAGCGGCAAGTCCAACCTGTACCGTGCGCTGCGCCTGCTGGCGGAAACCGCCCACGGCGGGGTGGTCAATGCCCTGGCCCGTGAAGGTGGCCTGGATTCGACCTTCTGGGCCGGCCCGGAAACCATCTCCCGGCGCATGCGCACTGGCGAAGTCGCCATCGAGCCCACCGTGCGCCAGGGCGTCAAACGCCTGCGCCTGGGGTTTGCGGGAGAGGATTTCGGCTACTCGATCAGCCTCGGCCTGCCCGATTCCAACGGCCATTTCATGCTGCCCGGACACAGCACGCCGATACCGTCTTATTTCAGCCTCGACCCGCAGATCAAACGCGAATGCCTGTGGGCCGGAGCGTTCTATCGCCCGGCCAGTCTGCTGGTCGATCGTGACGGCCCGATGATCCGTGCCCGCGCCGATCGAAAGTGGGATGTATTGGCGCAGCACACGCCGACTTTCGACAGCCTGTTCGATCAGGTCGGCAGCCTGCGCAGTTCGCCGGAAGTGCTGGAGATGCGCGAGTCCATTCGCCGCTGGCGCTTTTACGATCACTTTCGCAGCGATGCCGACGCCCCGGCGCGGCAACCGCAACTGGGCACCCGCACGCCGGTGCTGCACCACGACGGACGCGATCTGGCGGCGGCCTTGCAGACGATCATCGAAATTGGCAACCCCGAGGCCTTGCGGGCGGCGATCAGCGACGCCTTCCCCGGCGCACGACTGAACATCGAACCTCTGCCGGGTGGGCGCTTCGCCATCGAGTTCTTTCAGGAAGGTTTGTTGCGGCCGCTGTCGGCCGCCGAGTTGTCGGACGGAACGTTGCGTTACCTGCTGTTGGTCGCAGCGCTGCTGACGCCACGCCCGCCGACGCTGATGGTGCTGAACGAACCGGAAACCAGCCTGCACCCGGATCTGCTGCCGGCGCTGGCGCGCTTGATCATCCGCGCGTCCGAGCAGTGTCAGGTGTGGGTGGTGTCCCACGCCCGACGTTTGATTTCGGCGTTGCAGGAGGACCCGGAGTGCAATTGCATCGTGCTGGAGAAGAATCTCGGACAGACCGGGATTGTCGGGCAGCGGATGCTGGATGAGCCGGCGTGGTACTGGCCGGAGTGAATCACCGTCACTCCGGCTCCGCCCTATAGGGAGTGACGACGGATATATTTGGCATTCCTGAAGATGTCAGGCTGTCTGTTGAGTTGGGCATTCAAAAAATTGACTGTACGACCTGTAATGGCGGGAAACCCAAAACCCTCGAAGCCCACTGGTCTTGGAGTCGGTAAGGGTGCCGATGGTTGAGGTGTACCGGGACTCAGAGGAGGAGCTGAAGGAATCGGGAAATCTGGTGGTTGTGCAGCAGGTAAAGACAGAGCGACCGGACGCTTGCGACGTTCCACAAATCTCTTCAAGGCAGGGACAGTCTTGGGATCACGCGCAGCCCAGTAAACAGTCGCTCTCGAAACCACCGTAAGCCCCGCTAATCCTAATGCAATAAACCCGAGAGTTTTAGCTGACTCAGAGTCCCCGGTAATACCCGCCACAGCACCGGCAACGCCCGTCAGCGCTGAAGCCATCGTCGCCACTCCCGCCACAGTCGAGCCTGCTGCACCGAGGGTGTATTTGTAGGGTAACCGACCTGCTGCCCCCCATTGCAAAGCATCCTTGGCCAACTTGAAGGGAATGGCGGGCGACATGGTAATTCGAGCATTGGCCACGCTGAACAGGCTCGTGATCAACCTGGCAAACTGCCCCGTCGGGTCACTGAAATTCACCGGGTCCCCCAGGCAATACGCATACGCATTCAGTCCGCCCCGGCCAAACGGGCTCAAGCTGTCCGGTCTGTTGAAGCGCATCAGCACCGGGTTGAACGCCCGATGCCCGTTACCCAGCAGATAATGGCCGGTGGCCGGATCGACCACTTCGCCGGTGAATCCGAGCAAACCACCGGGACCATTCTCGACCCGCCGATGACCGTAGGGCGCGTAGACCTGACGCACACCTGCGTCGGGGCCGGTCATCTGCAATACCGAGCGTTGCTGATCAGTGACCAGCAACAGGCTGTTGCGCTCGGCACCGTCCGACGATTGCACTGCCAGCAGTTGCCTGTCGTGTTGAAGCACGCTGTACGCATCCTGCCCTTTCAGTTGCGTCACCAGGTGTTCGCCGCGGTAGAACCGGGTCAATTTTTCCAGCTCCAACGGCTCCAGTTCGACCAGCCGATCCAGAGCATCATAGCGGTAGCGATTGAGGGGGCGAGTCGTTGGGCTCATGAGGGTCAACTCCCGGCGAAGGAAGCAGTTTGCACCCGCTTGAATGCGCCGACACCTAGCAGAACTGTTAGTGCCGGGAGAAAACTGTCGCCCGGGTTTGCCCAGGCAAGAGAGGACAGCTACTTTCCATTACGCCGTAGGAAGGATCTTTTTTCGAAACGCCTCTCCAAGGACGAACCACTTTTGGCCAGAATCCCGGCCAAAACCTCACAAGGACGAGAACATGGCAGACGTACAACCGCCGCAACGGCTGGATCCGCAGGACATTCTGAAACTCTTGATGGCGTTGCGCAGGGCCTTGAAGGCCACGCCGGCCTGAGCAATTCATCGCCCAATAAAAAAACGCCGACGCTAAATCAGCCGTCGGCGTTTGAAACCTTGAAGGGGTTTGCTTCGCGAATCAGAACGCAGGCAGTACCGCGCCGCTGTACTTCTTCTCGATGAAGGCTTTCACTTCCGGGCTGGTCAGGGCCTTGGCCAGTTTCTGGATGGCAACGCTGTCCTTGTTGTCCGGACGAGCCACCAGGAAGTTCACATAAGGCGAATCGGCACCCTCGATCACCAGGGCGTCTTTAGCCGGGTTCAGACCCGCTTCCAGCGCGTAGTTGGTGTTGATCATGTCCAGATCGACCTGATCCAGCACGCGCGGCAACATCGCGGACTCAAGCTCCTTGAACTTGAAGTTGTGCGGGTTCTTGGCAATGTCTTTCGGCGTGGCCAGGGCGTTTTTCGGGTCTTTCAACTCGATCAGGCCAGCCTTCTGCAGCAGGATCAGGGCACGGCCGCTGTTGCTGCCTTCGTTCGGGATGGCGATGGTCGCGCCGTCTTTCAGCTCAGCCAGGGTTTTGACTTTCTTCGAGTAGCCGCCGAAGGGTTCAACGTGAACACCGATCACGGTTTCCAGGTGAGTGCCTTTGCCTTCGTTGAAGCTCTTCAGGTACGGCAGGGTCTGGAAGTAGTTGGCGTCCAGACGCTTCTGATCGACCTGCACGTTCGGCTGAACATAGTCGGTGAAGACTTTGATTTCCAGGTCCACGCCTTCTTTGGCGAGGGTTGGCTTGATCAGCTCGAGAATCTCGGCGTGTGGAACCGGGGTCGCGGCAACCACCAGTTTCTCGCCAGCCTGGGCCAGGCCCGCGGTCAGGGCAGCCGCCAGTGCGGTGAACAACAGAACCTTTTTCATGCAGTGTCCTTATCGAGAATCACAGTCGCTTGTGGCGACGGCTTGAACATGAGAGTGCCAGTGAAGTGCTATCGCTGGCGTGAAGCGGACAATACCGGGATTTTTTATTCCCGAACAATAACGTTTATTCAGCTTCATATTCCATTTTGTTCATACAGCTGTAAGAGCGAGCTTGCTCGCGATGGTCGCCAGGACAACGCGGGCATTCAGGAAACCCGCGTCATCATTGACGACCATCGCGAGCAGGCTCGCTCCTACAGGAGGCCGGTGCCTTTAAGCATTTGTTTCAAGGCGTCTTTTTCGGCGTCGGAACCGTTGCCAAGAATCTGCTTGAGCTGCTTTTCGATCTGTCCCAGACCTTCATCAGGCAAATTCAAATGCTCCGGCAAGATCTCTTCGCCGGTACTCACCAACAGCGCAAAGTGGATGACGTTTTCCAGTTCCCGGGTATTGCCCGGCCAACTGTGCCGTTCCAGCACAAGCTGCGCCGCTTCGCTGATCAACGGCACTGGCAAGTCGAGACGCTGGCTGTAGATACCGAGGAAGTATTCGGCCAGCGGCAGGATGTCACCTGTGCGTTCGCGCAGTGCCGGCAGTTCGAGTTGGCCTTCGCTGAGGTAGTGATAAAGGCGTTCATGGAATTTTCCGGCGGCAACCGCCTGGGCCAGATCGATGCTGGTGGCCGCCACCAGACGCACATCCACCGGGCTCGGCTGATGGGCTCCGACGCGGGTGACTTCGTGGTTCTCCAGGGCAGCGAGCAATTTGGTCTGGATCGGCAGCGGCAGGTCGCCGATTTCGTCCAGGTACAGCGTGCCGCCATTGGCCGAACCGAACCACCCGGCGCGGCTGCTCGCCGAGCCGCTGTAGCTGCCCGCCGCATAGCCGAACAATTCGGCGTCGGCGTAGGTCGGGCTGATGGCGCCGCAATTGACCGACACGAACAACCCGCCGCGATCACTGGCGCGGTGGATATGGCGGGCCAGCAACTCCTTGCCGGTGCCGGTTTCGCCACGGATAAGCACTGACACTGAACGCGTGGCCAGTTGCTCAAGGTCTTCACGTAATTGTCGTGAACGTGAATCGACAAACACCAGCGCCTTGGCGCGGATGCTCAGGGGACTTTTTTCCGCATCGGGAAAGGTCAGCAGCGGCTGGCCGAAGGTTTCAAAGCTCATGGCAGACTCCCGCCCAAAACCGCCGGGAGACGGGGGCGTTAAATAAAGAAAGTGTTCAAGCGCGGCGCAGGGCGTGGTGTTCCATGCGGTTTTGCAGTCGATAGAGGTAGGCAAAACCTTGCTCCCAACGCTGGTGACCGGACTTCACGTTGATGTGCCCTGCCCCCGCCAGAATCCCCGCCTCGGCGCCCCAGTTACGCGCCAGCTCCAGGGCCCGCGGTGCACTGACGGCGCTGTCGTTGTCGGAGCTGACAACCTGGCTGGGGAACGGCAGCAGATCCGTCGGTATCGGTGCGAAGTTGCGCAACGCCGGCGCGCAAGCCGGGCGTTCGACATCTGCCGGTGCGACGAGCAAGGCGCCGCGCACTTGACGCAAAAACTGCACGGGGGCACTCGCGGCCCAATGGGCGACGGTGATGCAACCCAGGCTGTGGGCAATGAGAATCACCGGCGTGCTGTCGGCGGCAATCGCCTCGGCCAGCGCCGCGACCCAGTCTTCACGGCGCGGCGTCAACCAGTCAGCCTGTTCCACCCGTGCGCTATTCGGCAGGCTGTTCTGCCAGTGGCTTTGCCAATGATCTTCTGGCGATCCTTGCCAGCCCGGCACAATCAGGTAGCGAATTGATTCGTTGCGCATGGGGGAGCTCTCCTGCTGCGTGTCTGTTCCAGGTCGAGTATAGGGAGAGGATTTATATTCGTTAAGGAATAAGAAGCTATTTGTTAAGACCAGTATCGAATATACAACTCGATCTAATGTGGGAGCGGGCTTGCTCGCGAAGGGGCCTTCAGATCCAACATCCTTGTCGCCTGACACTCTGCATTCGCGAGCAAGCCCGCTCCCACAGGGGGTTTGTGGTGTTACTGAAATCGAGGCATAAAAAAAGGGCCGCACCCTGCCAAGGAGACGGCCCCGGAAAACGAAAATCCGTTAACGCGCAGTAATCACCGACAGCCTGGTAATCCCTGCCCGTTCAATCGACGCCATGGCCCGTGCCACTTCGCCGTAATTCACCCCATCGTCCGCCTGCAACTGCACGCGCACCTCGGGGTCCTTGGCCTTCGCCGACTTGAGGTTGAACTCCAGCAAGTCCGGCTGTATCTCGTCCTTGTTGATAAACAGCTTGCCGGCACCGTCGATGCTCACCACCAACGGGTCTTTCTGCTCCACCGGCGCCACCGCTTCGGTCTTGGGCAGGTTGATCGGAATCGCGTTGGTCAGCAGCGGTGCGGTGACGATGAACACCACCAACAACACCAGCATCACATCCACCAGCGGCGTCACGTTGATCTCACTGAGCACCTCATCGGTGTCTTGCGTGGAGAAGGCCATATCAGGACGCCTCCTTCACTTTCTGCACGCTGCCCTGGGCCGCCACTTTGTGCGCCGTCGGGTGGATCAGCACACGGAACGAACTCTTCTGCGCCAGGCTGTAGAAGTCGTGGGCGAAGTCATCCAGGTCCGCCGCCGTCAGTTTCAAACGACGCAAAAAATAGTTGTAAACCAGCACCGCCGGCACCGCGACGGCGATCCCTACGCCGGTGGCGACCAGTGCCGCGCCAATCGGCCCGGCGACCGTTTCAAGGCTTGCCGAGCCCGCCGCGCTGATGCCTTTCAACGCTTCCATGATTCCCCACACCGTGCCGAACAAACCAATGAACGGCGAGGTGCTGCCAATGCTCGCGAGTACCGCCAACCCGGTTTCCAGCGACCGGCGCTCGCGCACGATCTGCTGTCGCAAGGCACGCTCCAGACGATCCTGATGATTGATCGCCTGGCTCAAGTCCGCCGCCTGCGGCGCCTCGCCCACCTGGATTGCCGCATAACCGGCCTGTGCAACCCGGGCTGCCGCTCCGGGCCGGGTTTCGCTCAGCTCGGCCGCCGAGTCGAGACTCGAAGCGGCCCAGAACTGTTGATGAAACTTTCGATCCTGTGCCTTGAGGCGACCGAACTGCACGCCCTTGAGCAATGCCAGACCCCAGGTCGCGACGGAAAAAACCACCAGCAGCCAGATCACCGCGCTTTCGATGGATTCAAGTGGAGATGCCAGTAACGTCATGATGTATTCCTCGTGTAAACGTTTCGCGCGAATTTGGTTTCGGTTTAATGAATCTTGAAATCGATGGGCACGCTGACCCAACCGTCCTGGGCGACATCACCCTGCTTGGCCGGCACGAAACTCCAGCGCTTCACCGCGTTCAGCGCTGCTTCGTCCAACGCATCGCGGCCGCTGCTTTTCTGGATCTGGACCTCGCCGGGCTTGCCGCTGGCCAGCACATGCACGCGCAACAACACCGTGCCTTCCCAGCCGCGACGCTGGGCCAGCGAGGGGTATTCCGGCGCCGGGTTTTTCAAGTAGCCCGCGTTCGCTGAAGCAGGTGTCACGGGAGCTGGAGCCGGGGGAGCAGGTGGCGCAGGAGCCGCTACGGGCGCTGCCGGTTTCGGCGGCGCGGGTGGTTGCTCAACGGCCTTGGGCGCCGGTTTCGGTATCGGCTTGGCAACCGGTTTGGGCTTGGGAACCGGCTTCGGTGGCGGCGGCTTCACAGCCAGTTCGTCTTCCACGGGCGCAGGCGGTTCAACCACTGGCTGGACAGGTTGCGGTGGCGGCGGCTCGACCACCGGTGGCGCCGGACGCGAGAACTCGATGGTCATCGGCGGAATCTGCGGTGGCACGATGGGCAGCACGGTGGTCGGTTGCTGATTGACCCAATAGATCACCGCGCCATGCACCAGCAACGCCAGCAAGCCCAGCACGATCGTTTCCCGTCGGCGAAGGACGCCTTTTGGCGCGCGCTGCAAACGCAACTGGCCCAAGGGCACCCGGTGCGGTCGGCCGAGGTCGACCAGCTCACCACCGGGTGCCTGGCGCCACAGCACTTCATGTGCACCGGCGGCGGTCTGGACATTGCCCATTGTTTAACTCCCTGCGGTCTCTTTGCGGATTACCGGAACGTCGTGCTGAACATCCCCCCGACGACGGCCTGGTAGAGCAATCATTGGCTTGAACGCTTAGCTCTGAAAGTAATGTTTAAATTTATGTTTAGACCTTTAGTGAATATATAAAACCATCAACCCACCGCCAGAGCCCGCCGTTCAAGGGCTCCGGCGTAGTGGAAAAAAACCGATGCCTTGCCCGCATTGAAAGTATTCATCCAAGGCATGGTTTTTCGCCGTCAGAAGTCGTATCGACCGGTCACGCCCAGCGTCCGCGGTGTGCCGAGCAGGCCTTCATAACCTCCATTGGCGGCCGTCCACAGCGTCGTGTAGTAGGTTTTGTCGAAGGCGTTTTTCAGCCACAGCGAAACGTCCCACTGCCCCTGGTTGAAGTCGCCGCGAAGGCCGGTGGACAGGTTGACCACCGCATAACTCGGAATCTGCCCGAAGTCGGAATCTTCCACCGTGCCCACCGCTTTGGAGCGGAACGCATAGCTGGCGGTGACGTACTCTTCGAAGCCGTTGCTCAGGTTCCATTTGTATTCGCCATTGGCGTTGCCGATCCATTTCGAAGCACCGACCACTTGATGACCGCTGAGGTCGCAGGACGCTGGAGCGCCCGGCGCCAGGCTGACTTCCGGTGGGCAAGGTGCGTCCTTGTAGGAGAGGTAGCTGACGTCGTTGTACGAGCCGTTGATGTTCAGCGTCAGGCCACGCAGCGGGATCAGGGTGCTTTCGAACTCCACGCCACGGGAGCGCACGGAGCCGGCGTTCGTCAGGTATTGCACGCGATTGACGGCGTCGTAGGCGTTGGTCTGATAGCCGTTGACCTGGGTCCAGAACAGGTTGGCATTGAGTTGCAGGCGACGGTCCCACAGGGTGCTCTTGAAACCGAGCTCGGCGTTATTGGCGCGCTCGGTGCCGATCAGCAGCGAGTCGGCGCCGGCAACCGCTGCCGTACCTACCGCCAGATTGACCCCGCCGGACTTTTCGCCATGGGACAAGGTGGCGTATGTGAGCAGGTCGTCGGTGATGCGGTAGCTGAGATTCAACAGACCCGAAGGGCTGGAGCTGTACTGATTCAGATCGCCGGAATCGAAAGCGCCGGCACGACCGCGCCGTGCTGCGGCGGCCGCACCGGTTACCGCAACGCCACCGACCGGTGCCTCGCGCGTGACATTGGCGTTTTTCTCTTCATAGGTGCCACGTAGCCCGGCGGTGAAATCCAGGCGTTCGGTCAAGTGCCAGGTGCCTTGGGCGAACAGCGCAAAGCTGTTGGTTTCGATATGACCGTTGCCGACGCTGTCGATGTTGTTCAGCGCACCGTTAGGTGTACCGCTCCAGATGTCCGCTTGCGGTCCGTAGAAGGTGAAGGATTTGTTGTCCAGGTCGGAACCGAAGTAGTAGGCGCCGAGCACGTAATCGAAGAATCCACCGGTAGGCGACGCCAGGCGAAACTCCTGAGAGTACTGCTTATCCTCCACCGAAACGCCTGCGTTGTGGAAGGCGGATACGTTCAAACCATCATCGTTGCGCGGGGTGAAATTCCACCAGCGATAGGAGCTGATAGAGGTCAGGGTGAAGTCGCTTGGCAGCGTCCAGTTGGCCTCGACCGAAGTACCGCCCTGATGCACGGTGACGTGCTGTTCGTTGTTCAGGTTGACCTTGCGGTGCGTGCCGTCGACCAGTGTCGCGCCCGCCGCGTTGGCCCGGGCCTGATACAGGTTGGTGCCATTGATGGTTGGGCCGGTGTTGTACAACACACGGGTGCCGGCGCTGGAATCTTCCTCGTTGTAGTCGCCGATCCAGCGCAAGTTGAACGACTCGTTAGGCTTGAACAGCAACTGCCCACGGAAGCCTTCGCGGGAGCCACCGTTCAAATCGTGGCCATCGAATTCATTCTTGATGTCACCGTCGCTGCGGGTGCGATACGCGGAAAAACGTCCCGCCAGTTCGTCATTCAGCGGGCCGGAAATCGTGCCCTTGGTCTGGAAGTAGCCATCCTCGCCCACCGAAGATTCGATGCTGCGTTCAGGGGTAAAGGTCGGCGCGCGGGTGCTGATGTTGATCACGCCGGCGGTGGTGTTCTTGCCGAACAAGGTGCCTTGCGGGCCACGCAGCACTTCGAGCTGCTCGATGTCCATCAGGTCGAATACAGCCATGCCGGGGCGGCCGAGGTAAACGTTGTCGATGTACAGGCCGACACTGCCTTCCAGGCCATCGCTGGCCGGGTTGTTGCCCAGGCCACGGATCGACACGCTGGATTGGCGCGCATGCATGTAAGCGACGTTGACGCTCGGCACCAGTTGCTGCAGATCCTGGATGCGATAGACCCGCTGGATCTCCAGGGTCTGGCCACTGACCACGCTCATCGGCGTCGGCACATCCTGAGAACTTTCTTCGCGGCGGCGAGTGGTGACCGTCACGGTTTCCAATTGCGCGCTGTCGGCCGTGGCGGCCTTGGCCGGAATGGATTCCGGGGTGGCGCTGTCGGCTGCATAGCCTTGGGTCCAACTGGCGCTGCCTGCCAGCAACAAGGCCAGTGGCAGGCGTTTGAGCCGTTGGGGTGAAGAGGTTGAAGCGAGGTGCAACGGACTCATAAGGCGGGGTTCCCGATCAAAGTAAATGCTGTGTTGCTTGCCAGGCCGCCATCGCGAGCAAGCTCGCTCCCACACTGATCCTGTGAACTCCGAAGATCCCCTGTGGGAGCGAGCTTGCTCGCGATAGCGTCAGTTCAGACGCCGTCGATATCCGGCCCTTTCACGGTCTGGCTGACCTGCCCGTTCACCCCCACCGGCACTTCGCCCTTGAGCGTCACCCGGCGCACGATGCGGTCCTGGGTCCCGTAGTCATCCACCGCGTAATGCTGGGTGGAGCGGTTGTCCCAGATCGCCACATCACCGGCCTTCCAGCGCCAGCGCACGATGTTTTCCTGGCGGATCACATGGCTCTGCAACAGACCGAACAGGTGCGCCGAATCGGCCTGGGAATAACCCTTGATGCGTTTGACGAAATGCCCCAGCAACAGGCTCTTCTCACCGCTGACCGGGTGCACGCGGACCACCGGGTGCTCGGTCTCGTACACGGTCGAAGTGAAAATCTTGCGATAGCGCTCCAGCTTCTCGGCCGAGACGTCAGGCCTGGTGCCGGCGTAGTCGTATTCGTTGCTGTGCACGGCGACCAGCTTGTCGGCCAGCTCACGCAGCTCCACCGACAACCCGTCATAGGCAGTGGCGGTGTTGGCCCACAGGGTGTCGCCGCCGAAAGCCGGAGCCACCACCGAGCGCAGGATCGAGGCTTTTGGGTAGGCTTCGACGAAGGTCACGTCGGTGTGCCAGGAGCTGGCACGCTGGCCCTCGGCACCGTCCAGCTCCAGCAGAAAGCGCGTGCCTTCGCGCACCGGTACGGTCGGGTGCGCCACCGGTTCGCCGAGCAGGTGGGCGAACGCCTCCTGGCGTTGGTCGTCGAGCTGGGTCTGCTCGCGGAAGAAGATCACTTTGTATTGCAGCAGTGCCTGTTGAATGGCTTCAACAGTGGCGGCATCCAGCTCGCCCGAAAGCTGTACGCCACGGATTTCGGCACCGATGCGACCGGCCACCGGATGGATTTCAAGCGCGTGAACAGCGGGTTGTACTGCGAAAGCGGCATTGCTCATGGGTAGACCCTCATCAGACTGCTTGCGGTTGAACCGGCCGCGAAACACTGCTCTATCTATATTCAATTTAGATCTAATAGATATTTACATGCTTCGTTGACGGAATAAGAGGTTGCATTTAAAACCTCAGTCAACCCTCGTCGCAAATGCCTTCGAGCTATTTTTAGGATGCCGGAAAAGCATATGGATCTTCGCCAGTTGCGTTACTTCATCGCCCTCGACGAACACCGCAGTTTCGTGCGCGCGGCCGAGGCCATGGGCATTACCCAGCCGGCCTTCAGCCGCAGCATTCAGGGGCTGGAGCAGGAGTTCGGCTGCGTCCTGGTGGACCGTGGCAACAAGGATCTGCGCCCCACCCCCGAAGGCCTGGTGGTGCTGCAACATGCCCGCAGCCTGGTGCAGGGTGCTGCGCTGCTCAGCTGCGAAGTGACGCAGATGACCAAGCTCGATGCCGGTGAACTGCGCTTCGGTTGCGGCCCGGCACCGGCGGTGAAACTGGTACCGGATGCGGTGGCGCAGTTCATCAACGCGCACCCGAAAGTGCGCACCTGTTTCGAGGTGGATAACTGGGAGAAACTCAGCCGCGCCCTGAGCCGTGAAGAGATCGAATTCTTCATCGCCGACATCCGCCATTTCGAGTCCGATCCGAACTTCCAGACCCAGGCTCTGACGCCCAAGCGCGGCGTGTTTTTCTGCCGGCCAGGGCATCCGCTGCTGGCCAAGGAGAGCCTGTCGACCAACGACATGTTCGATTACCCGCTGGCGACCACGAAGATCCCGCCGGGCATTCGCAAACTGCTGGCGAACCTCAGTGGGCGGGTGGATTTTTCACCGACCATCGAGACCGAGCATTTTCCGGCGCTGGTGAAAGTGGTGCTGCAATCCAATGCCATCGGCGTGGGGACTGAAGAAGCGTTTGTTGAAGACATTGCCCAGGGCTCGCTGGTGCTGCTGCACTGGCGCAACCTGCCGCAGAACATTGAGAGCATGAATGCGCGGTGCGGGATTGTCAGCCGCACGGGGTTCCGGTTGTCACCGGCGGCGCGGGCGATGATCGAGACGTTGGTGGCGGTGGACAGGCAGCAGATCAGCGTTGCTGTTTAGGGCCCCTTCGCGAGCAAGCCCGCTCCCACATTGGATTTGTGTACGACGCAAGTCCAATGTGGGAGCGGGCTTGCTCGCGAAAGCGTCCGCATTGACGACAAAAATTCAGAGCTTCGCAGCAGCCAACTCCGGCACCACCCAATCACTGACCTTGAACGACTTGCGAATCAGCTTCTGCTGCGAAGCCAGGTCCACGGCATCCTGCAATTTGCCGAGGAACACCGGGTCAAGCGTCGAGGGGAACACCTCGCTCAGTTTCTGATCCTTCAGGTCCTGTGTGAGGATCACCGCCGGGTAACTCGCCAGCCCCGACACCAACTGAATGTAGGCGTCCTTGTTGCTGTCCTGGGTCAGCCACTCCACGGCCTGCTGTTGGGCCTTGAGCAATTTCGCCACCGCCTCCGGATGCGCATCGACAAACTTTCCAGTCCCTATCAGCACCGCCTGCACGCTGCCCGCACCGCCCAGATCCTTGGTGTTTAGCGGCAACTCGGCCAGCCCCTTGGCTTGCAACGCCGTCAGCCCGGAACCGCCCCACGAGGCATCGATCTGCTTCGCCGCCAGCGCCGCGACCGCCGCGTTGAAGTCGAGGTTGATGACTTTCACATCCTTCTCGCTCAACCCCTGGCTAGCCAGCGCCGCGTCAAAGGACAGCTGGCTGGCGGTGCCACGGAAGATGGCCACGCGTTTGCCCTTGAGGTCCTGCAGGGTCTTGATCCCTGAACCCGGCACCACGCCGAGGTAATGCTTCACCCCGCGCGCCGAGGCGCTGAGCAGTCGCGTATCCAGACCATTGGACTTGCCGATGATGGCCGCCAGATCGCCGAGGTAGGCAAGGTCCACCTGACCGTTGGCGAACGCCTCGTTGATCACCGGGCCTGCGCCCTTGAAGAAGCTCCACTGAATCTTGATGCCTTGATCGGCGAAAGCCTTTTCGAAGATCTGTTGATCACGCAGCACATCCACGACACCGCCACCACTGTGCTGGGTACCGGCACTGAGGTCCGGCACGGCGATGCGGATTTCCTTGAGTTCACCAGCGTTGGCCGTGAAAGCCAGCAGGCCCGCCAGGGCCGGTGCGGCGAACAGACTGATGACACGTTTGAAGGGGAGGTTCATGGGTGCGGCTCCTTGAGGCAACGGGCGTTGAGGAGCCGAAAGTAGGCCCAAGTAGAACCAACACTTAAATACTATAAATTCACATTTTTAGACTATTTGGATCTATATCAAGGCCTGCGGACCTCTCCGTGGCGTATGCCTTGGCAGCATCAAAAATATTCTTCGAATGCATTGGATGCAGTGGCTTATGGAGGCCTTAAATGGTTTCGCTTATCTCTCAATAGTATTGATTTTAATTTTTATAGATCAATTTTGCATACGCCTTGGACCCTGTGGGAGCGGGCTTGCTCGCGATAGCGGTGTGTCATCCAGCACATGAGTCGCCTGACATGCCCTCATCGCGAGCAAGCTCGCTCCCACAAAAAAGCAGGCCTGTATTGCAACCCGACAACGGAGGTCACCCATGGCCCGTGTTTCTCTTCTGAGCCTACCGCTGGCCGCACCTCGGCTTGATGGTCGACGGCGTTGGCCGACGCTGAGCCAGCGGCTCTTGCCCTGGCTATTACCCCTCAGCCTGTTTGCGCTGTGGTGGCTCGCCAGCCGCAATCACTGGATGAGCGAGCAGATCCTGCCGGCGCCGAGCCTGGTCTGGAGCAGCGCACTGGAACTGTCCCAGGGCGAGTTGTGGAGCCACTTGTGGATCAGCCTGCAACGCTTGTTCTGGGGGCTGCTGGCCGGGATCGGCACAGGCGCTGTCTTGGGAGCGGCACTGGGTTTCAGTCGTCGGCTGGAGCGCCTTGTGTTTCCAACCTTCGCCGGGTTGGCGCAAGTCCCGACCCTGGCCTGGATTCCATTGTTCATGGTGTTTTTCGGCATTGGCGAAGTGCTGAAACTGGTGGTGCTGATCAAGGCCATCGTGGTGCCGGTGACCCTGCACACACTGGTCGGTGTGCGCGATGCACAACCAAAACTGCGCGAAGCCGCCGCCGTGTTGCGCCTGCCCAGGCACCTGTTGATCCGACGCCTGGTGCTGCCTGCCGCACTGCCGGCATTCATGGCCGGTGTGCGCCTCGCACTGGCCGCCGGCTGGACTTCACTGCTCGCTGTTGAACTGCTCGCTTCCAGTGAAGGCATCGGCTACCTGATGGTCTGGGCGCGGCAGCTGTTCATGCTCGACATCGTGTTCGTGTGCATTGTGGTGATCGGTTTGATCGGTGTGGCGATGGATCGCGGCATCGGTTTGCTGGACAGGAAACTGGTGCACTGGCCGCACCCGGCCACGGCCGAAATCCGTCGCGGGCCGCGTTATCGAGGTTGGCAGCGATTGCAACCGTGGCTGCTGCCACTGGCGCTTCTGGCGTTGTGGCAACTGACCTCGGATCAGCAATGGATCGACGCGAACATTCTGGTCAGCCCGCTGGCCGTCCTGCAGACCACTCGGGATGGTTTGCTCGACGGCACATTGCTTGGTGGCATGGCCCTGAGCCTGGGCCGAACCCTTGGCGGGTTGCTGCTCGGTGGCGGGCTCGGGTTTGCCTTGGGGTTGCTGCTGGGGTTGTCGCGCACCAGTGAACGCGTGCTCGGCCCAACCCTCGCCGCCATCCGTCAGATCGCCATATTCGCCTGGGTGCCGCTGCTCACCGCGTGGTTCGGCCTGGGGGAATTGGCCAAGTGGGTGTTCGTTGCCCTCGCCGCCTTTTTCCCGCTGTTTATCGCCACCCAACGCAGCGTCGCCCACCTCTCGCCGCAACTGAACGAGGCCGCGCAGGTGTTGCGCCTGAATCTGCGCCAGCGCCTGGTTCGACTGGTACTACCGGGCGCGGCGCCAGGGATTTTTGCAGGGCTTCGGCTGAGCCTTATCTACGCCTGGCTCGGCACCATTGGCGCTGAATACTTCATGCCGTCCAACGGCGGCATAGGCAGCCAGATGATCGGCGCCCAGCAACTGCTGCGCATGGATCTGATCATGGCCGGCATGCTGCTGGTGGGCCTGACCGGCGCCCTGCTCAACCTCATTGGCCAACGCCTGGAAATCCGCGTCACTCGCTGGAGACACGCATGAACGCACCGATTGTCAGCTTCAATCACGTGGGCAAAACCTTCGACGTCGACGGCTTCACACTTGAGGCCATTCGCGAATTCAACCTGGACATCGCCGAGGGCGAGTTCGTCGCCATTGTCGGTTCCAGCGGCTGCGGCAAATCCACTTTGCTGCGGCTGCTGGTGGGCCTCGATACGCAGTTTCGCGGGCAAATCAGCGTGGACGGAAAAGCCGTCACCGGCATCGGCGGCGAGCGCGGCATCGTCTTTCAGGAACACCGCTTGTTCCCGTGGCTGAGCGTGGCCGACAACATCGGCCTGGGCCTGGTCAATGAGCCATTGAGCGCTGCGCAAAAGCACAGGCGCATCCACGATTTCATCGAACTGGTGGGCCTGGGCGACTTCGCCCGCGCCTATCCGCACCAGCTCTCCGGCGGCATGGCCCAGCGCGTGGCCATTGCTCGCGGCCTGGTGGCCAGCCCACGGATTCTGCTGCTGGACGAACCCTTCGGCGCCCTCGATGCTCTGACCCGCCAGCAGATGCAGGACGAACTGTTGGCGATCCGCGCCCGGGCAAAAATCACCACCGTGCTGGTCACCCACGATGTCGAGGAAGCGATCTTCCTTGCCGACCGTGTGGTGGTGATGGAGCCGCGTCCGGGGCGGATCAAACAAGTGGTCGACATTGCCCTGCCCCATCCGCGCCAGCGCAGCAGTTTCGACTTCCACCAGTTACGCGAGGAACTGCTTCACGAACTCACCAGCGACGATCACTACCAGCCCCCCGTGCCGGTGCAGGTCCGCGATCTGCCGTTGTCCTTCATTGCCTACTGAAAAAGGAAATTCTTGATGCCGCAACGTCCCAACTTTCTAGTGATCCTGGCCGATGACCTAGGCTTTTCCGACATCGGCGCCTTCGGTGGCGAAATCAACACGCCGAACCTCGATGCACTGGCCAACAATGGCCTGCGCTTGACCGACTTCCACACCGCGCCGACCTGCTCGCCGACCCGCTCGATGCTGCTCACCGGTACCGACCACCACATCGCCGGCATCGGCACCATGGCCGAAGCATTGACCCCCGACCTGATCGGCAAACCGGGTTACGAAGGACACCTGAACGACCGCGTGGTCGCCCTGCCCGAGCTGCTGCGCGAGGCCGGTTACCAGACATTGATGAGCGGTAAATGGCACCTGGGCCTGACCGCAGAACTGGCGCCTCACGCCCGGGGTTTCGAGCGTTCGTTTTCGCTGTTGCCCGGCGCGGCCAACCATTACGGCTTCGAGCCGACCTACGATGAAACGACGCCACGGCTGCTGAAATCCACCCCGGCGCTGTACATCGAAGACGACCAATTCATCGATGAACTGCCGAAGGATTTTTATTCCTCCGATGCCTTTGGCGACAAGCTGCTGCAATACCTCAAGGAGCGCGACCAGACCCGGCCTTTCTTCGCCTACCTGCCGTTTTCCGCGCCCCACTGGCCGCTGCAGGCGCCGGCCGAGGTGGTGGAAAAGTACCGCGGGCGCTATGACGCCGGCCCTGAAGTACTGCGACTAGAGCGTCTGGAAAAACTCAAAAAACTGGGGCTGATCGAGGCCGATGTCGAGCCGCATCCGTTGATCCAGTTGACTGCACAATGGGACGCCCTGAACGACGAGCAACGGCAGATCTCCGCGCGGGCCATGGAGGTTTATGCGGCGATGGTCGAGCGCATGGACTGGAACATCGGGCGGGTCGTCGATTACTTGCGCCAGCAGGGGCAACTGGACAACACCTTCATCCTGTTCATGTCCGATAACGGTGCCGAAGGGGCGTTGCTGGAGGCCTTTCCGAAATTCGGCCCGCAGTTGCTGACCTATCTCAACCAGCATTATGACAACAGCCTGGACAACATCGGTCGCGCCAACTCCTACGTCTGGTACGGGCCGAACTGGGCGCAAGTGGCGACCGCGCCGTCGCGGCTGTTCAAAGCCTTCACGACCGAAGGCGGGATCCGTGTTCCGGCACTGGTGCACTACCCGCAGCTGCCGCTCAAGGGCCAGATCAGCCATGGGTTTGGCACGGTGATGGACATCACGCCGACCATTCTTGATCTGGCCGGCGTGCGTCATCCGGGCAAGCAGTGGCACGGCAAACCCGTGGCGGAAGTTCGAGGCAAGTCGTGGCTTGGGTTCTTGTCGGGCGAGACGGCGCAAGTGCATGACGAGCACACCGTCACCGGTTGGGAATTGTTCGGACGACGGGCGATTCGGCAAGGGCAATGGAAGGCGGTTTACATCCCGGGACCGGTGGGGCCGGCGACCTGGCAGTTGTATGACCTGGGCAATGATCCGGGGGAGATTCATGACCTGGCGTCGAGCCAGCCGCAGAAGCTCAGTGCCTTGATCGAACATTGGCAGCGGTATGTGGATGAGACAGGGGTGATCTTGAGTGAGTCGCCGTTTCAGCCGGATTGATATTGCCTGATGCACCGCATTCGCGAGCAAGCCCGCTCCCACAGGGGATCTCGGTTGTTCACAAATAATGTGTTCTCTGAAGATCAAATGTGGGAGCGGGCTTGCTCGCGAAGAGGCCCTTGCAGACAACCATCAAGCCCGAGCCGTACGCACCTTATCCCCGACCACTTCGTCCTTGCGCTCAAACCGGTTGGCCCGCGCAAACGTACCGAAATCATTGAACCGCACACCCATCTCGCGCATCACCTTGTGCCCCACCGGCACGGTGAGCTGCCGGATGTAGAACGGTTCCTTCACCACAAAGTGATGAATCCCGTGGCTGCTGCCGAAGTTGAAGCAGAACGCCTGCAACGGCCACAGCCACCACGCGTTCAGCACTTGCGTCTGCTGCATCACGTTGCCCGGCTCCACGTCACCGTAGTAGTGCATGTTCGAGCTGATGAAGTGCAGGCAGAACGTGCGCAACACGTTCGGGCCGATGATCACCACTGCCGCGATGTCGATCACCTGCATCACCGACAACGTGGTCGCCGACCACTCGATCGGTGCGCCCATCAGATGCGCAACGCCATTCGCTACGTGGAAACCGAGAAACACGTACCACGCGCCCCAATGCATCAGCGCCAGCGGTGCGTAGACCTTCAGGGTGCGCTGGACGATGTTGATCTTTTGCGCCCAGGTCTTGGCCCGCAGCATGCGGATAAACGACGACATCATGTTGTCGCCAATCATCAAGAACCGCGCGATGCCCCAGGGCTCACCGTTGGTAATGGCGCGTTCTTCCATATCGGTTTCAGAGCCCGACACCTTGTGGTGATTGAGGTGCAGATGGCGGCGAATCCACGGATTGATAGTGCTCGGCCGCGCCAGCCACACCAGCCCCATCATCAGGTTGTGCGGCACCTTCTGCTTGCGGAAGTACATGCTGTGGATCAGGTCGTGCTCCAGCTCATGGGTCAACGAGGCAAAAAACGCGTTAAGCAGCAGGCACGCCCACCACGCCATGTGCCCGCTCATGTAGAGCGCCGCTGAGCCGACCATACCAGCGATGGCGAAGGTCAGAATGCCTGCGCCGAGGGCGTCCTGATGCTTGAGAATCGGGTATTGCTCGCGCAGTTCGACGCCTCTGGCCAGCACCACTTCGCGGATATGGGCCGATCGTTGGGCTGCATTCAGTCGTTGGGGGCTTGCAGAAGTACCACTCATGCTTCCATCCTCTGGTTATTGATGGTTGCATCCTGCCTTGGAAACCTCTGCAAGGCGGTAGCCGAGAACGCCAACCTGTTGACCGGAAGCGCCAATCAGCATGACTGAACCGACCTCCCTAGCCAGCTGGACCCGCGCCCTGCGCAAGCAACTCGATGCCCTGGGCATCGACAGCACCGCCCTGTGCCAGCAAGCGGGGCTCGACCCGCACCTGATGGACGACCCGAACGCGCGCTACCCACTGTCGGGCACCACGCACCTGTGGAATCTGGCGGTGCAGGCCAGCGGTGACCCGGCGATCGGTTTGCGGGTTTCGCGTTTCGTCAGCCCGACCACCTTCCATGCGCTGGGTTATGCGCTGGTGGCCAGCGGTAGCCTGCGGGAAGTGTTCGAGCGCATCGTGCGCTATCACCAGGTGGTCAGCGATGCCCTGGAACTGGAACTGACCCGTGCCGAGGATCGCTACCGTTTCAGCCTGAAAATCCCGGCCGGCAACCCCGCCCCGGCCTTCGAAGCCATCGATGCGTTCATGGCGATTTACGTGCGCACCTGCCGCAATCGCCTGGGTCGCGACTACGCGCCACTGGCGACCTACCTGCGTCGCCCGGAGCCGGCGGACGCGCACCAATGGCATAAAGTCTTCCGCTCGCCCATGAACTTCGGCGCCGACGAAGACCGGCTGGAGTTCGCCCTCGTCGACTTCGACAGCCACCTGGATGACGCCAACCCGGAACTGGCCGAACACAACGAAACCGTGCTCAAGCGCACCCTGGCGCAACTCAAGCCGCTGACCTGGGAGCGCAAGGTTCGCGATGCCATTGAAGAACAACTGCCCGAAGGCGAACCCAGCGCCGAACACATCGCCAAGGCCCTGCACCTGAGCCTGCGCAGCCTGCAACGGCACCTGGCCGATGAAGGCTGCCGGTTCGACACGCTGCTCAACGAAAGCCGCGAAAACCTCGCCCTACTGCACCTGCGCGACCCTCAAGTCTCGCTGAGCGAAATCAGTTACCTGCTCGGGTTTGCCGACACCAGCAGCTTCAGCCGCGCGTTCAAGCGCTGGACCGGGATGACACCGGGGCAGTTTCGGGATGGGTTGCGATGAATGATCCGGATCCCCTGTGGGAGCGAGCTTGCTCGCGATAGCGGACGGTCAGTCGACACACCTGGAGACTGACACACCGTCATCGCGAGCAAGCCCGCTCCCACAATGGTTCGGTGTTCACCGTCAGATTGTGGCCAGTGCCCGCAATCGCTCGGCATCGAGGATTTCAATTTCGCCGTAACTCAGCCCTATGATCCCCTGCCCCTGCAACTCCTTGAGAATCTGGTTGGTGGTCTGGCGCGACAGCGACAGCATTGAAGCAAGCTGCTCCTGGGGCAGTTGCAGGACGCGGCGCGCAGGGATGGTCTCGCCATAGCCTTCGGCGATCATCAATAAGCGGTGCGCCAGTCGTGCCGGGGCCGGCAACAGGCTCAGTTGTTCGAGGTTGATGAAGGTCATGCGCAATTTCTGGCTCATCAGCAACGCCAGTTGCCGCCAGTGCTGCGGATGCTCGTCGAGCAGCGCCAGCAAGGTGTTCTGGGGAATGTGCAGCAGCGTGCACTGGCCCACGCCGTAGGCATCGTGGGTGCGTGGCTGGCCATCGAACAGGCAGATTTCACCAAACCAGTGCGGCGGTTCCACCAGGCTCAGCAGCGCTTCCTTGCCCTGCTCGCTCACGGCACCGACGCGCACCGCGCCTTCAAGTACCGCGTACAGGCCACAGGGCGGATCGCCACGCTTGAACAGCCGCTGGCCCGGCGACAGGCGCCGCAGCCTGGCCGCCGACAGCAGGCTATCCTGTAGGGAAACAGGCAAATGGCTGAACCACTGACCGCTCATCAGGCGTGGACGCCAAACCTGCATATCCATGAAAACTCCTAGAGATTGTCGCCTGGCTGACAGAGTGGGAAATGGCCCCGGGGCATGATCAATCACCCTACAGGAGAACAACAATGAAAAGCCTCGTCGACCACCTCAGTCAATACGCCGCCTACCACCGTGACCCGCGCAACATCGCCTCGCACTTTATCGGCATTCCGCTGATCGTGGTCGCCGTCGCGGTGTTGCTGTCCCGGCCGGAGTGGTCGCTGGGGGGCGTGTGGATGTCACCGGCGGTGCTCGTCTCGCTGGCATCGGCGTGGTTTTACCTGCGCCTGGAGTTGCGCCTGGGCGTGTTGATGACTGTGTTGCTCGGGCTGTCCGTGTGGGCCGGTCATGCGCTGGCGCAGCAAAGCACGCTGGTCTGGCTGGGCAGCGGTGTGGCGATGTTCGTGATCGGTTGGGCGATTCAGTTTGTCGGCCATCACTACGAAGGGCGCAAACCGGCGTTCGTCGATGATGTGACGGGGTTGATTGTCGGGCCGTTGTTTGTGGTGGCCGAGCTGGCGTTCATGCTGGGGATGCGGCATGAGCTGAAAGAGCAGATCGAGGCGCGGGCGGGTGGGGTACGGGTCAATCCGAAGCGTGCTGCTGTCTAGATCGCAATCGCGAGCAAGCTCGCTCCCACAGAGGATCTATGGTGCACATAGAACCCCTGTGGGAGCGGGCTTGCTCGCGAAGCTTTTGCTTTAGATGTTGGCGACCTTCTGCCAAACCTTCGGCTTGAAGAACAGCGTCTCTCCCTTCGCCAACCCGATCAGGCTATCGTGATCCTTGACCACTTCGGCTTCGATCAGATCGCTCTGCCCTTCAACCTTCAGCGTCACCCGTGTTGTCGCGCCCAGCGGACGAATGTCCCGCACTTCCGCCGCGTGGTGATCTTCCAGTTCATGGCGTGACAGCGACACTTCGTGCGGGCGGAACAGCACGTGCCTGTCTTCGCCCAGGTGCAGACGGTTCGAATCACCGAGGAAGTGATAGACGAAATCGCTGGCCGGGTTTTCGTAGACGTCACCCGGTGAGCCGATCTGCTCGATCACCCCCTTGTTCATCACCACAATACGGTCGGCGACTTCCATCGCTTCTTCCTGGTCGTGGGTCACGAACACCGAGGTCAGGTTGATGTCTTCGTGCAGGCGCGCCAACCAGCGACGCAGCTCTTTACGGACCTTGGCGTCGAGGGCGCCGAAAGGTTCGTCGAGCAGCAGCACTTTCGGCTCCACCGCCAGCGCCCGGGCCAGGGCAATGCGCTGACGCTGACCGCCGGAGAGTTGTTCCGGGTAGCGATCCGACAGCCAGTCCAGTTGCACCATGTTCAGCAGTTCGTGGACTTTGGTTGCGATCTGGCTTTCGCTCGGGCGCTGGTTTTTCGGTTTCATGCGCAAGCCGAACGCGACGTTGTCGAACACCGTCATGTGGCGGAACAGGGCGTAGTGCTGGAACACGAAACCGACGTTGCGATCACGCACGTCATGCCCGGAAACGTCTTCACCGTGGAACACGATGTTGCCCTGGTCCGGAGTCTCCAGGCCGGCGATGATCCGCAGCAGCGTGGTCTTGCCGCAGCCCGACGGACCGAGCAACGCAACGAGTTCGCCGCTCTGGATGTCCAGGCTGATGTTGTCCAGCGCCTTGAACGCGTGGAAGTTCTTGCTGACATTACGCACTTCGATCGACATGAATTATTCCTCCGCGGCGCTGGCGCGCAGGCGGTTAATACGGTTTTCGCTCCACTGCTTGAGCAGCAGGATGAAGAGCGCCAGGATCAGCAACAGGCTCGCCACGGCGAACGCGGCCACGTGGTTGTATTCGTTGTAGAGGATCTCGACGTGCAACGGCAGGGTGTTGGTCACCCCGCGAATGTGCCCGGAAACCACCGACACCGCACCGAACTCCCCCATGGCCCGCGCGGTACACAACACCACGCCGTAGATCAGGCCCCATTTGATGTTGGGCACGGTGACGTGCCAGAACATCTGCCAGCCGTTGGCCCCGAGCAGGCGCGCGGCCTCCTCTTCCTGGGTACCTTGCTCCTGCATCAGCGGGATCAGTTCACGGGCCACGAACGGCACGGTGACGAAGATCGTCGCCAGCACGATGCCCGGCAGGGCGAAGACGATCTGGATGTCGTGGTCCTGCAACCATGGGCCGAACAGGCCTTGGGCGCCGAACATCAGCACATAGACCAGACCGGCGATCACCGGCGACACCGAGAACGGCAGGTCGATCAGTGTCACCAGCATGCTCTTGCCGCGGAACGAGTACTTGCTCACGCACCACGCGGCACTGACACCAAACACCAGGTTCAGCGGCACCGAAATCAACACGGCGATGACCGTGAGTTTCAGCGCCGACAGCGCGTCCGGCTCAAAGATCGCGGTGAAAAACGCCCCGAGGCCGAGTTTCAGCCCTTGGGACACCACGATGAACAGCGGCAGCAACAGAAACAGCGCAAAAATCAGCCAGCCAAGGCCGATCAGGATTCGCCGCGAGGTCGCGCTGCCACGGCGGGCAGCGTTCGAGGAAGCGGCAGCAATAGACGATTGGGACATGGGTGCGCCTCCTTATGGGGTTTCGATGCGCCGCTGTAACAAGTTGATCAGCAGCAACAGGACGAAGGAAACCACCAGCATCAGTACACCAATGGAGGTAGCGCCGGTGTAATCGTATTGGTCGAGCTTGACCATGATCAGCAGCGGCAGAATCTCGGTTTTCATCGGCATGTTGCCGGCGATGAAAATCACCGAACCGTACTCGCCGACCCCGCGGGCAAAGGCCAAAGCGAAACCGGTAAGCCATGCCGGAAGCAGTGCCGGCAGCAGGATATGGCGGAAAACCTGCAAGGGTTTTGCACCCAGGCACGCCGCCGCTTCCTCGACTTCACGAGGAATATCCGCCAATACTGGCTGTACGGTACGTACTACGAATGGAAGTGTCACAAAAGTGAGGGCAAGGGTGATGCCCAGAGGGGTGTAGGCGATCTTGAAACCCAGATCCGCCGCAAACTGACCCACCAGACCCGTAGGGGTGTACAACGCCGTCAGCGCAATACCGGCCACCGCCGTGGGCAATGCGAACGGCAAGTCGATCATTGCATCGATCACTTTTCGTCCAGGGAAGGTATAGCGCACTAATACCCAGGCCAGCAGCGTGCCGATGATGCCGTTGATGATCGCGGCACACAGGGCGGTGCCGAAGCTGAGCTTCAACGCGGCCAGCACACGTGGCGCCGAGATGATTGCCCAGAACTGATCCCAGGTGAGTTGAGCGGCATGCACGAACATCGCCGCCAGTGGTATGAGCACAATCAGGCTGAGGTACACCAAGGTGTAGCCCAGCGTCAGCCCGAAGCCGGGTATGACGGGGGAGATACGACGCGACATAAAAGTCCTTGGTTAAAAAAGCGATCCGCTAAACGCATCAATGTGGGAGCGGGCTTGCTCGCGAAGAGGCCCTATCAGTCAACATTTACGTCGCCTGACACACCGCCTTCGCGAGCAAGCCCGCTCCCACAGTTACGAGCCCAGACATCAGGCTCGTTGCGTGGCTTGAGTCAGATTACTGCGCCTGGTAGATCTGGTCGAACACCCCACCATCGTTGAAGAATTTCGGCTGTGCGGTTTTCCAGCCGCCGAAGTCCTTGTCGATGCTCACCAGTTCCAGTTTCGGGAACTGCTGGGCGTACTTGGCGGCCACGTCCTTGTCACGTGGACGATAGAAGTTCTTCGCCGCGATTTCCTGGCCGGCCGGGCTGTACAGGTGCTTGAGGTAGGCTTCGGCGATCTGCTCGTTGCCCTTTTTCTCGGCATTTTTGTCGACTACCGCCACCGGCGGCTCAGCGAGGATCGACAGCGAAGGCACGACGATGTCGAACTTGTCGGCGCCACCCTCTTCTTTCAGGGCCAGGAAGGCTTCGTTTTCCCAGGCCAGCAATACGTCGCCCTGACCGTTGTTGACGAAGGTAATGGTCGAGCCGCGGGCGCCGGTATCCAGCACTGGCACGTGCTTGAACAGGGTTTGCACGTATTCCTTGGCCTTGGCTTCGTCGCCGCCATTGGCTTTCAGGCCATAGGCCCAGGCCGCGAGGAAGTTCCAGCGCGCACCGCCGGAGGTTTTCGGATTCGGTGTGATCACCGAGACATCATTCTTGATCAGATCGCCCCAGTCCTTGATGCCTTTAGGGTTGCCCTTGCGCACCAGGAACACGATGGTCGAGGTGTAAGGCGTGCTGGCGTCCGGCAGGCGTTTTTGCCAGTCGGCCGGCAGGGTTTTGCCAAGCTTGGCGATTTCGTCGATATCGCCGGCCAGGGCCAGGGTTACGACGTCGGCACGCAGGCCATCGATTACCGCGCGACCTTGCTTGCCCGAACCGCCGTGGGATTGCTGGATTTTCACGGAGTCACCGGCGTGGTCCTTTTGCCAGAACTTGATGAATTCGGCGTTGTAGTCCTGATACAGCTCGCGGGTCGGGTCGTACGACACGTTGAGCAGCTCATAGTCCTTGGCAACGGCGGAACCGGCAAAAAGGGCGCTGGCCAGGGCGGCCAAAGCGAAATGACGAATCGACGACATGGTGAAAGCTCCTGGAATTCTTGGTTTGTTGGCTTTTTCTTATGGGATATCGCGTTGCCTGATTCGCCTCAGCCCGACTTGTTGCCCGGCTGCTGCAAACGGAATTTTTCCTTGCGTTCGATCTGCACCACCTGGGCGTTGTGCACAGTGATTTCCACGGCGCCAAAGCGCAGATCGCGCAGGGCACTCTGGATTTCACGCAGGATGGTGGCTTCGTCTTGACCGTCGACGCTACGCAGGGATGCGCTCATATTGCTGCTCCTTCAACTGAGAGGTTGCCTCGCAGTGTCGGCACTGCTTGCGGCTTGAGAGCAATACTAGAGAGGTGTAGATATTCTTAAAAAGACTATTTAAGAATGTTTATATAACCAGAAGACATTATTTGGCGGGACAAGGGTTTGCGAGGGATTGCACCTTTCAGACACACGCAAACCCTCTGTAGGAGCGAGCTTGCTCGCGATGGTGGCAGGGGCACCGCGCTCATTCAGGTAGCCCTTGTCATCGTTAACGTTCATCGCGAGCGAGCTCGCTCCTACGCGATCATCGGAGCACGCAACCAATCCAGCTGCGCCGCCGGCACCGGCTGCCCGAACCAATAGCCCTGCCCCAGATCACATCCCTGCTCGAGCAGGAAAGCCGCCTGTTCGACCTGCTCGATCCCCTCGGCATGTACCTGCATGCCCATGCTTTGCGCCAGCGCAATGATCACCCGCGAGATCGCCGCATCATCCTCATCCCACGGCAATCCGGCGACGAAGCCCTGGTCGATTTTCAACTTCTGCACCGGCAGACGCTTGAGCCGCAACAACGATGAATAACCCGTGCCAAAGTCGTCGATGGCCAGGCGCACACCCAGCTCGCGCAGGCGATGCATCTGCTCCAGCGCGACTTCCGGGTCTTCCATCACCGCGCTTTCAGTGACTTCCAGCTCGAGAAACGCCGGCTCCAGCCCGGTTTCGCGCAGGACCTGCGCCACCTGCTGATACAGCTCACGACGGGCGAACAGACGCGAAGAAACGTTGACCGCGACGAACGACAGCACCACCCCGTCCTGCTGCCACTGGCACATCTGCCGGCACGCCTGCGCCATGACCCAGGCGTCGATTTCTGCAATCAGACCGGTTCGTTCGGCGACCGGAATGAATTCCGCCGGCGACACCAGGCCCCGCTGCGGGTGCTGCCAACGCACCAGCGCCTCGACGCCAATCAGGCGACGGCTCTTGAGGTCGTGAACCGGCTGGTAATAGACCCGCAGCTCTTGTCGATCCAGGGCTCGGCGCAATTCGAAGGCGATCTCGACCCGTTGCTGGGCGTGGGCCGTCAGCTCTTCGGTGTACAGGGCATAATCATTGCGCCCCGCGCTCTTGGCCTTGAACAGTGCAGAGTCGGCATTGCGCAGCAGTTGCTCGACGCTCAACGCATCGCTGGGGAACAGGCTGATGCCGATGCTGGTGTTTATGGACAGCTGGTGCCCATCAATAAGGAACGGCTCTTTAAGGCCCTCGATGATCCGCTGGGCCAACGCAGCGGCCTGAACCAGTTGCGGACAGCTTTCGGCAAGTATGGCGAACTCATCCCCGCCCAACCGCGACAGGGTGACGCCCGGACCGAACATGGCCCCCAGGCGCTCGGCCACAGCCTTGAGCAACTGGTCGCCAATGGTATGCCCGAGGCTGTCGTTGATCATCTTGAAGTGATCGAGATCGATCATCAGCAGCGCGCAGCCACGCTTGTGGACCTGTGCCGAGGCCAGGGCCTGTTCGGCGCGGTCGATGAACAGCAGGCGGTTCGGTAGATCGGTCAGCGGATCGTGGTGCGCCAGGTGCATCAGTTCGTGTTCTGAATTCTTGATTGCACTGATGTCGGAAAACACCGCCACGTATTGGCTCGGCCGGCCGTAGTCGTCGTGGATCAGGCGGATCGTTTGCCATTGCGGGTAAATCTCGCCGCTTTTGCGCCGGTTCCAGATTTCTCCACTCCACTCCCCGACACTGGCGAGCGTGGCAAACATCACCTGATAGAACTCAGGAGAGTGTCGCCCGGACTTGAACAGGTTGGGCCGCTGCCCCAGCACGTCCTCACGCCCGTAACCGGTGATTTCCATGAACGCCCGGTTCACATGGACGATCAGACCTTCCCGATTGGTGACCAGCACGCCTTCGCGGGTGCAGTCGAACACGGCTGCCGCCTGGCGCACGCGCATGCGGTCGGCGTCGCGCTCACGCAGTTTGGCGCCGATACCCAAACACCGCAGCAGCCGCGCCCGGGCAATGAAGATCAACCCGGCACTGAACAGCACCCAGACATAACCGTTGATCAGTTGCCATCGCAATCGCTCGGCAGAGCTATCGAAGAAACTGTTTAATAAATAGCCACTGATCTGCAGCCAAACCACAGAAAGCAGCAGATAGAGCAGCGCTGCACGCAAGGCATCGCGATAGGTGGCAGACATCCGGCGATCCATGTCCCTACAAAAAGGTTGGAATTATAGTTTAAAGACACATCCAGCCACTCTTATCTGAAAGGGTGACTGGTTTTCTGTGTGGGCTTAGTGATAATGCAACGGCTGTTTTTTCTTTATCGAGGGCCCTACAGCCTATGTGGTACGAAGGTTTTCTTGGCTTGTCGCCCTGGTCGCTGGTAGCAGTCACCCTGCTGATGACCCACGTCACGATCATCGCCGTCACGGTCTATCTGCATCGTTACTCGGCCCATCGCTCCCTGGAGCTGAATGGGGGCCTCAAGCATTTCTTCCGTTTCTGGCTGTGGCTGACCACGGCGCAGAACACCCGCGAGTGGACTGCCATCCACCGCAAGCATCACGCCAAATGCGAAACCGTCGATGACCCGCACAGCCCGGTCATCAAGGGTTTGTCCACGGTGCTGCGCAAAGGCGCCGAGCTGTACCGCGCCGAAGCGGAAAACCCCGAGACACTGCGCATCTACGGCAAGAACTGCCCCGAAGACTGGATCGAGCGCAACCTCTACAGCCGCTTCCCGCTGCTGGGCATCGCGATCATGGGCGTTATCGACCTGCTGCTGTTCGGCACCATCGGCATCACCATCTGGGCCATCCAGATGATGTGGATCCCGGTGTGGGCCGCCGGCGTGGTCAATGGCCTGGGCCATGCCATCGGCTACCGCAACTTCGAATGCCGCGATGCGGCGACCAACCTGGTGCCTTGGGGCATCCTGATTGGCGGCGAAGAACTGCATAACAACCATCACACCTACCCTAACTCGGCAAAACTGTCGGTGAAGAAGTGGGAGTTCGACCTGGGCTGGGCGTGGATTCAAGTCTTCAGCTTCCTGCGCCTGGCCAAGGTTCAACGGGTTGCGCCGATTGCCCATCGCGTCGAAGGCAAGGGCAACCTGGACATGGACACCGCCATGGCGATCCTCAACAACCGCTTCCAGATCATGGCCCAGTACCGCAAATTGGTGATCGGCCCGCTGGTCAAGCAAGAGCTGGAAAAAGTCGATCACTCGGTACGTCACCAGTTCCACCGGGCCAAACGCCTGCTTTCGCGGGAGACCAGCCTGCTGGATGAAAAACACCATGTACGCATCCAGAACATGCTCGAGCACAGTCAGGCGCTGAAGGTAATTTACGAGAAACGCCTGGCCCTGCAACAGATCTGGGTCAAGACCAGCTCAAATGGTCACGACATGCTGGCGGCCATCAAGGACTGGGTACACGAAGCCGAAGCCAGCGGGATTCAATCCCTGCGCGACTTCGCCGATCAGTTGAAGACCTACTCCCTGCGCCCTGCCGCCTCCTGATTGCAGCGAGCAGTCGCAAAACCTGTGGGAGCGAGCTTGCTCGCGAAGAGGGAATGTCAGTCAGTATCAAATTGACTGACATACCGCCTTCGCGAGCAGGCTCGCTCCCACTTTGGTTTTTGACCTGACTGAAAAAACACGCCGCTGATACCGCCCGGCGGGAGCCAGCTTCCTCGCCGCAAAAGGCGGGAACTTCATCCCAAAAGCCCTATCTCAAAGACACTTCGCCATTCCCGGCGGGCTTGGTGTTGGCCGCTGTCGAACGCGCGGCATGCCCTTTGAGATTTGTGTCGATGGCCCCAAAAAACCTGCAAGACTCATCTCCGTCCCATTGGCCCGAGGCCGCGCAGCCCCTGATAGCGCTGATGCACGCCCAACGCGAAGTCGCACGCCTGAGTGAACGCGAACAGTTGTTCAGCACCTTGCTGATGAGCGTCAATGCAGTGCTGTGGGCATTCGATTGGGAAACCCGCAAGGTGCTTTACGTCAGCCCCGCCTATGAACGGATCTTTGGCCGTTCGGCCGATCTACTGCTGGCCGACGGCAATCAATGGTGCGACAGCATTCACCCTGACGACCTGGACTATGCCGAACGCAGCCTTGCCGAAGTGCTGGACAAAGGCGCCGTCGAAGACCGCGAGTATCGAGTCATCGCCGCAGACGGCCAGGTGCGCTGGCTAAGCGACAAATGCTACATCAACCGCCAGCCCGAGCCGGGGCAACCGGTGATCATCGTCGGCATCGCCGAAGACATCACCGACAAGAAGCAGATGGAAACCGAGCTGCATCGCCTGGCCACCATCGATGCGCTGACCCAGAGCAGCAACCGCCGTCATTTCTTCGAATGCGCCCACCGCGCGTTCGCACACACCCGGCAACAGGGCGAGCCGCTGTCGTTTCTGATGCTGGACATTGATAACTTCAAGACGATCAACGACACCTACGGTCACCAGGAAGGCGACAACGTGTTGCAACGCATTGCCGAAAGCGGCCGCGCAGCGTTGCGTCGTCGCGACCTGTTCGGGCGCATTGGCGGTGAGGAGTTCGCAGCGGTGTTTCCCGGCTGTACACCGCAGATGGCCCTGCAAGTGGCTGAACGCTTGCAACAACAGATTCAGCGATTGCGCTTTACCCATGAAGGCCAGATGTTCGGCATCACCGTCAGCCAGGGCCTGACCAGCCTGACTGCCGCGGACGAAAACGTGGAAAACCTGTTTTCCCGGGCAGATGCCGCGATGTACCAGGCCAAGCGCGAGGGCAAGAACCGGATTGTGACGGGCTGACGAATCTCCTCCCTGTAGGAGCGAGCTTGCTCGCGAAAAACCTGAGAGCAACACTGTGATTCAGATTTCCCGCGTTATCTTTGACCTTCATCGCGAGCAAGCTCGCTTGTATGTTTAGACTTGAAGGGGTGGGCGGGACTAACAGCTCGATTCCGACTCTAGCCAGTACGGACCGTGGGAGACTTCTCGTTCCGCCCTTTCTACCTAAAGCGCCG
>NZ_JAGYGG010000014.1:0-133259 GCF_019947335.1 Pseudomonas sp. BF-R-24
AGTCGACATTGATGTTGGATGACCCTGCGCCTTCGCGAGCAAGCCCGCTCCCACATTTGCTTTGTGTTGTTCACCGAATCGGCTGAAGGGGTCAGAATCTTCAGCCGTTTTCATCAGCGCAAAAGCCGTTATCAACCGGGTTTTTCCCACCTCGAAACAGACAATGAGCCTCTCTCGACCCTCATTGAGTCTGTGCCCATGCAAACCACCAATACGGTTTTAATGATTCGCCCGACACGTTTCTCCTTCAATCAGGACACGGCGGCGAACAACCGCTTCCAGCGTCCGGCAACCATTGCTGAAGACGTTCAACTCAAGGCCCTTGCCGAGTTCGATGGCTATGTTGCCGCGTTGCGTCGGCACGGCGTTGAAGTCCTGGTGCATAACGATCGAGAAGCGCCCCATACCCCGGACTCGATCTTCCCCAACAACTGGTGGAGCAGCCACCCGGATGGCACCCTGGTGCTGTATCCGATGCAGGGCCACAACCGGCGACTGGAGCGGGACAAAGGTGTACTCGACGGGCTGCTGGGCGAATACCGGGTCGAGCAGTTGCTAGACCTGTCCAGCCTCGAAGAGCAGGAGGTTTTCCTGGAGGGCACCGGCAGCATGGTCCTGGATCGGCAACAGCGGATTTGCTACGCCGGGTATTCCACACGCACCCACGCCCAGGCCCTGGATCAGTTGGTCACCCATTTGGGCTATGAACTCTGTGCGTTCAACGCGGTGGATCGCCAGGGCGTGGCGATTTATCACACCAATGTGATGATGAGTGTCGGCACCCGCCTGGCGGTGGCTTGCCTGGCGTCCTTGCCCCATTCGGGCGAACGTGCGGCGCTGCGTGAACGGCTCGAAACCAGCGGCAAACAGGTCATCGCCTTGAACTGGGCGCAGTTGGAGTCCTTTGCCGGCAACATGCTGGAAGTGCACAGCGCAGCGGGCGAGCCACTGCTGGTGATGTCGCGCACAGCCTGGCAATCACTGGACGCCAATCAGCGTCGCTTGATCGAAGCTCACACCACGCCGTTGCCGGTGAACATCGACACCATCGAGCGCATCGGTGGCGGCAGCGCGCGCTGCATGCTGGCCGAGGTGTTCCTGCCCAGGCAGGGTGGCAGCGCTTGCCTTGCAACCATCGGCGGCTTGGATCGCTGACCGAAAAAGATCACAACTGGCGGCAGCCCCTGTATGTCCGCATTCATCTCATTTGTCGAGATGAGCACGGCGAATGCAGCTGCCGCCGGCTGCGATTTCGCAGCCGAGGCGCTAATCAAACCAATAACCGCAGCGTTTCAAACAATTGCCGATCTTCCTTCTTCGCCGAACGTGCATGGCGCCGAATCACCTGCAACAGGCAATCGGTGAAGCACAGCGCAGGGTTGCTCAGCGCTCCATTGCGGCGTGTCACGATGCCCAGATGTCTGGGCTCGAACTGCTCGGCCAGGTCCAGGGACACCACTCGGCCGAGGAAGGGTGGGGCAATACTGACGATGGACGGCCCCCAGGTGCACATGTCGGCCTGCTCGACCATCATCTGCAGGATCGCCAGTGAGTGGGCGCGAACGATACGGTTTTCATTGATTTGTGCGCCATGTTGCCAGAACAGCTCCTGCATCAGCCCGTCGTGTCCGTCGGGTGCGTAGTTCAGCGTCCAGTTTTCCTCCAGCAGTTCATGGATCGATCGAGCGCTCTGCCGGGCATGGCCCTGGCGCACCAACACCGAGGTCTGGTAATCGAGCAGCGTTTCGCAGGCGAACTCCTGGGTTGATTGCGCAGGGTGAAGCTGGCCGATCGCAAAATCCATGCTGCCGTCGCGCAATAGCGGCTGGGCCACGGCCATCAGGCTTTCGAACAACTCCAGGCGGATTTGCGGCATGCGCTCACGAAAGGCCAGGACCACTTCGGGCAGGAAGGTCAGGGCTATCCAGGGCGTGATCCCTACACAGAGCCGCCCCTGAGCCTTGCCACGCATGTGATCGAGTTCGGTTTGCGCATGTTCGAGTTGCTTGATCACGAGGCGGGCGTGAGTCAGCAATACTTTTCCGTATTCGGTGAAGTTCAGACCGCTGGGCGTTCGGGTGAACAGCGGTAACTGCTGAGCGGTTTCCAATTCGCGCAGCGCTTTGGTCACGGCCGCCTGGGAAATCTCCAGTGAACGCGCCGCCGCCCGGATACTGCCGGTTTCAGCGCTGGCAATCAGTGCTTGTAATTGATGCAGTTTCATCTGCTCACCCTAGTGACAACTTGTGGTTGTCATCATAACCAAACTGGGCCTCCCCAGCCCAGACTCCGTTCCCTAAGATCCAGCTCAGCGACCGCTCAGGTCTTTTCGAGGGAATACAATAATGAACGCCGGCCATGTCTTGCCTGGTATTGCAGCGATGCAGGATGAAATGATCGCGTTGCGTCACAGCCTTCACGCACATCCCGAACTGGGTTTTGAAGAGTTCGCTACCAGCGAGCGGGTGGCCGCATGTTTGATTCAGTGGGGTTTCCAGGTCAGCACCGGTGTCGGCAAGACCGGCGTCGTCGGCACCTTGAAAAATGGTGAGGGCCGGTCCATCGGTCTGCGCGCCGACATGGACGCACTGCCGATTCAGGAGACCACCGGTTTACCCTACGCCAGCCGGATCGACGGCGTCATGCATGCTTGCGGCCATGACGGTCATACGGCCACCCTGTTGACGGCCGCCAGGCACCTGGCGCAGACCCGGGCGTTCAAGGGTACTTTGCAACTGATTTTCCAACCGGCCGAAGAAGGGCTGGGCGGCGCCAGGAAAATGCTGGAAGAAGGCCTGCTCGAACGGTTCCCCTGTGACGCGATCTTCGCCATGCATAACGTGCCGGGGTACCCCGCCGGACACCTGGGTTTTTACAGCGGACCGTTCATGGCGTCTGCCGACACCGTGACGATCAACATCATCGGTAACGGCGGCCATGGCGCGGTGCCGCACAAAGCCGTCGATCCGGTGGTGGTTTGCTCGTCGATCGTGATCGCATTGCAAAGCATCGTCTCGCGCAACGTCAACCCGCAGGACGTGGCGATCATCACGGTGGGTTCCATTCATGCCGGAAGTGCCTCGAATGTCATCCCGTCCAGCGCACAGATGAGCCTGAGCGTGCGCGCATTGACCCCCGAGATTCGCCAGTTGCTCGAAGTCAGAATCACCGAGTTAGTCAACGGTCAGGCCGCCAGTTTCGGTGCCCGGGCCGAAATCGATTATCAGCATTGTCATCCCGTGTTGATCAACCATCCCGAGTCCACCGCGTTTGCCCGGGAGGTCGCACGGGAGTGGCTGGGGGAAGGGCAACTGATCGATAACCTGCGGCCCTTTACTGCCAGTGAAGACTTCGCCTTCATCCTGGAGAAATGCCCCGGCAGCTATCTGGTGATCGGCAACGGCGACGGGGAGAGCGGGTGCCTGCTGCACAACCCTGGCTATGACTTCAATGATGCCTGCCTGCCGATCGGGGCGAGTTACTGGGTCAAGCTGGTCGAACGTTTTCTGAGTTGAGACGCCGTATTGCCGAGCGTCAGTCTGTACAAAGAACGTCTGCGGTCTGAAGAGGAAAATAACAATGAACAAGATGATTGCTGCTGTTTCACTGGTTTGCTTGACGGCATCCAGCCTGGTCGGCGCGGCCGACTGGTCTGGCAAAGTCTTGAGACTGGGGGTCGACCCTACGTACCCGCCGCTGGAATACAAAAATCAGGACGGCACCCTGACTGGCTTCGGGGTCGACATCGCCGAAGCACTGTGCGCAGAACTGAAAGCCCGTTGTGTCTGGGTAGAAAGCAGCTGGGACGGGATGATCCCGGCGCTGCTGGCGCGCAAGTTCGACGCAGTGGCGTCGTCGATGACCGTGACGCCCAAGCGTCTCGAGCAGATTGCGTTTACCGACAAGGTCTCCAATGCGCCGGCACGGCTGGTGGTCAAGCGCGGGTCGGGCCTGTTGCCGACCTTTGAATCGCTCAAGGGCAAACGCATTGGTGTGGAGCAGGGCTCGACCCAGGAAGCGTATGCCAAAGCCGTCTGGGGGAAGAAAGGAGTGGAGGTGTTGTCCTATCAGAATCAGGACCAGGTGTACGCCGACCTGGTGGTGGGCCGACTTGATGCCTCCCTGCAGGGTGCTATTCAAGCCAGTTACGGCTTCCTGGGCACTGCGCCGGGCAAGGATTTTGAGTTTGCCGGCGCGACCCTGGATGACCCGCACTTTTTCGGCGTCGGTGATGGCATCGGCTTGCGCAAGAGCGATGTCGAGTTGCGCGAAGACTTGAACAAGGCACTGGCGACCATTCTGGCCAACGGCACTTACGCGCGAATCAACAAAAAGTACTTCGATTTCGACGTCTACGGCGCGAAATAACGCCCCCTCACAAGGTTGGGCAGGGTGGTCGACCAGACCGCTCTGCTTGAGCCACCCCTTCACCTCAACCTAATAAGAACAAGGAGAGTGAAATGCTTCTGGAAGGCTTTGGCCCGCAAATCCTGCTGGGCACTCTGGCCACAATCAAACTGGCGCTGTGGTCATTGTTGATCGCGGTCCTGGCGGGCCTGCTTGGCGCCAGTTCCAAATTGTCCTCCAACCGTTTACTGCGGGCTCTGGCCACGGGTTACACCACGGTGATCCGCAGCATGCCGGACCTTGTGATCATGTTGCTGCTGTTCTTCAGTCTGCAGATGCTGCTCAACCGAATGACCGATTGGCTGGGGGTCAGTCAGATCGACATCGACCCGTTTCTGGCCGGTGTCGTGACCTTGTCCTTCATTTACGGGGCGTACTTTACCGAGACGTTTCGCGGTGCCTTCCAGGCCGTTCCGGCTGGCCAGCTCGAAGCGGCACGGGCCTACGGCATGAGTCGGGGGAAAACCTTTCGCAAGGTGTTGTTCCCGCAAATGCTGCGACATGCGTTGCCGGGTATTGGCAATAACTGGCAGGTGTTGATCAAGTCCACGGCGCTGGTCTCGATTATCGGCCTGACCGATGTGGTCAAGGCCACCCAGGATGCGGGCAAGGGTTCGATGCAGTTCTTTTATTTCACGCTGGTGGGCGGCCTGATCTACCTGGCTATCACCACGGTGTCAAACGGGGTGTTGCTGTGGCTTGAACACCGTTATTCGGTGGGTGTCAGGAAGGTTGCGCCATGACCAGCATTTTCGAAGACTACTGGCAGGCCTACCTGTGGAGTGATGGACCGCATTTTTCCGGGTTGGCAGTGACCTTGTGGCTGTTGATTCTATCGGTGGTGATCGGTTTCCTGCTCGCGGTGCCGTTGTCGATTGCCCGCGTCAGCCGCAATCCGCTGCTCCGTTTACCGGTCTGGTGTTACACCTATGTGTTTCGCGGTACCCCGTTGTACATCCAGCTGCTGTTCTTCTACACCGGGGTGTACAGCCTGCACGTGGTTCGGTCACAGGACTTTCTCAATGCATTTTTCCGCGACGGCTTCAACTGCACGGTGCTTGCGTTCGGCCTCAATACCTGTGCCTACATGACCGAGATTTTTGCCGGCTCGATCAGGGCGACGCCCTACGGCGAAATCGAGGCTGCCCGCGCCTATGGAATGAGTCGGTTCACGCTCTATCGCCGAATTGTCTTGCCGTCGGCGTTGCGCCGGGCACTGCCGTTTTTCAGCAATGAAGTGATTCTGATGTTGCACTCCACCTCGGTGGCGTTTACCGCCACGGTGCCCGATTTATTGAAAATTGCCCGCGACGTCAACTCGGCGACCTACGCCTCGTTCAGCGCATTCGGCATTGCCGGGGTGCTGTATGCCGCCAGCGCGTTTTTCCTGATCTGGCTGTTTCGGCGCGGCGAACTGCGTTGGCTGGCCTACCTTAACCCTCGCACGCACTGAACCACACCCTGAATCATCGGACTTGCACGCATGTATAAATTGATCGTTGAAGATGTCCATAAAAACTACGGCAGCCACGAAGTGCTCAAGGGTGTTTCGCTCAAGGCCAGAGCGGGTGATGTGATCAGCATCATCGGCTCCTCCGGGTCCGGGAAAAGTACCTTCCTGCGCTGTATCAACCATCTGGAACAACCGTCGGCGGGGCGGATCATCATCAATTCGCAGGAGCTACTGACCCGCAAGAACAAAAGTGGCGACTTGTGTGCGGTCGATCCCCGGCAGTTGCAGGTTGTGCGCAGCCAGCTATCGATGGTGTTTCAGCACTTCAATCTGTGGAGCCACATGACGGTGCTGGAAAACCTCATTGAGTGCCCGATGAGCGTGCTGGGCATCGGTCGACGGGAAGCCCTGGAGCGTGCGCGTCATTACCTCGCCAAAGTAGGTCTGCCAGCCAAGATTGAAAGCCAGTATCCGGTCCATCTTTCCGGCGGCCAGCAGCAGCGCGTTGCTATCGCCCGCGCACTGGCCATGGAGCCCCAGGTGATGCTGTTCGATGAGCCGACCTCCGCGCTGGATCCCGAACTGGTGGGTGAAGTGCTCAAAGTCATGCAGCAGCTTGCCGAAGAGGGCCGGACAATGGTGGTGGTCACCCATGAAATGGCGTTTGCCAGGCAGGTGTCGAACCACGTCATGTTCCTGCATCAGGGCCGGATGGAGGAGCAGGGGGCGCCGAGCGCTGTGCTGGAACAGCCCCGTAGCGAGCGGTTGAAACAGTTTTTGTCGGGTAGTCTGAAGTAACCTGTCGCGCCCAGTGTGCGAGAAGTGGTTTTTTTGGGATGTCGGGGCCGCGGTCCGATGAAGAAACCGCGGCGGCCGATCAATCAGGCGGCGGGGAGCAGGCCTTTCTGTTTGGCGACATGAGTCGCCAGTGCGTCCATCAAGTCCGGGGACAGGCAGTCATAGGGCTCCAGGCCGATCGAGCGCAGGCGCTCACGGATGGCCTTCATTTGCGCTGGCGGTGTGCCGGTTTCGATGATGGACGACACGAACGCCGCGAAGCTCGGCGCAGCCCATCCACTTTGGGGAGAGAGCTCGGTGTGGACGAAGTCCAGACCATAAAATGCATGGTCTTTGTTCTCGATGCGCCCGAAGAGATGGGTGTGGCACTGCTTGCAGGCGTGCCGCTGAATGGTGGCGGTTTCGTCGACAATTGCCAGTTTTTCACCGTGGGCAGTGACGCTGACCTTATCCCGAGGTACTACGGCAATGACGGCGAATGTCGCGTTTTGCGGTTTCCAGCATTTGCTGCAGCCGCACGCGTGGTTATGCAGGGTTTGTGCGTCGATCTTGACCTCGACCTTGTCGGTCGCACACAGGCATTGCAGGGTGCCTCCTGTGAAATTCGCAGCGGCAGGCTGGAGACCATTGTCCAGTGCAGGGTGAAGTTTCAAGGTGTTCACGTTGGCTTCTCCGTTTCAGGGTGTCAGACGAAAGTGCCTTGGGCCGTGCACCTCATCGCATCCTGGACCATCTTCGGCAACTGGGTGCGACCCTCGACGCCTTTGGATTTATCGACCCGAAGATCGCCTGGGCCAAGCGACGACGGGGAGAAAGAGTGGCTGTCGCCTCCGGTATCCCAGAGAAAATCATAGTTCAAAGACGCCCTGAAAACCGGGTAGCAAGCGGTTTCTTATTGCTCGTGGATTCCCACTGATCCAGCGTCGATATTGCTTCGGACACATCGCAGGGTGAGCACGAAAACTTAATGTCTGAAGCATCGATGGCAAATCTACAAATCAGTTCGCGAGAATTCAAAGAGTTGGTTCGGAGAGCTAGAGCTGGGGACCTCAGAACTGAGGCGGGGATCTGCTTCAATACAGCATTTAACATAATATACATTACACGTAATACGATATGGCCAGATTGGCCCAGACTCACACAGATCTTGAAGCAAGGAACCACTTCATCCTCGCGTCAGCCTTTCGATCAACGCCCAATGCTCAGGAAACTGCTGACCGAGCTTTTGCCGGTCACCCATTTCCATATCTGCGAAATCAAAGCCTGGCGTAACCGCTTCACTGATCAAGCCGAATCCTGCTGCGCCGAGCATCACCTGCGAAGCTTTCCAGATGCCACCGGGCACATGCAGTTGCAAGCATTGTCCGGCGAGAACGTCGTGACCCATCACAATGGTTTTCAATGTGCCGTCCGGAAAAATCAGCGTGTACTGAATCGGATCGCCCAGATGATAGTAATGAACGATGTCTGACCGGTTCAGATGGAAATGACCTATTGGTGCGTCTTGGGTCAGCAGATAGAAAATCGACGTCATGCAATGCCGTTGGCCAGTGGACGTCAGAATCATGTCCTGGTCGTCCGACTGGTAGGTTCTGCGAAAGAAACCACCTTCGATATGGGGCTCAAGGTCCAGGGATTTGATCAGCTCTGCAATTTTCGTGGTGCTTGGATTCATTTTGTCTCCCTGCCTTTAAATCGCAACTTTATTGGCATAATCGAAGCATTTGCCAACATAACTCGACTAAATAGTGCTTTAGTCGAGTTAGCCTTCATAACTGATCCTGCCCCCTCCAGTGTCTGACCTGTTGTGTATTACAGTGTATCGGCGTGACACCTCGATACACAGACTTTCATCCGTCCTGCAATTGGACACAGGCCAGATACGTTGCCGCGCTTAAATGCAGGCAAGGTTTGAAGGGGTTCGGACGGAACCCCTGACCCACGGCTGGTAATGGAGACATCCCATGAAGATGGCACTGCGCAACAGCAAATCCGGCAAGACTCGCCGCCACCTGGTCGGCCCTTCGATCCTCGCGCTGACGCTGTTCGGCGTGCTCGGTGCGGCCCACGCGCAAACGGCCGCCACCGCGCAGCCAGCCGTGGCCCCTGCCGGTACCACCCAGGCGGCGCCCTCGCCCTTCGGCCCGCTCAAGCATGTCAACGCCGGGCTGCTGGACGTGGCGTACGCAGAAACAGGCCCGGCCAATGGGCCGGTGGTGATCCTGCTGCACGGCTGGCCGTACGACATTCATAGCTATGATGAGGTTGCGCCGTTGCTGGCCGCCAAGGGTTATCGGGTGCTGATGCCCTATGCCCGGGGTTATGGCGATACGCATTTCCTGTCCGACAAAACCCTGCGCAATGGCCAACCGGCTGCACTGGCCAGTGATGTCATCGACTTCATGGATGCCCTGAAGATCAAGCAAGCGGTGCTCGGTGGCTACGACTGGGGTGCGCGTTCGGCCGGCATTGTCTCGGCACTGTGGCCGGAACGGGTCAAGGCGCTGGTTTCGGTCAGCGGTTATCTGATCGGCAACCAGGCGGCCGGTAAGAACCCGCTGCCGCCCAAGGCGGAATTGCAGTGGTGGTATCAGTTCTACTTCGCCACTGACCGTGGTCGCGCCGGTTACGAGAAGAACACCCATGACTTCGCCAAGCTGATCTGGCAACTGGCCTCGCCGAAATGGGCGTTCGATGACGCCACCTTCGACCGCAGTGCCAAGGCGCTGGACAACCCCGACCATGTCGACATCACTGTGTTCAACTACCGCTGGCGCCTGGGCCTGGTCCAGGGCGAAAGTCGGTACGAAGCGTTGGAGCAGAAACTGGCCACGGCGCCGTCCATCAGCGTGCCGACCATCACCCTTGAAGGCGATGCCAACGGCGCACCGCACCCGGCGCCTGAAGACTATGCCAAGCGCTTCACCGGCAAATACGAGTTCCGGTTGATCAATGGTGGCATCGGCCACAATCTGCCGCAGGAAGATCCGCAGGCGTTCGCCAAGGCGGTGATTGATGCCGATCATCTTTGAGGTCGATCTGAGGCCCTCGCGCCTGTGCTGAACAGCACTGGGGTAAAGGATGAGCTATCTTGAGAGCGAATCACCTGCATTCGGTGACTGCCGACAAGTAAGGACGCTTCATGAATCGTTTACCCCGGTGCCATGCCCTCCTCGCCTTGACTTTCGCCAGTACGGTCACAGCCGCAGCCCTGTTGAGTGCACCGGGTTACGCAGCGCAAGCCACTGTTGCCGCTCCGGTCACCAGCCCTGTCTCAGGCCCTGTCGCCGGCACCAAAGTAACCGAACCGTATGTGCGCATGATGGCGCGCGAGGCGTATTTCTGGGCCTGGCCGATGGCCAACATCTTCAATCGTCGCCAGGCCTTCAAGAACTTGCCGGAACCCGGCTTGATGGGCGGCATCGTACCCGTGGCCCCGATCAATCGGCTGTCGATGCTCAGCGACTACATCGACCCGGCCGAGCGGCTGGTGGCCTGTCCGAACCAGGACGTGGTGTACGGCGCCGGCAGCATCGCCCTGGACATTGAGCCGGTGGTGCTGCAAGTGCCGGACTTCGACGGCCGATTCTGGGTGTATCAGGTGGTGGACCTGCGTTCGGACAGCTTCGCCGAAATGGGCAAAATGTATAACACCCAACCGGGTTTCTACCTGTTGGTCGGCCCGGACTGGAACGGCAAGGTGCCGCCCGGCATCAAGCGGGTGTACCGGGCGCGCACGAACACCGGGTTCGTGATCCCTCGGGTATTTCAGGACGATACCGCCGCCGATCGTCAGGCTGTGCAACCCGCATTGTCGGGCATCGACATGTACCCGCTGTCGCAATACGACGGCAAGATGAAGAAGCGCAACTGGGCCAGGCTGCCGAAATTCCCGGCCCAGGCTTCCGAAGGCAATGCCGAAACCAAGTGGGTGGTGCCGGAGAAGTTCTTCGATGAGCTGCCGGCCCTGCTCAAGGACGCCAAGCCATTGCCGGGGGAAGAAGCCCGCTACGCGCAAATGGCCGCCCTCGCGGCCATCGCCAAGGCCGACCCGCAACTTCGAGCTGCGATGATCGACGAGGCGAAAAAGGCCGACAGCGAAGTGATCGACCCGCTGTTGCAGTTCCGCAACTACGGTCTGCAATTGCCCAATCACTGGAGCACCGTGAGCAACGGTGCAGCGTTCGGCACGGACTATTTCACCCGTACCGCCGTCGCGCGTTCGAACATATTCGTGAACCAGCAGAAAGAGACCAAATACTTCTACCAGGACCTGGATGAGAACGGCCTGCGCCTCAACGGCCGGTACGGCTACAGCGTCACGTTCGCCAAAGGCAAGCTGCCACCAGTCAGGGGGTTCTGGTCGCTGACGCTGTACAACGAACAGCACTTCTTCTCGCCGAACGAGCTCAAGCGTTACTCCATCGGCACCAAGAACAAATCCCTGCAAACCAATCCTGACGGCTCGCTGACCATTTACGTGCAAAGTGAATCACCGGGCAAGGACAAGGAAAGCAACTGGCTGCCCTCGCCCAAAGGTGCCGAATTCTCGCTGTACATCCGCGCCTACTGGCCGCAAGCCGATGTCCTCGACGGTGACTGGACCCCACCGGCGGTGGTGAAAACCAAATGAACAGGATCTGAAAAAATGAGCGCCCGGGTGGCGCTCATTTCATTTTGGCGGCATGGACCCCCCCTAAACCCTGTTGGAGCGAGACTGCTCGCGATGGCGGAATGTCAGCCTGTATCAATGCTGGACGTGCCGGCTTCATCGCGAGCAAGCCCGCTCCCACAGGTTTCAGTGGCGCCCACAAATGCTTGTCACACCACAAAACAAAGGTGGGAGCGAGCTTGCTCGCGATGGTGGAGTGTCAGCCGGCATCAATGTTGGACGTGCCGGCCTCATCGCGAGCAGGTTCGCTCCCACAGGACACGATGGCTGGCTTCGCGCTCCGCCGGTTTACGCCAGACACGACTTTTGCTACGAGTAATGGATCTCACTCAAGTCGATCGACACCAGCAACGCCTCCTTGTTGACCTGCCCATCGATCTTGCGTCGATAGGCTCGCCGCTTGCCCGGCATTCGCAATCCGTCGGCTTCGACGTAGTCACCAACCAGTTGGGCAGCGGGCATGCCGCCGCTCACATCGACGTTGTAATCGTGGCGGCGCAGCAGAAAGGCATCGCCGAAATAGAAGTCCTGGATGGCACTGTGGGTTGCGATGCTGTCGGGAAAGTGCACCCGCAAATGCCGCCAGAGTTCGGCCCCCTCTTGCAGGGGCTCGATTTCCTCGCAGGTTACGCCCGGCAAGGTGAACAGGAAGGGCATGGTCAGGTAGGACCACATCGCATAGCCGTTGAAGTAGGCCCGGTGCAACGGGTCCCACGCCGTGTGTTCCCCATGGCCCTTGAAGGATGCCCGGGGCGCATGGCGCTCGGCAATCACCTTGCCCGCGGTATTCTCGATGGCGATTCGGTTCGGCGTATAGGCCGTGAATTGCTCCGGTGCGCCGAAGGGTTTCACCGAGGCTCTTTGTTCATGCAACCACGCGGTCATCTGGCGTGGCGCGCTGTCCTGGGTCAACCCTTTCATGCCCCAGAGCGAGCCGCCGGTGACGATCGTGGCGCAGACCTTATTGAAACTGTTCCAGCGCACCAGGCCGCCATGGGCGGCAAGCACCTGGTCCAGCAGTTCTCGATCCTGTGCAGACATGATTGCGTCCCCTCCTCGGCCGGCAGCGCTTGCCTCATTACCAGAATAATCGATAGCCGGCCGCTTGCAGGGCCGTGCCGATGGACAGCCCAATTGGGGTTCTAGCCACTTTGCGCACCAGACATCAAAGACAGCACACCGATTCAATATTCCCGACCCGATCTACGTAACCATGACCACCTCACTCCCCCCCGTAAGGACAGTGTCATGGCCATTGCAAAGGCAGAACCTGGCATAACCCTGCCCCTTTGGTGACCCATTGATGATCCTTTCCCTGCAAGACTTCAGGGCGCCTGTTGCCCTGTTTTTCTGCCTGCTGGCCAACCACGCACCGGCCGAGGAATCGGTGCAAGGCGCAGAAGGATTTTTCGAGGGCTCGACCCTTGGCGTGTTCAGTCGAAACTTTTATCTGAACAGCGACTATCGATCCCCCTCACCGACCGGAAAAAACTACAAAGCCGAATGGGCTCAAGGTTTTATCAGCGCTTTTGAATCCGGTTTCACGCCGGGGACAGTTGGTTTCGGTCTCGATGCCCATGCCTTTGTTGGATTGAAACTCGACGGTGGCAAAGGCCATTCCGGAACCGGTCTGCTGCCCGTGGGCAGTGACGGTCGTAGCGAAAGCAATTACTCCAGCGGTGGCGGCGCGATCAAGCTCAAGGCATCGAACACCACCCTGGCGTTTGGCGAAATGGAGGTCGAATCCCCGGTGTTCGATACCGCGGACAAACGCCTGCAGCCGGAGTACGCCACAGGTTTTCTGCTCAACAACCGCGAAATCGACGGCATGAACCTGCAAGCCGGTCACTTCACGGCATTCAAGAATCAGGACAGTGCTTCAGGCAAGGGCAACTTTTTCGGTTATGGCGCCAATACCGAGGCCGGCGGCATTTCGTTTGTCGGTGCCGATCTGTTTACCCAAAGCCCGGTTGGCGGCGCCCTGTATGCCTCGGATCTGACCGACACCTGGCATCAGTACTACGGCAACCTGCACTTTAAACAGTCCGGGATGTTCCTCGACGCCAACCTCTATCACACCAGGGACACTGGTCAGGCGCTGGCCGGTGCCATCGACAACACGGCGTACAGCCTGTCCGGTAAATACGCGCTGGGCGCCCATGGTTTCACCCTGGGCTATCAGAAAGTCGACGGTGATACGCCATTCGATTTCGTCGGTGGCGATTCCATTTACCTGGCCAACTCGATCAAGTACGCCGACTTCAACGGCGCCCACGAACGCTCCTGGCAGGTTCGTTACGACCTGGACCTGACTGCCTTCGGGATACCCGGCCTGAAGTTCATGACCCGCTACGTCACCGGCGACCAGATCGACGGCACCCATGCACCACAAGGCGGGGCCTACAACCCGTTCGACCCGGCGACCGGCGCCTACGTGCCGCAACAAGGGGATGGCGGCAAGCATTGGGAGCGGGACATTGATTTGAAGTACATCGTCCAAACGGGGGCGGCGAAGGACCTGTCGGTACAGGTGTCACACGTTTCGCATCGGGCCAATGAGGCGCAGGCGGGTGATGACATAGACCGGATATATGTAGTGATTGAGTACCCGCTGGAGTTCTGAGCAAACCACGCGGCAATGTTTGGAATGTATTCAATTGTTGGAGCGGGCTTGCCGCAAATCTGCAAATTCTGTTCGGATTGGAAGGTTTGCAATAGTGGCCAGGTTGCTCGAAACCGCACCAATAGTATGATAGCTTGCACGCAGTCGACCATCTCCGTGGAGGCCCATTCATGGGAACCGTACGAAAAACCATCACCGTGACTGACCAGCAAGACAACTGGATCAAAGCGCAGATAGAAGCGGGCCATTACACCAACGACAGCGAATACATTCGCGATCTGATCCGTCGTGAACAGGAGCGCAGCGCTGAACTCGAAACGATCCGTTCCGCCCTTCGGGAAGGTGAATCCAGCGGAAAGCCTCGCCCATTCGATCCTGTTGCATTCAAACAGAGAATGTTAACCGCGCATGGCTGAATATCGTCTGACGCCTGCCGCAGAGGGTGACCTTGAGGCAATCTGGAGTTATACCGCTCGCCAGTGGGGTCTGGATCAGGCCAATCGCTACATTGATATCCTTACCTCAGCATTTGCGCAATTGGCCGAGCACCCGAAAAAGGCGCCGGCCTGCGACGCTATCCGTCCTGGTTATCGGCGCTGTAGTGTGGAGCGGCACATGATCTATTTTCGAATCACTGCGTACGGTATTGCGATCATCAGGATCCTTCATGATCGGATGGAAGCGCAGCGCAATCTCTGACGATCCATTTTCCAACCCCCGTGTAAAAACTGGACGAATGTGTTGCTTCGACCAACTGCCATCGCGAGCAGACTCGCTCCCACAGGGGATTCGGTTGAGTCAGAACGTGTGGGGTTGATTGGCGGAAGGCAGCCGGAGTCGAACCTGCCCGGGAACGGATGCCGTCCCCAACCGGGTTTGAAGCCCGGGCGCGCCACCGGGCGCGATTGCCTTCCTTGAATTATTGCCTCTGAATCAAAGCTCATTTCGCTGGGCCAGCGCACTGTCCAGGCGAATCTGCCGACGATCGCCAAAGCGCCGGGTCAGGCCGACACGGTCAAAATACTCCAGTATCTGAATGCTGCGCTTGCGCCCCAGGCCCACCGCATCACGAAACGCCGTCACCTGAATCACCGGGTTGGCGTCCGCCAGTTGCAACAGCATAGCCGCCAATCGGCGAATCATGCTGTCGGTGTAAAACAGGTCGCGCACCACCTGGTGCATCAAGCCCAGGCGCGCCATTTTGCGTAGCAATGCGCGGACGGTGGCTTCGTCATGCCCCAGGTTGCGCACCCAGGGCGGGTCGAATCCGGCCTGTTCGAATAGCGGCTGCAATTGTAGCCACAGGGTTTCGTCCTCTTCACTCAAGCGCACCTGATGTTCGGGCAGGTGCAACCACGGGCCGCTGCTGGCGATGTCGCCGCTGGCCAACAACTCGTCGAGCAGGCTGATAAACGTTGGGCGTTCCAGCGTGCTGCCGGTGAATCGACGCAGGCGATCCCGGTCCGGCCCCATTTGATCCGGTTCGAGTTGATGGAAATGCGCAAGCTGATCCACTAAGGGCGCTTTCAACGATTCCCAGCGACTTGCACTAAACAGCAATGGGCCTTGACGGGTATCGATCAGGCGCACGTCAGCGGGCAACACCCAACTGCTGCGCGGTCGGTTGAACTGCCGCTCCAGGCGCTGCGGATCGAGTCCGGTGTCGCTGTGGGCCAGCAACGCCGGCAAAACATCTTCCAGCCCGGCACTGTTCGCCAGCGCACCCAGTTGAGCCAGACGTTCGGGGCTGCGGCGTTGCCGATCAGGGGCAAACGGGTCGAGCACCCGGCCGCCGCCCAGGGTTCGTTGGGCACTCTGGTCACGCAGGATCAGCGGATCACCCTTCACTGCATGCACCGCTGTGTTGAGCAGCAGTTGCGCAAACATCCGTCCACCGGGCGCCAGGCTGGTGCCTTCCAGCAAGGCGACGCGCCCGGTCACGTCCTGGGTGCCGAGGTGTACGTGCACCGGTTGAAAGTGTTCGAAAGCCCGGGGTTCGCCGGCCAGCAGTTGCATGTCGATGTCCAGGCGCCGGGTAGGCGCGTACAAGCTCTCGGCCAGCAACCAGTGGCCGCGATGGATGTGTTCCAGGGCCAGCCGTTCGGCACTCAGGTTCAACGCTACGCGCTGGCCGGCGAAAGCGTGGTCGGCGGCCTGGTTTTGCGCGTGCAGGCCGCGAATGCGCACCGGTTTGCCCTGTGGCCCCAACAGCAGGGTATCGCCCACCGCGACCTGGCCGGACAGTGCCGTGCCGGTCACCACGATACCGGCCCCGGCCACGCTGAAAGCCCGATCGATCGCCAGGCGAAAACCGCCTTCGGTGCTGCGCTGCTGTACTTCACGCTGGGCTTGCAGCAATTGTTGGCGCAGGGTTTCGATGCCCTCGCCGGTCACGCTCGACAGCGCAATCAGCGGCGCATCGGCATACGCTCCGGGCGCCAGCAAGGTACGGACCTGCTCACGCACGATCTGCACCCGGTCGCTGTCGACCCGGTCGCACTTACTGATCGCCACCAGTGCCCGGGGGATGCCCAGCAACTGGACAATCGCCAGGTGCTCGCGGGTCTGCGGCATCACCCCGTCATCGGCGGCCACCACCAGCAACACCAGATCGATGCCCTGCGCTCCGGCCAGCATGTTGTGGGTGAAGCGCTCATGGCCGGGAACGTCGATGAATCCGGTCAGCTGCGCATCCGCCTCCAGCTCGGCATACAGATAGCCAAGGTCGATGGTCATGCCACGCTCACGCTCTTCGCGGCGCCGGTCACCCGCCTGACCGGTCAGCGCCTGGAGCAGCGCCGTCTTGCCATGGTCGATGTGCCCTGCGGTGCCGACAATCACCCTGCCCGGCCCTCCACCTGTAATTGTTCGAGTTGCGCCAGCCATGCCGGCTCGTCGTCCAGTTGCCTCAGGTCCAGCCACAGGGCGTCATCGTCGATGCGCCCCAGGACCGCAATCGGCAAGTCGCGAAAGGCTTCTTCCAGCGTCAACAGCGAGCGTCCGCGCAAGCGCTTGGACGTCAGCGGGCGCAGACACAGCGCTGCGCTGGCCAGCCTCGCCACCGGTTGGCTGCCGCTGCCGATCATACCCAGTGCCGGCATGGCACTGACGCTCCAGCCGTCACCCAGCACTTGGGCAAGCGCCGGCCGCAAGCGCTCGGCCTGGGCGAGAATCTCGGCCTGTGGTCGAGTCAACAGGCGCAGGCTCGGCAAACGCTCGGCCAATCGGTCCGGGTTTCGGTACAAACCCAGCACCGCTTCCAGGGCGGCCAGGGTCATTTTGTCGACCCGCAGTGCTCGCTTGAGCGGATTTTTCTTGATCCTGGCGATCAGTTCCTTGCGGCCGACAATCAACCCGGCCTGTGGTCCGCCGAGCAGTTTGTCGCCACTGAAGGTGACGATGTCCGCGCCATCGAGCAGGGCCTGACGCACCGTCGGCTCTGCCGGCAAACCCCAGCGGGTCAAGTCCAGCAGACTGCCGCTGCCGAGATCTTCGAGCAATGGCAGTCCATGTTGGTGGGCAATTTGCGCCAGTTCAGCCGTCGCCACACTCGTGGTGAAGCCTTGAATGCTGTAGTTGCTTGCATGCACGCGCATGATCAAGCCGCTGCGCGGGCCGATGGCAGTCTCGTAGTCGCGGGCATGGGTGCGGTTGGTAGTGCCGACCTCAACCAGCTTCACCCCGGCGCGGGCCATGATGTCGGGAATGCGGAAGGCACCGCCGATTTCAATGAGTTCGCCCCGGGAGATAATCCCTTCCTTGCGCGCGCCCAGGCTGTTGAGGGTCAAGAGCACCGCTGCGGCATTGTTGTTGACCACGGTCACCGCTTCGGCGCCGGTCAATTCGCGGATCAAGCCTTCGATCAGGTCGTCGCGATCTCCGCGCTTGCCGCTGCGCAGGTCGAGCTCGAGGTTGAGCGGATAGCGCGCAGCCATTTGCACCGCTTCAATCGCTTCCTTGGGCAACAACGCCCGGCCGAGATTGGTGTGCAAGACCGTGCCGGTGAGGTTGAACACCCGACGCACATGGCTGCGATGCTCGGTTGCCAATCGCTCGCCGACCCTGCCCGCCAGCACGTCGGCGCTGACTTCCACAGGTTCGAGCAAACCCTGCCGTACGCCTTCGCGCAGTTCATCCAGCAATAGCCGCAAGGCACCCAGCAAGGCGTCGCGTCCATAGCGCTCGGCCAACGGCCGGCACGCCGGGTGACGCAACAAACTGTCGATGGAAGGTAGACGCAGGGGTTGGCTGGCACTGCGTGCAGACATCTGGCGCTCCTGAAAACGAATGGCCCTCGCGCCAGAGTGTAGACGCTGCGGTTACTCGTCTCCCGGCGCCAGCAACAGATTGGGTGCCAGACGCTGATAACCGTCCTGGGTCAGGCGCATGTCGAGCATCAGGCTGGACAGGTCTGCCGACAACGCTTCGGCGTCCGCATCGTTCTCCAGATAGAGCAACTTCAGATAACTGTTGCAACCGGGGCAGACTTCGGCGCGCAACGGCGCCTGGTTGGCGGCGTGGCGATCATCTTCAAGGCTGAGGTATTCCAGGCCCTTGCTCTGTTCGCAATACACGCATTTGACCCGCACCACATGCCACTCGCAGGCACACAGCGAGCAGACCAGATAACGCAAGCCGTTGTGCTTGCCGCGATGACGGATCACCCCGGCCATGGCCGGCGAGCCGCAGGCCGGGCACTGGCTGAGGCTGTCGCCGGGAGTTAGTGCGAGGTTCGGCGTACTCAACAGCCAGTGGCTCCAGGCTGTTTGAAGCGCCGCACCGAGAAACGGCACCAACGCCGCCGGCACCAGCGAATACTGGCCACTGACCAGCGCCACCGCCCAGGCACGCCGTTGCCCGGCACCGGCCAGGCGCAAGGTGTCCACGGCATCGGACACGGCGGATTGTGACGGTGCGCTATAGCACTGCAGCAAGGCATCGAGGTAAGGCTGCCAATCGTCTTCGCGCGCCAGGCTGTCGGCCGCGAACGGCGGCAAGCCGTGTTGCTGGCACAACTCGATGCGTTGTCGGTCAAGGGGGTCGCTTGGCGGCGGGTCGTCCAGCACCTGTTGCTGCACCCGGCACAACCCGGCGATCAGGCGCAGGTAATCGGCCATCGGGTGCCCTTCGGCCAGCGTTTCCAGGCGCTGGGCACGCAGGCTGAACAGGTTATGCGGTGGCATGTACAGAAACGGCGGCGAACTGGCCGCCGCTTCGATTTCTCCGGGTTCAAGGATGGTTGGCAAATGTCAGCCCTTTTTGGTGATCGGTCGTTTGGGCGCTTCGCCGCGGGTCTCATCTTGAGTCACTTGGCGATACCAGAGTTCGTGGTGTTTCCTGGCCCAGCCGCGGCTGACCCTGCCGTGCAACATGGCGCTGACCGAGCCCTTGATCCAGATGCCGGCATAGATGTGCACGATGATGCTCAGGATCAGCACGAAACCGGCCAGCGCATGCAGCAACATCGCCCAGCGTATCGTGGTGATGCCGAAATACTCGCTGAAGTACGCACGCCAGATCACCAGCCCGCTGAACAACAGCACCAGCATGCACAGCAGTAAAGTCCAGAACAGCAGCTTCTGCCCGGGGTTGTATTTGCCGATGGGCGGGACGCCCTCCTCTTCATTTTTCATCACCCGGTCGATGCGCCTTAGCCACAGGCGATCATTGGCGATGAAGTAGTTGGCGCGCCAGAAGCGAAACACCAGGCCGAGGAACAGTACGAACATCAGCACGCCCATGAACGGGTGCAGGATGCGCGTCCATGGTCCGCCGCCGAACAGGTTGCTCAGCCAGAACAGCGCCGGGTGGAACAGCGCCAGCCCGGACAATCCGGCCATGAGGAACAGAATCGCCACAAGCCAGTGATTGGTGCGCTGGTTGCTGGTGTAGCGCAGGATCGTCTTGTCGCTCATGGCCTGCCCTCCCCTCGGGGATCGAAGGTGTGCACCGATGGATCGACTTCGTGCACGGCGTTGTCCGGCGGCTCCGGATGTTCATCCTCTTCGACGATTTGCGGACCGACGCGCACGTAGTGGAAGAACCCGGCCAGCACCGCCGCGCCCATGGCCAACAGTGCCAGGGGTTTGCTGATGCCCTTCCACAGCCCTACCAACGGACTGATCGCCGGGTGATCGGGCAAGCCGGCGTACAGCCTTGGCGTATCGGCGTGGTGCAACACGTACATCACGTGGGTACCGCCAACGCCTTCGGGGTCGTACAGGCCGGCGTTTTCAAAACCCCGGCTCTTGAGGTCGACGATACGCTCGGCCGCATGTTCCTTCATGTCGTCCTTGGAGCCGAACACGATGGCACCGGTCGGGCAGGTTTTCACGCAGGCCGGCTCCAGCCCTACCGCCACCCGGTCCGAGCACAAGGTGCATTTGTAGGCCTTGTGATCCTTTTGCGAGATCCGTGGAATGTTGAACGGACACCCGGTGATGCAATAGCCGCAACCGATGCAATGATCCTGATCGAAATCGACGATGCCATTGGCGTGCTTGATGATCGCCCCCGGGCTGGGGCATGCCGCCAGGCAACCGGGCTCTGCGCAGTGCATGCAGCCATCCTTGCGGATCAGCCATTCCAGGTTACCGGCGTCGGTCTCGTGCTCGGTGAAGCGCATCAATGTCCAGGTTTCTGCGGTGAGATCCTGAGGATTGTCGTAGGTGCCATGGTTATGGCCGACCTCGTCACGCAACTCGTTCCACTCCGAGCAGGCGACCTGACAGGCCTTGCAGCCGATGCATTTGGTGGTGTCGATCAGCTTGGCGACTTCCTCCATGCCGCGCACCGAGGGCGCAGGTGTGGTGGTGGCCGAGCGGGCAATGATGTCTTGGCTGGCCATTTAGACTTTCTCCACGTTGACCAGGAATGACTTGGATTCCGGGGTCTGAGTGTTGCCATCGCCGAGGAACGGCACCAGGGTGTTGGTCAGGTAACCGTGGCGCGTAAGGCCGGTGAACCCCCAGTGCAACGGAATGCCGATCTGGTGCACCACCTGATTGTTGACCTGCAGCGGACGAATCCGCTTGGTCACCACCGCCACCGCTTCGATGAAGCCGCGCTTGCTGCTGACCCGCACCCTGTCGCCGGCGACGATGCCTTTTTCCTTGGCCAGCACTTCGCCGATTTCCACGAACTGCTCCGGTTGGGTAATCGAGTTGAGCTTGCAATGCTTGCTCCAGAAGTGGAAATGCTCCGTCAGCCGGTAACTGGTCGCGGCGTACGGGTAATCCTTGGCCACGCCGAGGGAATCCCACACCGAATCGAAGATCCGCGCCGCCGGGTTGCTGGTGGCTTTCTTGTTTTGCGGGTGCAGCGGGTTGATGCCGATCGGCGTCTCGAACGGCTCGTAGTGCTCGGGGAACGGGCCTTCGTTCATCTTGTCGACGGCGAAGAATCGCGCCACGCCCTCGGGGTTCATGATGAACGGATTCATCCCCGCTTCCGGCGGCACGTCGGCCTTGTAGTCCGGCACATCGGTGCCGGCCCAGGCTTTGCCGTTCCACCACACCAGGCGTTTTTTCGGATCCCACGGCTTGCCTTGCAGGTCCGCCGAGGCGCGGTTGTAGAGGATCCGCCGGTTGGCCGGCCAGGCCCAGGCCCAGCCTTGATGCTGGTGCATGCCGTACGGGTCGTTGTTGTCGCGCCGCGCCATCTGGTTGCCGAGTTCAGTCCAGCTGCCACAGAAAATCCAGCAACCGGACGCGGTACTGCCGTCATCCTTGAGCTGGCCGAACCCGGCCAGTTGCGCATTGGCCTTGATCGCCGCGCCCGTCGCGTCGGTGAAGTCCGTGGTGGCGGAGCCGTTGATTTCCTTGGCCAGCTCTTCCGGTGAAGGTTCCTCAGGGATCTTGTACGGCCACGACAGTTTGAGCATCGGGTCGGGGTATTTGCCGCCATTGGCCTGATAACGCTGACGCAGACGTATGAACAGCTCGCTCATGATGCGGATATCGGTCTGCGCTTCACCCGGTCCGTCGGCGCCCTTCCAGTGCCATTGCAGCCAGCGGCTGCTGTTGACCAGCGAACCGTCCTCTTCGGCAAAGCAGGTGGTGGGCAGGCGAATGACTTCGGTCTGGATGTCGGCGCTGTTCACGTCGTTATACGGCCCGACCTTTTGCCAGAACTCCGAGGTCTCGGTGGCCAGCGGATCCATCACCACCAGCCATTTCAGCTTGGCCAGCGCCGCCATCACCCGGTTCTTGTCGGGCAATGCGGCAATGGGGTTGAAGCCCTGGCACATGTAGCCGTTGACCTTGCCCTGCCCCATCAGGTCGAACACCTTGAGGATGTCGTATTGGGGAATGTCCAGTTTCGGCAGGTAGTCGTAGGCCCAGTTGTTCTCGGCTGTGGCGTTGGCGCCGTACCAGGCTTTCATCAGGCTGACGTGGAATTTGCCGTAGTTCTGCCAGTAGGACAGTTGCCCCGGACGCAAAGGCTTTTGCGTGCGCTTGACGATGTAGGCGTTGTAATCCTGCTCGGCATCGCCGGGTAGCGTGAGGTAGCCCGGCAGTGAGTTAGATAGCAGCCCCAGGTCAGTCAACCCCTGGATGTTAGAGTGCCCGCGCAAGGCGTTCACGCCGCCGCCCGGCATGCCGACGTTGCCCAGCAGCAGTTGCACCATCGCCGCGCTGCGGATCATCTGCGCGCCAATCGAGTGCTGGGTCCAGCCCAGGGCATAGAGGATGGTCATGGTCTTGCCCGGTGTCGAGCAAGTGGCGATTTCCTCCCAGATTTTTTGCATGGCATCGACCGGCATGCCACAGATCTGGCTCGCCAGTTCTTTGCTGTAGCGGCTGTAATGCTGCTTCATCAGTTGATAGACGCAGCGTGGGTCTTGCAGGGTCGGGTCGACCTTGGCAAAGCCGTCTTCACCGAGTTCATAGCCCCAGCCGGACTTGTCGGTGTAAAGGCGCTTGGCCGCGTCGTAGCCGCTGAAGATCCCGTCCTCAAAGCCATAGCCGGCTTTGACGATGAACGACACGTCGGTGTAGTTGCGCACGTATTCGTGCTGGATCTTGTCTTCGGTCAGCAGGTAATTGATCAGCCCGCCCATGAAGGCAATGTCGGTGCCGGTGCGAATCGGCGCGTAATAGTCGGCCACCGAGGCGGTCCGGGTAAAACGCGGGTCGACCACGATCAGCCGCGCCTTGTTGTGCGCCTTGGCTTCGGTCACCCATTTGAAGCCGCACGGGTGCGCTTCTGCTGCGTTGCCGCCCATCACCAGGACCAGATTCGCGTTGGCGATATCGGTCCAGGTATTGGTCATGGCACCACGGCCGTACGTCGGGGCAAGACTTGCCACCGTCGGGCCGTGTCAGACACGCGCCTGGTTATCGAACCCCAGCATGCCGAGACTGCGCACCACCTTGTGGGTGATGTAGCCGGCTTCGTTGGACGCCGCCGATGCCGCGAGGAAACCGGTGGTCAGCCAGCGGTTCACCGTTTGGCCCTGGGCGTTCTTCTCGATGAAGTTGGCGTCGCGGTCGGCCTTCATCAGGTCGGCGACGCGATCGAGCGCTTCATCCCAGGATATGCGGGTCCATTCGGTGCTGCCGGGTTTGCGCACCTGCGGGTATTGCAGGCGGCCGGGGCTGTGAATGAAGTCCAGCAGGCCTGCGCCTTTAGGGCAAAGGGTGCCGCGGTTGACCGGGTGGTCGGCGTCACCTTCGATGTGGATGATGTTTTGCGCGACATTCTTCGCCGTATCGCCCTGGCTGTACATGATCAAGCCGCAACCGACCGAGCAATACGGGCAGGTGTTGCGGGTTTCATGGGTGTGGGCGAGCTTGAAGTGACGCACCTGTTCGGCAAAGGCAAGCGTTGGGGCCATGCCCAACGCACCCAGGCTAGAGCCTGCAAGGCCGATGCCGGCGACCTTGAAGAACTGACGACGGCTGAGATCCATCGTGCACTCCTGATCAGGTGGGACCCGGTACATGGCCGGGCTTTTTCGAACAACCACGGTCGGGGCAGTCTGGCTGCCGACACTACAAACTGTAGTCAATGCTGTCGAATTCACCATGACAGCCGACCGTCGGCCCTCCAGACACTACCCCCTGTAGGAGCGAGCTTGCTCGCGATGGTGTATCAGCTGAGTGAGTGTCGACTGACACTCCATCGCGAGCAAGCTCGCTCCTACAAGGGGTTGGCGCTTATCATGGCGCCATAACCAACCTGCCGTTACGAGACCCCGCATGACTTTCGATTTTGATCAGGTGTTCGACCGCCACAACACCGGCAGCACCAAGTGGAGCCGCTACCCCGCCGATGTGTTGCCGATGTGGGTCGCCGACATGGATTTCGCCGCGCCGCCGATGATCATCCAGGCCCTGCAAAAACGACTGGAACACCCGATGGTCGGCTACAGCGTGGCCCAGGATGACCTGCGCGAGGCAATCGTTGCCGACCTCTGGAACAAGTACGCCTGGCGCGTCGAGCCCCAGGAGCTGATTTTCCTGCCGGGCGTCGAGTCCGGCTTCAACATGGCACTGAAGGCACTGGTGCAGGCGCCACAGAATGTCGTTGTGCAGGTGCCGAACTACCCACCGCTGCGTCATGCGCCCGGGCATTGGGGGCTGAACAAGGTCGAACTGAATTTCGATGCGCAAGCCGACGGCACCTACACCACGCCGCTGGATACCCTGAGCCAATCGCTGCAAGGTGGTGGCGCACTGCTGCTGAGCAACCCGCATAACCCGCTGGGCAAGGCCTTCCCCCGCACAGAGCTGCAAGCCATTGCCGACATTTGCCTTGAGCATGATGCCTGGATCATTTCCGACGAGATCCACGCCGAGTTGTGCTTCGACGGCCGCCAGCACATTCCGATGGCAACCCTGAGCCCGAAGGTCGCCCAGCGCACCATCACCTTGATGTCGGCGAGCAAGGCCTACAACATCGCCGGCCTGAAGACCTCCTTCATGATCATCCAGGACCGCCACCTGCGCGAGAAGGTCAACCACGCCCGTTGCGGCATGGTCGACAGCGTCAATCCGCTGGGCATGGAAGCCACCCGCGTCGCCTACAGCGAAGCCGCGCCATGGCTCGCCGAGCTGAAGGTCTACCTGCAAGGCAACCGGGATTACCTGGCCGAGGCCGTACACACCCGCCTGCCGGGCATCACCATGAACCTGCCGCAAAGCACCTACCTGGCGTGGCTCGACTGCACGGCACTGGGGCTGGACGACCCGCAGCAGTTTTTCCTCGAACAGGCCAAGGTGGGTTTGAGCGCCGGCCTGGACTTCGGCAATGGCTGCAAACAGTTCGTGCGCTTGAACTTCGGCTGCCCACGGTCGCTGCTGGAAGAAGGCATTGCGCGGATGGAGCGCAGTTTGCGCCATCTCAAGGCCTGACCCGTCCCTCTAGCCATAGCCTATCCCCTTGTGGGCGTGAGCCTGCTCGCGATGGCGTCCTGTCAGTCGGCAATGTGTTGCCTGACACGGCGCTATCGCGAGCAGGCTCACTCCTGCAGGTAATAATTGAACCGATGCAGCCCTTCAATGCTCAACAGCCTATAGCCCTGCACTGACAGTTGTTTCGGGATCTGAGCCATGAGTTTCGTTGCCTGGGTGGCGGTGTTGGGCGCGGTGTTGCTGACCCTGGCACTGACTTCGTCGTACCTGCGCTGGATGCCGGTCACCACTTCGGCGGTGTGCCTGGTCCTGGGCATCGCCATCGGGCCGGCGGGCCTGGGCATGCTCCGGCTGGATATCAAGGAGGCGGCGTTCTGGATCGAGCACCTGACGGAAGTCGCGGTGCTGTTTTCATTGTTTGTCTGCGGGCTCAAGCTGCGACCTCCTCTTCGTGATCGCCGATGGCGAGTGGCGTTCGTCCTGGCGGGACCGGTGATGGTGCTGACCATTGTCGGCGTCTGCCTGCTGCTGCATTTCGCTTTCGGACTGGCGTGGGGGCCGTCGCTGCTGATCGGGGCGATACTGGCTCCGACCGATCCGGTCCTGGCCTCGCTGGTTCAGGTCAATGACGCCAAGGATGATGATCCGGTGCGGTTCGGACTCTCGGGCGAGGCAGGACTGAACGACGGAATCGCTTTCCCGTTCGTGATTCTGGGACTGTTGTTTTTGCAGCAAAACGGCAGCTTTGGCAGCGGTCTGGATGACTGGTTTTTCAAGCGCCTGTTGTGGGGCGTGCCCGCCGGACTGCTGACCGGTTACTGGATGGGGCGCGGTATTGGTCACCTGACATTATTCATGCGCATCAAGAATGCCGACAGCACGTTTTCCCCCAATGACTACCTTGCCCTGGCCTTGATCGCACTGGCTTACGTCGTGGCCGAAACCATCGGCGGCTACGGGTTCCTCTCGGTGTTTGCCGCCGGCCTGGGCTTGCGCCGGGCCGAGGTCAGGACAAGCAGTGACGCCCACACTCCGGCCGAACACCTGGTTCAAGCGGTGGTCGGTCATCAGCATGTCGAACCCGAGGCGGCCGTGCTCGGCAATGTGGAACACCTGGAAGACACGCAAGTCGCCGCCGGGATCATGATGGGCGACATGCTGTCGTTCGGCAGCCTGGTGGAACGGGCCATGGAAGTTTTTCTGGTCACCTTGCTCGGTATTGTGCTGATCGCGCACTGGGACTGGCGGGCGTTGCTGGTCGCGTTGGTGCTGTTCGGGATGATTCGCCCGCTGACGGTCTGGCTGATGCCATGGGGGTCGCTGCTCAATGGCCCGCAACGCTGGTTGATTGGCTGGTTCGGAATTCGCGGCATCGGGAGTTTCTACTACCTTTTCTATGCCTTGAACCATGATCTGCTGCCTTCAGTGGCAACGGTGTGTGCCGACCTGACGCTCTCGGTGGTCGCCCTGAGCATTCTGGTCCACGGCATCAGCACCCAGCCGATGCTTGCCCGCTATGAACGGCATAACCGCCGCGTCACTTCATCGCCAAGGCAATGACTTCCACCAGGTTGAGCTGGGTAAAGGGTTTCGACAAACGAGGTAGACGCGCGGCAATACCTTCCAGACGTTCGGCAAAACCGGTGGCGAGGATGATCGGCACGCTCGGTCGTATGAGCCTGATGGCGTTGGCCAGTTGCGCGCCACTCATCTGTGGCATGGCCATGTCGGTGATCACCAGATCGATACCCGGTTCACTGCCGAACAGCTCCAGCGCCCTGGCTCCGGAAGGCGCACTGATGACCCGGTGCCCGAGGTCCTCGAGCAGCAGACTGGTGCTGGTCAACACCAGACTGTCATCGTCCACCACCAGTACGCACAGGCGGGGCACATCCACGGTCTGCGTTTGCGCTACAGGCTCAACCACCGAACCCCGGGTGGCAACCGGCAACCACAACTCGGCCGTCGTACCCTGATCCTTGTTGCTTTTGAGGATGAAGCGCCCACCCAATTGCTCGATAAAACCGTGGACCATCGATAACCCCAGGCCCGTACCTTTACCGACGCCCTTGGTGGTAAAAAAGGGGTCCATCGCCGAGGCCAGCGTGGTTTCATCCATGCCCTCGCCGGTATCGGCAATGTTCAGGCAGACATAACGCCCCGCAGCCAGGGAAGAGGCGCCGCCGGTGACCTCCTCGGTCCTGGCACTGAAGATGATGGTCCCGCCGTGGGGCATGGCGTCGCGGGCGTTGGTCGCCAGGTTCAGTACGGCAAGTTCCAGTTGATTGATGTCCGCCATCACCGGTTCAAGATCCTCGGGAAAGCGAGTTTCGACTTTCACCGAAGGCCCCAGGGAGCTGCGCAATAGCCCGGAAATGCCTTCCACCAACGCCGGTATCCGCACAGGTACCGACTTGAGCTCCTGGCGTCGGGCAAACGCCAGCATGCGCTGGGTCAGGGATACACCGCGCAAGGCACCTTGGGTGGCGTTGTCGATCAGGCGGGTTATTTTGGGGTCATCCGTCACCCGTTTGCGCACGATTTCCAGATTGCCGAGGATCACCGTCAGCAGGTTGTTGAAGTCGTGGGCGATCCCGCCGCTGAGCTGGCCGATGGCCTGCATTTTCTGCGCCTGGAACAAGGCCTCACGGGTTTGCTCCAGCGCCTGCTGCGCCTGGGTGACTTCAGTGATGTCCCGGGTGATCTTGGCAAAACCGAGCAATGTGCCGGTGTCGCCCCAGATCGGGTCGACGATGACATGGGCGAGGAACCGCGTACCATCCTTGCGCATCCTCCAGCCCTTGTTTTCAAAGCGCCCTTCACGAACGGCGATATCCAGCGTCCGTTGTGGCTCGCGGGCATCGCGATCCTCCGGGGTGTAGAACATCGAAAAATGCTGGCCAATGACCTCTTCCGGCAAGTAACCCTTGATGCGCTGGGCGCCGGGGTTCCAGTTGCTCACCCGGCCGTCCGGGGAAAGCATGTAGATCGCATAGTCGGTAACGCTCTGCACCAGCAGGCGAAACTGCTGCTCGCTTTGCTTGAGGACTTCCTCGGCCATTTTGCGATCGGTCAGGTCCCGGGTGATCTTGGCGAAACCGAGCAACGTGCCCGACGGGTCGAAGATCGGATCAATGACCACATGGCACCAGAAATGTGTGCCGTCCTTGCGCACCCGCCAGCCTTCGCCCTCGAAACGCCCTTCACGAATCGCCGTGTCCAGTGCCCGCTGGGGCAAGCCGGCACGGCGATCGTCATCGGTGTAGAAGCGCGAGAAATGCTGACCGAGGATCTCGGCCTCCTCGTAGCCCTTGAAACGCCTGGCGCCGGCGTTCCAGCTGGTAATGATGCCGTCGGGATCAATCATGTAGATCGCATAGTCGATCACTGCATCGATCAACAGGCGAAAGCGATTGTCCTCAACGGTACTCGGCCTGTTTGGATCCTCGCTCATTGAGTTCTCGCGTCATGATTGTTTTTCTGGAGTATGAGACAAACTGCCAATTTGGAAAGCCATGACCCCGGCAGTTTGCTTCATAGCCTGCAATCCCGGCTTAGCGATACACGTATTTGGTGATATAGGAGTAAAGGTCGTTGTAGACGAAACCGGGAACCTGTTTGTCATATTTGCTGGTTTTAAGCAGCTGCAGATGACATTCCATGACCATCTCGTCACGCTCCTCCATCGAATAGACGGACCTTCTGAGGATAGTGTCATAGGCGCTGTACGCATATGGCTGCAACGTTGAAACTTCGTTCAGATTCTCATTTGGGTCCAGGGTATAGGTACTGTGAGCACGCAGTACCCGTTCGCTCAGCGTGCCCAGGCCGCGCTCGTACAGGAAGATTTGCGAGCCACTCACTGTCTTTGCGATGAACTCGAACGCAACGAGAACCGCAGGGGCGTTACTGATGCTCGACTCGAGTCTCGAATAGCTGACAAACCGTTCCATCTCCTGCTTTTCCAGGCTGGAGAATGCTCTTTTGATGCTGGACAGATGGGCGAACGCGTGATTGCAGCCCACGACATGGACTTCGAGTTGATAACCGGGAACAAATTTTGCCAATCCGGCAAAACCGATGTCATCGAACGCGCACTCCATGATGATGTTGCATCTTTGAGAAAGCGCGTTGGCGAAGATTTTCTCACCGAGCTCCCTGGCAAACGCTTCTGTATGTTCGTAGGCGTGCAAAACGCCGAGCTTGATCATGTCGGCGTAATGCGGGTGTTTTTTTCGATATTCAGGCAGGTACAGTCGAATGTAGTTCCCGTAATTCCCGGATGGCAGCAAGCTTTTTTCCAACAAGTAAGTCTTGCCCGAGCCCTCCACTCCGGCGGTGATCAGCAACTTTGGGATGGCTTCAGCAGTTTTGCCGACGAAGAGCGCAGGGAAGATCTCGTCGAACGCCTTGATCACGTCGTCTGAGGAATAGTTGTATTTCGGTGCTTCTGACATACCTTGATTTCCTTATCAAAGAATTGGGTTGTGATATCTAGCCTTTCCAATAAAGCGTGCTGGCGCTGATTGTTCAATTCGTTGTTTTGATCAAGGTATGTATTTGTTTTTAAAGGTAAAGATTCCTACGGAGCAGAGCGAGAATTCGTTGGCGCAATCGACCACCAGCGCGGCAGTAATTGCCTGACCTTGTGCTCGCCAAAACGGTCGTCGATCAACATCACCACCCCTTGATCCTGTTGCGTACGGATGACCCGTCCAGCGGCCTGAACCACTTTCTGTACGCCGGGAAACAGGTAGGTGTAATCGTAGCCAGCGCCGAAAATCGCAGCCATGCGCTGTTTCAACTGCTCGTTGACCGGGTTCAGTTGGGCCAGCCCCAGGGTGGCGATGAACGCACCGATCAACCGTGCGCCGGGCAAATCGATGCCTTCGCCGAACGCACCGCCGAGCACTGCAAAGCCGACGCCCTCGCCGTCTTCGGTGAACCTGTCGAGAAAGTCCTGGCGTTGTGCCTCGCCCATGCCACGGGATTGCGACCACAGTTTGATCCGCGGGTGCCGCTCGGCCAGCAACTGCGCCACCTGCTGCAAGTAATCGAAACTGCTGAAAAACGCCAGGTAATTGCCGGGGCGTTTGCAGAACTGCCTGGCGATCAAGTCCACGATCGGTTCGAGAGAGGACTGGCGATGTACGAACCGCGTGGAGATCTGGTCGACGATGTGCACTTGCAGTTGATCGGCGTGAAACGGCGACTCGACGTCGATGCACACCGTGTCCTGCGGCGCTCCCAGTAAATCGGCGTAATAGTGCCGGGGGCTGAGGGTCGCGGAAAACAGCACCGTGCTACGCGCGGCGGTCAGGCGCGGGCGGATGAAGCCGGCGGGGACTACATTGCGCAGGCACAGTTGCGAGAGGTTGCGCTGGCGCTCGAGGTCGCGCTTGCTGATGTCGAACAGGAACTGCTCATCGAACAGTTCGGCGACCCGGCAAAAGTGCAGCATGTCGAAGTAAAATCCCTGCAGTGCGCTGTCCAGGCCTTGAGGGTGATCGTTGAGGTAGTCACCGATGTTGGCACTGCACGATGACAGCGCCTGCAGGAGCTTTTCCGGCGCCTTGTCATAGGCCTGATAGGCGCCGGTTTGCGCGTTATGCAGGGCATTCCACTCGCGGTTGACCCGTTGCATCGGTTTTTTCAGCGCTTCGGGCGCGGTTTTGCGCACGCCGTTGAAGGTCGCCTGGTCGAGGCTGGCGCTGTACATCTGGCGGCCGCGCTCCACCAGGTTGTGGGCTTCGTCGACCAGCACCGCGACTTTCCAGTTGTTGGCCTGGGCCAGACCGAACAGCAACGCGCTGAAATCGAAGTAATAGTTGTAGTCGGCAACCACCACGTCGGCCCAACGCGCCATTTCCTGGCTCAGGTAATACGGGCAGACATCGTGCGCCAGGGCGACCTCGCGCAAGGCGCTCTCGTTCAGCAGGCTCAGTTGACTGGCCGCCTGCCGTGCGGCGGGCAGGCGATCGTAGAACCCCCGGGCCAGTGGGCAGGACTCGCCGTGGCAGGCTTTGTCCGGATGTTCGCAGGCCTTGTCCCGGGCGATCATCTCCAGCACCCGTAACGGCGGCGCATCGGCGCTGGCAAGCATCACGTGCGCGGCGTCCAGGGCCAGTTGCCGTCCCGGGGTTTTCGCCGTAAGGAAGAACACCTTGTCCAGTTGCTGCGGCGCCAGCGCCTTGAGCATGGGGAACAAAGTGCCCAGGGTCTTGCCGATTCCCGTGGGCGCCTGGGCCATCAGGCAGCGCCCCGTGCTGACGGCCTTGAACACCGACTCGGCCAGATGACGCTGCCCCGGTCGAAAACCGGCATGGGGAAAGGCCAGGCCCTGCGCAGCCAGATTGCGCCCTTCTCGATGGGCGACTTCCTGTTCGGCCCATTGCAGGAACCGCGCGCAATGCCGTTCGAAGAACTGTTGCAGCTCGATGGCGTCGAAAGACTCGACCAGGCGGGTCTCCTTTTCACTGACGATGTCGAAATACACCAGTGCCAGACTGATCCGCGAGAGGTCCAGTTTCCGACACATCAACCAGCCGTAGATCCTGGCCTGGGCCCAATGCAATTGGCGGTGGTTGGCCGGTTGTTTGCTCAAGTCGCCGCGGTAGGTCTTGACCTCCTCCAGGCAGTTTTGCCCGGGGTCATAGCCATCCGCCCTGCCCTTGACCGTCAAGGTTTGATACTGGCCCTCAAGGGCAATTTCGCTTTGGTAACCCTCGCTGCGCCGCGAGGCCACCGTACGGTGCCCGACGATACCTTCCAGCGCGGTCGGTGACGGTGTGAAGCGCAGGTCGAGGTCGCCGGTCTTGGCGGTGAACTCGCACAGCGCCCGCACCGCAATGCTGTAGCTCAATCGCCCTGCTCCGCCCATTGCACGTAGCACACGGCGATGGGCATCTGGTGCTCATGACAGAACTCCAGCCAGCGCAACTGGTTGTCCTGCAGGCGATCGCCCGGGCCCTTGACCTCGATCATGCGGTAGGTCTTTTGCTGCGGCCAGAACTGGATCAGGTCCGGCATGCCGGCGCGATTGGCCTTGATGTCCAGCAAGAGGCGGTTGAACCAGTGCTTGAGGTGCTCGGCCGGGAGGCAATCGAGGGCTTGCTCCAGCAACTCTTCGCTGAGCACGCTCCAGTACACGAACGGCGACTGCACGCCCCACTTGGCGGCATAACGTTCGCGGATGGTCTGCCGGTAGCGCCCGTCGTCGAGTTCTGCCAGGCAAGCCTGAAACAGTTCGGCCCGGCGGACATGGAAGTCTTCGCTGAGCAAATCCACCGGCCCGCGCTGGAACGGGTGAAAAAACGCCCCCGGCAAAGGCGCGAAGATCGCTGGCCAACACAGTAGGCCAAACAATGAATTGACCAGGCTGTTTTCCACGTAGTGCACCGGCGCCGAATCTTGCGCCAGATGCGCCTGAACATAGAACTCCACCGATAATGCCGGGTCTGTCCTGGGCAATTGCAGGTCCAGGCGCTGCATTTCCCGAGGCGCTGCCCGCTTGATGGGCGGCCCGCCGAGCTTGCGCCGCAGACGTGGCAGGACGCGGAGCAACTGTTGGTGTTCCGCGGCGCTTTGCGGTGCCTGTTCGGCCTGCACGGCCAGGTCCATCGCCTGTTCAAACTGGCCGCTGCGTTCCAGTACGCGAATGAGCCGCGCACGCGCGCCGGGAAAAGCGCATTCGCGGTACAGGTTCAGGGCCATGGAGAAATCGGCGATGCGTTCGCAGTACTGGGCCATCTGGAACAGCAGCTTGCCGCGCCGGCGCTGCAACCACGGATTGTCCAGCGCCAGGCCCTTGATCCGCTCGGCCACCTCTTCCCGCGCTTCACCGGCCTCGAATTGTTGCTGGTATGCGTGCAGGAGGACGCAGGCATCCACGTCTTCGCGGCTGCGCAAGCCACGGGACTCGGCACAGAATTCGACTTTTTCGTAGGTGTAGATACCGAGGTCGGCCAATACGAACTCCGACCAGTCCTGATACAGGTTGCCGAAAAACATCAGGCGCAGGCGATCGCACAATTGCATGATGGTCAGGCTGAACAGGCGCTCGTCCAGGGTCGGACACCAGTCGTTGAAGCTTTGCACCTGGGGAAACTGCTCGCACAGCGCCGGCAACCAATCGGCTTTCCTGCCTTTGGGTTGATCGATGACCGGGCCAAAGGCCTGGAGGATTTCACCCTTGAGCAGCACCTCGAACAGCGCTTCGACCGCCAACGGCATTCGCTCATCGACCCAGCCGAGCGCTAACAGCGGCCCGACGGCGCAGCCGGTATCGCCGATTTCGTCATAGTGCAGTTTGCTCGCCCTGAAATGGACACCCTTGCGCATGACCATTCTGACCAGCAGTGCCTGCGACTCACGGGGTAAGCGCTTAAACTCATGAATGAAACGCTGCTCGTCGACGCTCAGCACATCGGCAAAGCGCTGCTCAAGCCAATCAAGCACTTGCATGAAGTTGTTCAAGTAGTAGAACGGATCGTCGAGGGGATTTGCGGTCACTGGAAAATGGGCCATGGCGAGAGATACTGGTTATGCATACAGATACCAGTTCCAGCCCGCGTGGCGCAATCGGAAAAGGATAAATGGCGGCGCGTTACGGAATTTTCCCGGGCAGTAGAACTTTCTGCTCCCTGGCGGCACCAACCGCCATACAGGTGCAGTGACAGCCTCGGGCTGTTGGCGCTGCTTTAAACGAACGGGAGGTGATTATGGACATCAAGACATTGGGCTTGCCCCTGGCTGCAGCGGCCCTGCTGGCGCTGGCCGGTTGCTCGACGCCAACGGTGGTGACGCTGCAGAACGGCACTCAATACCTGACCAAGGACATGCCGAAGACCAAGACCAAGGACGGGTTCTTTGAGTTTGAGGACATTTCCGGAGCGATGGTGAAAGTCAGGGCCGATGAAGTGGCGACGATTCGTGAGGAAGACTGACGTTTCTCCTGGCACGATGTGGCAGGTTTCGAGCACTGCTTTACACTCGATAGACCCCGTGCGACCGAATGACTGTGCAACGCTTCGACATATGCGTTGCAATACGGGCATCACGCAAAGACTCAGGTGACGCCGAAATGAAAATGGTCATGCCACTTCTTGCCTCTGTGCTCGCCGTCAGCGCGTGCATGACGGCGAGCCTGTGTGACGCTGCCACAAAGGCCAAGCCAAAGCCCTTGCCAACGTACAAAACCAGTTTCGATTGCGCCAACCCCCAGGCATCCGCCGAAAAGCTAATCTGTCACGACGCTCAACTGGCGCGCATGGATCTGGAACTCAATCGCCTTTATCTCCTGGCTCTCAGCGACGACCATTCGGTGCCGCGCCCGAATAAAGTCGAGATTGATCAGCGGTTCTGGATTGAGTCCCGCAACCAGTGTGGTGGCGGGCCGCAAGACAAGGCGTGCATCGTGCGAAGTTATGCCGAGCGTGCGTTCCAACTGCGCCAGGGTTCGGCCATTGCCAGAACCAAGGACCCCAGCAGGCTCACGGAAGGCCCGTTGGCTTATCGTTGCGCAGGGTTTAACGCATTGGTTGCCGCGACCTTCTTTACGGTCGAACCGGGCGTGGTGTTCCTGAAATGGGCCAACACCTCGGTGACGTTGAACCAGGTGCCGAACAATGCCGGAACCCAGTACACGGGCAAGGATTACAAAGGCAGCTACAGCTTCTGGCAAATCGACGATGACGTTTTTTTCCAGATACCCGGCTCAGGCCAGATGAGTTGCGCAGCCGAGCCGGTCGGCTGATGACGATGGCATCGGGACGTCCTGTCCCGATCGCCTGACCAGGTCTTCAACTGCCGGTGCGAATCTTGTTCCACACCCGCGTGCGAATCCGGTCGATATTCAACGGCATGGCTTCCAGGGCAAACAGCTTGCCCATCATTTCCGGGCTTGGGTAAACCTTGGTGTCGTTCTTGATGGCCGGTTCGATCAGGCTGTCGGCCTGTTCATTGCCATTGGCGTAATGCACATGGTTGCTGATGCCGGCCATGACGTCCGGGCGCAGCAGGTAGTTCATGAAGGCGTAACCGGCCTTTTCATCCGGGGCATCGGCCGGCATGGCAACCATATCGAACCAGATCGCTGCGCCTTCCTTGGGAATCGAGTAGCCGATGTCGATGCCGTTGTTGGCTTCCCTGGCGCGGTTTTCCGCCTGCAGGATGTCACCCGAGAAACCGACCGCGACGCAGATATCGCCGTTGGCCAGGTCGCTGGTGTATTTGGACGAGTGGAAATAGCTGACATACGGCCGCACTTTCATCAGCAAGGCTTCGGCCTTCTTGTAGTCTTCCGGGTTTTTGCTGTGATGGGGCAACCCGAGGTAGTTCAACGCGGCCGGCAGCAGTTCGGGGCCGTTGTCGAGGATGGCCACGCCGCACTTGTGCAACTTCTGCATGTTCTCGGGCTTGAAGATCAGGTCCCAGGAATCCACCGGGACGTTGTCCCCCAGCACGGCCTTGACCTTGGCAATGTTGTAGCCGATGCCGGTGCTGCCCCACAGGTACGGGAAGCCGTGTTCGTTGCCCGGATCGTTGGTCTGCAACGCCTTGAGCAACACAGGGTTGAGGTTCTTCCAGTTCGCAAGTTGACTCTTGTCGAGTTTCTTCAGGGCGCCGCCTTCAATCTGCCGGGCCATGAAGTGGTTGGACGGGAACACCACGTCGTAGCCGGATTTGCCGGTCATCAACTTGCCATCGAGGGTTTCGTTGCTGTCATAGACGTCATAGGTGACGTCGATGCCGGTTTCTTTCTGGAAGTTTTTCGTGGTGTCTGGCGCGATGTAATCCGACCAGTTGTAGATCTTGACGGTTTCGGCGGCCTGGCTGATGGATGCAACCAGCATCAGCGGGGCCAGAGTCAGTGTCTTTCGGAGCATGAGTCGATTCCTGTAGGTTTTTTTTGTTGGCAGGCAATCAAAGGATCAGCTTTCAAATTTCAAAGAATTGAAAACTCAAAAAATCAGCACGTAGGTCTTGCGCACGGTTTCCTGGATGTCCCAGATGCCGAGGCTGTTGGCCGGCAACATCAGTGCGTCGCCGGCTTCTATGTGCAGGGGCTCGCCGCCGTCCGGGGTGAAGGTGCAGCGGCCCTGTATGAAGTGACAGAATTCCTGGGCGACGATCTGCCGCCGCCAGCGCCCGGGGGTACATTCCCAGACACCGGTCTCGACGCCGTCGTCGCGTTCGACGCTGGTGGTCGAAGCCACGGCCACGGGAGTTCCCAGGGGCACGGCGACCGGATTGGATTCGTCCAGTTTCAGGGTTGCGGTGTTCTTGAATTGCGTGATGCTCATGGGGATACCTGTCGATGTAGAGACGCTGTTTAGTGCATGAAACCTTCCATGAAACCGGCCACCCCGCTGGCCAGCCTGCGCCGCCAGGGCGCTGTGGCCGGGTTGGCCAGGGTCTGGTCCTCGTGGACAAAGCTGCGGATGATCGCGTTGTAGCCGAGCCAGCGGATCGGCTCCGGCTCCCAGGCCCGCAGTGCGTCGAGGCCGCGTTGGGGGATGACCCACGGTTGGCGTACCAGATCGGTATCGCGCCCCAGGATCAGGTCGGCCAGCGTGCGGCCTCCCAGGTTGCTGGCGCCAACGCCCTCCCCGCCGTAACCGCCCGACAGGGCAATGCCGTTGGTCCGGTCGCAAAGCATGTGTGGCTGGAAATGCCGGGACATGCCCAGGTTGCCGCCCCAGGAATGGGTGATCTGCACGTTCTTCAACTGCGGGAACAGTTCGCCGAACAGATAACGCCGCAGGTGTATTTCGTCAGCGCTCAGGTCGAAGTCGTGGCGCAGCTTGCCAGCGAACTGGTACCCGCCACGGGCGCCAAAGATCAATCGGTTGTCAGCGGTGCGTTGACCGTAGGTGACCTGGCGACTGGCCTCGCTGAATGCCTGGCCGTGACTCAGGCCGATTTCGTCCCAGATGGCCGCCGACAAGGGCTCGGTCGCGACGATCAGGCTCTGCACCGGCAACTGATAACGCCCCAATGGCGGCAGCGTCACGGAGTAGCCTTCTACCGCCGGCACCACCCAGCGACTGCGCACCGAAGCTTTGGCCGTGCGTAGGCTGCCGGGCTGCCAATGGGTGACCGGGCTGTTTTCGTAGATTCTGACGCCCAGGCGCTCCACCGCCCGGGCCAGCCCCCGTACCAGTCTGGCCGGGTGAATGGTCGCCACGTGCGGCGCGTAGATACCGCCGTAGGGCTTGGCGACGCGGATCTGTTGCGCCAGTTGTTCCGGGGTAAGCCAGCGATAGTGGCTGTCGTTTAGGCCCTGGCGGTGGAGATCGTCCAGGTAGTGACGCAGGCTGGCCTCCTGCTCCGGATAGCGTGCGGCGCAATACAGCACCCCGCCTTTACGGTAATCGCAGTCGATTCCCTCACGTTCGAGGACAATTTCCACTTCATCCGGAATGCTGTGCAACAAATCGTAGGAGGCGCGGCGCGCTTCGGCCGACAGTTTGGCCAGCAGGCGGTCTTCTCCCAGCAAATTCCCCATCAGCCAGCCACCATTGCGCCCCGACGCGCCGAAACCGGCGGTTTGCGCTTCGACGATGGCGATGTTCAGGTCAGGTTTGTGCCGCTTGAGGTAGTACGCGGTCCAGAGTCCGGTATAACCCGCGCCGATGATCGCCACGTCGACATCCAGGTCCCGCTCCAGCGCCGGACGCGCCAATAGCGGCTCGTCGAGCTGGTCCATCCACAAACTGATAGTGCGCCACGCCGGCATGCAAGACTCCGCCACTCAAACTTCGATGGCGTCGATCCTAGTGCGTGGGCTCAGGCGTTGTCTTGCGCGCGTGCACGCAAAGAAATTTGTTTGACGTAGGCCTTGGGGGACTGGCCGGTGTGCTGGCGGAAACAGCTGTAGAACGCCGACAGCGAATTGAATCCGGCGGCGAAGGCCAGTTCGTCGATGCGCACTGGCGGCATGGCGGTATCCAGCGCCGCAAGCAAATGTTGCAGGCGCGCCTGGTTGACGTAGCGGTAGAAGCTCTGGCCCAGCACCTGATTCAACAGGTAGGAAATCTGGTTGCGGCTGTAGCCACACTCCTTCGCCACTCGTTGCAGATCGAGCTCCGGGTCCAGATAAGGCTGTTGGCGCTGGAAATACTGCTGCAGGTCATCGGCCATGAAGCTCAACTGGCGAGGCGACAGGCCGAGCCGGCTGACCGCCGGGCGCTGATTGCCGGACGTTTTGCTGCCGGGTTGTTCATGCACCAATGAAGCATATTCATTGACCCGCCAGATCAGCCCGTCCTTGACGGTGATCGCTTCGCTGGCGCGGAACGACACCAACCCTTCACCACCGCGCAAGGTGATGCGGTACTGAATGAACGCAGTGTTGCCGTCCAGTCGAATGCGGTCGGAGTGCTCCAGCGCTTCATCCGGATCCCGGGGCATGCTGCTGCGCACATATTCGCGCAATTCGGCCAGGCCCATGACCCGGTTCTGGAAAAAGTCGTTGTACTGGACTTCAGGGTGATAAAGCGCCATGACGCCGTCCAGATCCCGGTGCTTCCAGCGCAAGTGATAGCGCATGACCGTCTCGCCCGTGGCCTGGGTTTGCAGCGGGCCATCATGATCATCGGCGTGCATTGAACATCTCGACGGGAAAAGACCGAGCTTGCCCAACTTCCGTTTTGTCTTCAACGACTAAACCGATGATGGCTTGTGCCCGCAAATGGCCGATAAGCGTGACCTGAATCAAAAAAAGTGCCGGCAATCGCCAAACGACCTGAAAACTCCACATTGTTTTCACATCCGGATGCTACTTTTAAAAACTGTCACTGGTTGAACCAATGAAGGTTCTTCCCTCCTACCATGAGCTAACGGACGCGCTCGATAATGAAGGCGGGCAACACATGAATAAAGGGTTCAGTAAGGTTACGTTTCCAAACGCCTGCCAGCTGATGCGCTGGCATTTTCATCCCATGGGTTTCGAGGCGAGCATGGACGCGCCGGGCAGTATGATTGCCCGTCTTTTTGATCGTGCCACTGGCGAGACCATGATCGCCATTGCCGGTATTCCGTGCGCCACCGTCATGAATGCTGCGGATGTAGAACGAATAATCGAAGCGGTGGAGGACGAGCTTGAAGCCTTCATCCCACCGGAGGCCTTCAAGAGTTACGCCTGAAGGCTCAGTTGTTAAAAGGCCCACTTTATGTGGGCTTTTTGTTGAACGCTTCCCTGTACCTGTACCTGTACCTGTACCTGTAGGAGCGAGCTTGCTCGCGATGGACTCAAGAGCGCCGCGTTTAGCCAGTAAATACGCGTTATCGTTAACGACCATCGCGAGCGGGCTCGCTCCTACAAGGTCAGGCGGTGATTTGGCTTTTACGATGGTCGACAAAAAACGCTTTGCCCCTGCCGATCCGGTCGGAGGCCTTGGGCATGTTCGCGGCCTGGGTGTCTTGTGCGTCGACGTACCAGTAGCAATGGCTGACAGCGCGGGTAATACCCACGTAGGCCAGCCGCAGGATCTCGTCCTTCTGGGCGTTGTCGTAGGGTTCGCTGTCACCGGCCTTGCCCAGGCCCGCCATCCGGTACACCTGATTCTTGTAGGGCGAGCTGGTGAGGTGCTGGCAGTCGCCCAGCAAAAACACCGCGTCGGCCTGGAGGCCCTTGGCGCTGTGATACGTCAACTGCTTGAGCCTGCGAGCCTCATACGGCAAGCTGGAATCAACATTAAGTACCGATTGAATATGCTCTTCTATCAATGACTTATCGCTGCCTTTTCGATAAAGCATCAAGATCGAATCGCCCTTTCTGTAATGCTCCATCAGGCGTTGGGCCATGCCCTGGTCATCACGATCAAGGACGTTCACCGGCAGCAATGCCTTGGGTTCACCGCTGGCCTTGGCTTTCTTCCCGGCAATCGCCGGTGCTGCGCGCACGATGTGCTCGGCGGCATCGATGATGTGCTGGTGGCTGCGGTAGTTGTCGCTGAGCATGACCTTGGTGGTGCTCGGCGACGGGAACTCCTTGTTGAACTCCATGAAGTAGGTCGGCGAACTGCCGCGCCAACCATAGATGGACTGCCAGTCATCGCCCACACAGAGCAACGAGGAACGCTGGGCTGCGCGCCCGACGTGCATGGCCGGCCCGCGACTGCGGATCTCTGCCAGGCTGGCCCTGATCCAGGAGACGATCTGCGGCGAGACATCCTGGAATTCGTCGATCATCAGGTGTGACAACGGCCGCAGCAGCTCATCGCCGAGCAGTTTGAGGTTCTCCGGCGAATGTTCGCTGAACAGGGCGAACATTCGGTTGTAGGTCATGATCGGCGGCTTCTGATCCAGCAAATGATCTTCCAGCGCCCGCCAGTACAGACTCAAGGCTTCGAAGAAGAACCGGTCGGGATCGTCCTTGGCGAAACTCATCCGGGCCACGGCGCCCGGCACGTCCAGCCCGAGGTTTTCGATGAACCCGGCGGCGGCGACAAAACAATCGAGCAGTGGCGCTGAAGCGAGCTCGCCCTTGACCTTGTAATCGAAGCCCGGCCCGGCACTGGCATCGCCGGCGAGCGAGGCCAAAACACGCTTTGATGATTCATAACTATCTAGCCATATCAATGGCTTACGACAGAAAGCTTGAAACAGGGTGCGCTTTACTGCCCACTCCGCGCGCACCGACAGCTTGGCGTTTGGTCGCGTGACCTGCGGGTTCTCCCGAGGATCGAACCCCAGCACCACCCAGGCATCCAGCGACGGGATGTAGCCGTGACAATGGAATGTCGAACCGTTGATATCGAACGACTGGCGATTCGGTTCGATGCCCTTGATGGGCCAGGCACCGGCGCGAAACCACAGGTCCTCGATGGCGTCGCACAGCTCCTCATCGCGTTTGGCCGCAAGCTCTGTAACGCCCATGCGTTTTTGCACATCCGGGTGATCGCGCTCCAGCTCCTTGAGTTGCAGCGCATGCCGGGACAATGGCTTGATCAACTCGCGAAAACGCTCATCGTCACGGTGCAGACGGTGATAGCAGGCGTTGAGCTGTTGGCGTTGGGCGTCGTTGATGCGCAGATCGAACGGATTGCTGTCGACCTCCTCGTCCCCCTGTGCAGCCCGCAGGCTGAGGTTCTCGAAAGCCTGTAAACGTTCGAAACCCGGAAGGCTGCGCACCATCGGCAGGATCCGCGAGTGAAAGGTGCGCACCAGGTCCCGCGCCTCCTTGAAACTGATCCCGCGGCCCCAGAGCGCAAACAGTTCGATCAGCTTGTTGATGAAGTCCTTGCGTGACTCGCGGGTGAAAGTCACCACCGTCATCGAACTCAGCTCGAAGCCCAGGTAATGGGTCAGCAGCAGGATACGCAGCACCAGCGTGGTCGATTTGCCTGCACCGGCACCCGCGATCACCGAAGTGGACGGGGTGTCGCTGAAGATCATTTTCCACTGTGCGGCGCTGGGTTGAGCATGGGCCGGCAACAAGCGGGCGACATCGGCCTTCATGCGCTTCTTCAGCTCGGCGCTCAACGGCAGGCGCCAGTCGTCGAACAACAGGTCGTCGACATTCGGCGGTCGGTGTTCAGTGCTGCGCGAGTCGCGGATCAGCAGGACCTGTCGACCCTCCTCCAGACCTTCGAGCTTGCCTTCCCTGTAGCCGTAATCGACCCCGGCACTGTGACCGCTGCGAAAACCGTCGGCCTGGCCATGCAACCACGACGCCCGATGCTGTGCGTGCAGGCGGGTCAGGCTGTAACCGAAGAATCGGGCGAGCAATCGCTTGATCAGCGGCATCTCGGCCAGTGGGCGAAGTTCAGGCGGGAGATCGGGGGTGTGTTGCGGCACGCGGACTGACTCCAGGGTGTGAGGCTGTTGAGCGCTATGGTGTCTGCATTTGCCGTTGAGTTCTAGTGAATTGCTTATGACTCATTGGCTTATGCGATGAAGTGAAGGTTGGATGAGAAACTTTCGAGGTTATTTCATATCAATCCATTCGATAGGAATGCTGCATTTTTTACGCTTTTTATCGATTGTTGCCTGTTGGATGATGGCCGTCATCACTCACCGGTCTCGCTTCGTGGCTCAGGCACCTGGCCCCATGACGAACCTTTTCTGGAGACGATCATGCTTGAACTCAGACCTTTCAACTCGCTCGGCGGTGCTCACCACGGCTGGTTGGATGCCCACCATCATTTTTCGTTCGCCGAATACTACGATCCCAAGCGTATGAACTGGGGCAACCTGCGGGTCTGGAATGATGACGTGATCGCGCCCGGCACCGGTTTCCCGCAACACCCGCACCGCGACATGGAAATCATCACCTATGTCCGCGAAGGCGCCATTACCCACCAGGACAACCTTGGCAACAAGGGTCGTACCGAAGCGGGTGACGTCCAGGTCATGAGCGCCGGCACCGGGATTGCCCACAGCGAGTACAACCTGGAAGCGACGCCGACCAGGATTTTCCAGATCTGGATCATCCCGAACGAGTCCGGCCTGGCGCCGTCCTGGGGCGCCAAGCCGTTCCCGAAAGGTAACCGCGAAGGTTTTGTCACCCTGGCCAGCGGCAAGGAAGGTGACGATCAGAGCCTGCGCATCCGCGCCGATGCCCGGCTGGTGGCCGCGAACCTCAAGGCCGGCGAATCCGCCGAGTATCACCTGGACAACGGGCGTCGCGCCTACCTGGTACCGGCCACGGGGGTCATTGAGGTCAATGGCTTGCGTGCACAAGCTCGAGACGGTGTAGCCGTTGCCGATGAGCAGGTGCTGCGGGTGACGGCCATCGAGGACAGCGAGATTGTTCTGGTGGACCTGGCTTGATTAGGTAATTACCGGGCGGCACAAAAAAGGGGCGACCGTGATTGGTCGCCCCTTTTTTTGTGGCTGCAACGACCTCCTGTGGGAGCGAGCTTGCTCGCGATAGCGGTCTGACATTCAACAAGTATGTCGACTGACCTGCCGCCATCGCGAGCAAGCTCGCTCCCACAGGGTCGTGGGTTTATTTCGCGGAAATGGCACCATCCACCAGCGTTTGCGCCTCGGCCACCAGTTGCTTGAGGTGGTCGTCGCTGACAAAGCTTTCGGCGTAGATCTTGTAGATGTCTTCCGTGCCCGAAGGACGCGCCGCAAACCAGCCGTTCTCGGTCATGACCTTGAGACCGCCAATGGCCTGGTCATTGCCCGGTGCGTGGCTGAGGATGCTCTGGATCGGCTCGCCGGCCAGTTGAGTCGAGGTGACCTGTTGCGGCGACAGCTTGCTCAGCAGCGCTTTCTGCTCCGGATTGGCCTTGGCGTCGACCCGTACCGAGAACGGCTCACCCAGTTCATCGGTCAAGGCGCGATACGCCTGACTCGGGTCGCGACCAGTCCGGGCCGTCATCTCGGCGGCCAGCAGGGCCGGAATCAAACCGTCCTTGTCGGTGCTCCAGACCCCGCCGTCCTTGCGCAGGAACGAGGCACCGGCGCTTTCTTCGCCGCCGAAACCCAGGGAGCCATCGAACAGGCCGTCGGCAAACCATTTGAAACCCACCGGCACTTCGTACAGGCGACGATCCAGGCGCTTGGCCACGCGATCGATCAAGCCGCTGCTGACCACGGTTTTACCCACGGCGGCATCGGCGCGCCATTGCGGACGATTCCGGAACAGGTAGTCGATGGCAACGGCGAGGTAGTTGTTCGGTGCCAGCAAGCCACCGGACGGCGTGACGATGCCATGGCGGTCGTGGTCCGGATCGCAGGCAAACGCCACGTCGAAGCGCTCTTTCAGGCCGATCAGGCCTTGCATGGCGTGGCTGGACGATGGGTCCATGCGGATCTGGCCGTCCCAGTCGACGGTCATGAAGCGGAAGGTCGGGTCGACCTCTTTGTTCACCACGTCCAGGTCCAGGCGGTAATGCTCGGCAATCGCCGACCAGTAGCGCACCCCTGCTCCACCCAGTGGATCGACACCCAGGCGCAGCTTGGCATCGCGGATGACGTCGAAGTCGATCACGTTGATCAGGTCGGCGACATAGGTGTTGAGGTAATCGTGACGATGGGTAGTGCTGACCTTCAGTGCCTGCTCGTAGCTGATGCGCTTGACGCCGGCGAGCTTGTTGGCCAGCAGTTCGTTGGCCTTGGCTTCGATCCACTTGGTGATGTGGGTATCGGCCGGGCCACCGTTGGTTGGGTTGTACTTGTAGCCACCGCTTTGCGGCGGGTTGTGGGACGGCGTGATGACAATGCCGTCCGCCAGGCCAGTGGTGCGTCCACGGTTGTAGCAGAGAATCGCATGGGAAATGGCCGGTGTCGGCGTGTACTCGTCACCTTCGGCGATCATCACGGTCACGCCGTTGGCTGCCAGTACCTCGAGGGCACTGGCGCCGGCCGGCGTGGACAGCGCGTGGGTGTCGATACCGACAAACAGCGGGCCATCGATGCCTTGAGCTTCGCGGTACAGGCAGATCGCCTGGCTGATCGCCAGAACGTGCCATTCATTGAAACTCAAGTCGAACGAGCTGCCGCGGTGCCCCGACGTGCCGAAGGCAACGCGCTGGGTCGAAATCGCGGCATCAGGCTGACCGGTGTAATAGGCCGTTACCAGTCGCGGGATGTCGACCAACAATTGTGCCGGTGCCGGTTTACCCGCAAAAGGACTGAGTGTCATGCAAAACCTCTGGAATAGAGTGGTTCAGGAATTGGGTCGCAGTTTACTGGCAGTTTGACCGCAAGGCGATGGGATCGATCCAGCACAGTGGAAGTTGTTATTTTTTGTCTCACTCACTCGATTGATTCCAGGCGCAGCGCATCCCCCAGCAATCCCAGCGCGGCCGCCAGATTGTGATCGCCACCGAAGGTATGGCTCAGGCGCAGATGTTGTCCGTGCAGACCGTGGAGGCTGAACAACTCGCCCGGCGCGATGACCACCTGATGCGCCAGAAGACGCTGGAACACACGACGGACATTGACCCGACGCAACGAGCGCATCCAGATCGTTGCACCACCGTGCGGCTCGACGAAATGCAAGGCATCACCCAATCGCTCCTGCAACAACAGGGTCATTTGATTCTTGCGGTCATTGAGCAGCCGCCGCAGCACCAGCAGGTGTTGGTCAATGCGACCGCTGCTATACAAACGGGCAATGGCTTTCTGGCGTATCGGCGAGAGTCGGAAGGACCGCAGCAGAAAGTGCCGTTGCAACTGCGCGCTCAAATGCCTTGAAAGCAGAAAACCGTAAGGCGCTTCAGGTCCGATGATTTTCTCGAACGTGGAAAACACCATCAGCCGTTCAGGGTCCAGCAAGTCTCGAAAACGCAGGGTGCCCAGGTCGAATCCGAGTTCGCCATAACAGTCGTTTTCCAGCACCCAACTGTCATGCGCGGCCAACAGCCGGGCAATGGCCTGTCTGTTGTGGTCAGGCGCCAGGCTGCCACGGGGCATGTTCAGGGCCGATGACAGCATCACCAGCCTTACCGGTTCGGTATCGAGCAGCATTTCAAGACGTTCCGGATCCAGACAGGCATCGGCTTGCACGGGCAACTCGATCACCCGCACGCAGGCGGCTTGAAACAAACGCAGGATCGTCCAGTCGCACGGCGATTCGACCACCACCGTGGCGTCTTTCAAGCCCAGCACGGCGATCAGGATTTCCAGTACACCGCGCAGGTCGGCGCCGATGTAGACATCATCGGCGTGCCAGTAACGCATGGGAGACGTGGTGTAGCGTGCTGCCAGGGCGGCACGCAGTTCGAGTTCGCCGCAGGGTTGCGAAGGCGACTGCGGCTGGCGGGGATACTGGCGCAGCAACTCCCGCTCCAGCAGCAACAACGGGCTGTCCAGTGGCTGCAATAACGCCGGTTCATCGGCGCTCATGACCAGCATCCCCGGGCGCCTGGCATTGACGTAGACCGCTTCCAGCAAGTCGCTGCCGCTGTCCTGCAGGTTGATTGCGGACACTGGCAATGCGTAGTAACCGGACTTGGCCACCGAATAGACCCGCCCTTCTTTCTCCAGCAGCGAATAGGCGTACTGAATGGTCGAGATCGACACATTCAGACGCTCAGCCAGGTGCCGCAGCGAAGGCAGGCGGATGCGCGAATCCCCTTCAGACTCGTTGATCAGGCTGACCAGGTATCGATAAACCGCTTGATAGGCGAAATCCGTTTCTCGTGGACCTTTCATCGGCGAAGGCCATTTGCATTGACTGAAAATCCGCCCACGTTCAGTGACCCGCTGACCATTCATCCACCAACGTGCTGTCAGCATCAGGATCGCCCAGCGCATCTTGCGACACGGCCCTTGGGATGACTGCTTCAGCCGCCTCGCCAGCGTCTGCGGGCGTCCGCTCCATGCGGTAAAGCTGGCCAATCAGGCTGACGGGCAATCCGCTGACATCAATCATCCATTGCATGATCTGCTCGGCGACCGGATGCCCCTGCATGGCCTTGTGCAACTCGGGCATGGCCACCAGCATGCCCGGATGGCACTGACGCAGAAAACGCTCGAGCCCCGCACCTTTTTCGGTAAAGGGCGCAAACAGCAGGCACACCAGTTGTGCTTCGCTCAGGCCCAGATTCTTTTGTGCCTCGGCCGCCGCTCGGGCGCGCAGTTCGACCAGTGTCGCCGGATTGCCGAAGACCTCGATGGCCTGCTCGCACAATCGCTCGGGCAAGTGCTTGCGGCGCATCATCACCAAGGCACGTTGCAGGTATTGCGCAACACCGGATTCGTAATTGCGATTCTGTACAAAGCACGCATGCAACCCTCGGACGTGCGCCGTGATCGACGGGCTGACGAATTCGTTGTCGCTGATCTGCGCGGACAGTTCGTCAGGCTGGAAGCCGAGAAATTCCGTCAACAATGGCCAGCGCTCTTCCAGGTTGCTGACCAGCAGGTCGTGAATGTCGATGCAGGCCGTACGACGGCAGGTTTCGAAGCGCTCTTGCGGACGCCACCGGGCCTGGCCGTAATCGGCGTAGAACCCGTGATAACAGTCGCTGCCCAGTTCATCGAGCAATGCAAACAACCCCGCATAACCCGGCTCGCCCGCAGGCGAAGGCTTGAGCCCTGCCTTGGTGGCGGCGCGCCTCAAGCCGTCGATGAACTGCGTTTGCTGACGCGGCGTGTCACTGATGAGCAAGGCGTCGACACCGCCGTCCCAGCGAGCGATTTGTCCGTAGAACTCTCCCGTGGCCAGATAACCGTCATCCCAAAGGTCGAACCCGCCGCGCCACTCCCGGCGATGGCCGATCAGCAGCAGGTTCAGGCGGCTGGACTCGCGGCCGGCGTCGGAGATCGGCGTCAGGTGGTTGAACGGCAAGACTTCCCGATCATCGACCATCAGTACCTCGACCCGGGGATCGTCATAGACAAACAATGCGCTGTTGGTCCTGTGCATGTTTTCCACGGCCGCGCCGCTTGTACCGTTCAACCGTAACGAGGCGATGCGCAACTGGAATGTCGTCGGCGTCCGCGTGGCAATGGTCAGCTGTGCAGCACGCAACAAAGCCAGGGTGTAGCAGTTGTCACGGGCCCCGGACTGGATCGCCAACACCTTGTAATCGCCAATGTGCTCCATGCCCCCGGCCGCTACTGCCAGGCGCTGAATCAACAATTGCAATGCAGTGCGTTCGGCACGGGAGAAAAAACCCAGCAATCGCTGCAGCACTTGTTGATAGACATAGTTCATCGCTTGGTCATGGATGCTGGTCATCTTTATTTACCTGATACTCGTAAGTTCAATATCGTGCAGACAGCAAATCCCGTTGGACTGTCGGCGCGAATGGAGTCATGGACTTTATTGCCAAATGCTAACACTTGAATTTTCTTGAAATCATTTGAAACGATCGCAGCACCCCCTCGACTTAACGACAAAGGTGGGGCTGGAACGCCCTACTGGCAAGGGTTTGCTGATTTGAAATCGGAGTCCTAGGAAATATCCGACAAAGTCCCACAGACACTTAATACAAGAAACAAGGAAGGAAGTTGCAGCTGTCTTTTTGGCAACTAGCCAACGGCCAACTAATTTGGAGATTTGCACCGATGGCGCACATTGAAAAGTTTCAGCCTGACACCCGGCCATGACTCATTCCTTGAGATGAAAGTAATCATTCAATTATCAGGGCTTAGTGGCTGATTAGAAGCTACAGATTACGGGCAAAAACCAGTTCAGTTGCTGGACCGGCCTGCTGATCGACGGCTTTCGGGGGGCTCAAACGAAAGAGTCCGTGTGGGCACGGACTCTTGGGAGGACTGTAAGTGCTACGCCGGCTCGACCTGCAGCGCGACCCGTTCGCGACACGGGCATTCGTCCATGTAGCGGTGTGCTTCGACAAACTCGGCAAACGGGAAGACCCGAGTCTTGAGCGGCAGCAGAACGCGGTCGGCGGTCAGCTGATTGATATCGCGCAAGGCACGTTGCAGTGCGGCCTGGTCCTGGGTGATGCCCAGTTCCGGCTTGCCCGTGAAGTTGCCGATGCAGTGCACGAAGAACTGAATGTTCTTCTGGAACGCTGCGCAGGCCGGGAAAGGTGTCTGGTTGCCACCTTGCAGGCCGTACAGCACCAGGCTGCCGCGAGGCGCCAGCACATCGCCCAGCAACGACATCTGCGGACCGCCCAAACCATCGAACACCACATCTACGCCACGGTTATCGGTGATTTTGTTGATCCGCATCAGCAGATCTTCTTCCTCGGTGACGATCACTTTCTCGGCACCCAGCGACAGCAGGTATTCACGTTCCTCCTCGGTCTTGGTCGCGGCGATCACTCGAACACCCAAGGCCTTGCCCAGTTGTACGAACGAAGGTCCGGCGCAATGACTCGCGTCAGTCACCAGCACAAATTGCCCGGGCTTGACCCGTGCCAGATCGGCATAAGCGAAATAGGCGATCAACAACGGCGTGTAGTGCACGCTCGCTTCAATCGGGGTAAGCACATCCGGATAACGGGTGACTGCCGAGCGCGGCAGAACGATCTGCTCGCCGTAGACCGGATAGTCGTTCGGGCTTTGGGCCGGAAAGCTGGCGACCTTGTCACCGACCTCCAGGTCATCGACGCCATCACCGACAGCGGTGACGATACCGGCCATCTCCTGGCCAAGGCCTGAAGGCAGTCGGGCATGGGACGGGGCCAGGTTCTGACGCCAGAGAGTGTCATACCAACTGATGCCGATCGCCTCGACGCGCACCTGCACTTCGCCCGGTGCAGGCAGAGCCGTCGCATGCTCTTCGCATTTGAGCACCTCGGCTGGACCAAACTTGTGAAAACGTATCGTGCGGGACATCGCAAACCTCGCCAAATAAACCTCTAATGCCATGAACTCTAGCCGGGCTTTCAACCCAACACTATCTGTGGCTATTAATAGTCGACATGCCTGTCATTGATTCCGCAGCGGCGGCAACATCGTCAAATGTCGTAAGAAACCGAAGCAGCCTATGTAGGAAAAACTGAATTACCCGGTGCAGAGTACCAGTCTTTCCCCGTAATATTCCTGCTGGCCATTGTTCTCATATGGCCGCCCACGTCAAGCTTGCTGACTCTGCCAGGACTCCAGATGAATCGTAATGACCTGCGTCGTGTCGACCTGAACCTGTTGATCGTTTTCGAAACATTGATGCACGAACGCAGCGTGACCCGTGCTGCGGAGAAACTGTTCCTCGGCCAGCCAGCCATCAGTGCGGCGCTCTCGCGCCTGCGCGGCCTGTTCGATGATCCTTTGTTTGTGCGTACCGGCCGCAGCATGGAGCCGTCCGCCAGGGCGGTCGAGATCTTCGCCCTGCTCTCCCCGGCACTGGATTCGATTTCCACCGCCGTCAGCCGTGCGGCCGAGTTCGATCCTGCCACAAGTACCGCCGTGTTCCGCATCGGCCTTTCGGACGACGTCGAGTTCGCCTTGCTGCCAATGCTGCTCAAGCGCCTGCGTGCCGAATCGCCGGGGATTGTGCTGGTGGTACGTCGGGTCAACTACATCCTGATGCCGGGGTTGCTGGCATCCGGTGAGATATCCATCGGTGTCAGTTACACCACCGACCTGCCGGCCAACGCCAAACGCAAGGTACTGCGCCGCAGCCAACCGAAGCTGTTGCGCGCCGACACCGTGCCGGGGCCGTTGAGCCTGGATGATTACTGCGCTCGCCCCCATGCACTGGTGTCGTTCGCTGGCGACCTCAGCGGCTTCATCGATGAAGAGCTGGAAAAGCTCGGGCGCAAACGGCATGTGGTGCTCGCCGTTCCCCAGTTCAACGGGTTGAGCACCCTGCTCGCCGGAACCGACATCGTGGCGACGGTGCCGGACTACACAGCCGATGCACTGACTGCCGCTGGCGGCGTGCGGGCCGAAGATCCGCCGTTGCCGGTGCGCAGCTTCGAGTTGCACATGGCGTGGCGCGGGTCCCAGGATAATGATCCGGGGGAGCGCTGGTTGCGGTCGCGGATTCAGATGTTTTTTGGGGATCCGGACAGTCTGGCCTGATCCTGATTTTGCATGAGGGCTTCTGGCCCTATCGCGAGCAGGCTCGCTCCCACAGGGATTTGGGAACGACGAAGATCCAATGTGGGAGCGAGCTTGCTCGCGATGGCCGCGACACGGTTCCAGATCCGACTATTGCATCCAATGCAACACACAATTGTCATCAATCCAGTTGATGACGACCGAACACAAGGCGCAGGCTAGAGGGCTGGCTTGGGTCTTATATCATTCCGGATGATAGTTACCTTCGCCCCATTCGATTCGTGAGATACAAACCCGCCGCGCATCATTCGCCAATCTCAACACATTGGCGGATGCATCCATGGAACAGTCACTCAAACATTTGCGCTTCCCGTTGGCCTTGTTGGCCGTAGTGGTGATCAGCGCTTGCGGCAAGGCCCCGGAAACCGCCGCCAGCATGCCAGCGGCCAAGGTCAGCGTGGCCAAGGTGCTGGAACAGCCGGTCAACGAATGGGACGAGTTCACCGGCCGTCTCGAAGCGCCGGAAACCGTCGAGATTCGTCCACGGGTCTCCGGCCAGATCGATGAAGTGGCGTTCACGGAAGGCGCCCTGGTCAAGAAAGGCGACCTGCTGTTCCAGATCGACCCGCGTCCGTTCCAGGCTGAGGTCCGCCGCCTCGAAGCACTGGTTGCACAATCGCGCGCCAATGCCACCCGCAGCGAAAACGAAGCCCAGCGCGGTGAGCGCCTGCGCACCAGCAACGCGATTTCCGCCGAACTGGCCGACTCGCGGACCAGCGCCGCCCAGGAAGCCCGCGCCGCGGTCGGCGCCCTGCAAGCGCAGCTGGATCTGGCCAGGCTGAACCTGAGCTTTACTCGTGTGACTGCTCCAATCAGCGGCCGCGTCAGCCGTGCGGAAATCACCGCCGGCAACCTGGTGACTGCCGACACCACCCCGCTGACCAGCGTGGTCTCTACTGACAAGGTGTACGCCTACTTCGACGCGGACGAGCGTGTGTTCCTCAAGTACACCGAGCTCGCTCGCCAGGGCAAGCGCGGCGCCACCACCCCGGTCTACATGGGCCTGTCCAACGAGGACGGCAACCCGCACCAGGGCGTGATGAACTTCGTCGACAACCAGGTCAACCCGAAGACCGGCACCATTCGTGGGCGCGCCGTGTTCGACAACAGCGATGGCAGCTACACCCCGGGCCTGTATGCACGCCTGAAACTGGTGGGCAGCGGCACTTACAGCGCCATGCTGATCAATGACGAAGCGGTCGGCACCGACCTGGGCAAGAAGTTCGTGCTGGTGATGGATGCCGACAACAAGACCGCCTACCGCGCGGTGGAGCTGGGTCCGAAGATCGAAGGTCTGCGCATTGTGCGCAATGGCCTGAACAAGGACGACACCATCATCGTCAAGGGCCTGCAACGGGTGCGCCCTGGCTCACCGGTCAGCCCTGAAGTGATTCCGATGGCCAGCGAACAAACCCTCGCGGCACTCGCACAACAACGCCAAGCGCTGGAAGCCAGCAACCTGCCCCAAGTCGCGCCTGCCAGGGTTGCGCCGGGTACGGCTGTGAAACTGGCTGCCACGACCCCACGCGGTTAAGGGATTTTTACGATGAATTTTTCCCAATTCTTCATTTCACGGCCGATCTTTGCAGCGGTGCTTTCGCTGCTGATCCTGATCGCCGGCGCCATCTCGCTGTTCCAGCTGCCGATCAGCGAATACCCGGAAGTGGTACCGCCGACCGTTGTGGTTCGTGCCAACTTCCCGGGTGCCAACCCAAAAGTCATCGGTGAAACCGTGGCCGCTCCACTGGAGCAAGCCATCACCGGTGTCGAGAACATGCTGTACATGTCCTCGCAGTCCACCGCTGACGGCAAGATCACCCTGACCATCACCTTTGCGCTGGGCACTGACCTGGACAACGCACAGGTGCAGGTGCAGAACCGTGTGACGCGGACCGAGCCAAAACTTCCCGAGGAAGTGACGCGCATCGGTATCACCGTGGACAAGGCTTCGCCCGACCTGACCATGGTTGTGCACTTGACCTCGCCGGACAAACGCTACGACATGCTCTACCTGTCCAACTACGCCTTGCTCAACATCAAGGATGAGCTGGCGCGTCTGGGTGGTGTCGGCGATGTGCAGTTGTTTGGCATGGGCGATTACTCCCTGCGTGTCTGGCTCGACCCGAACAAGACCGCTTCGCGCAACCTGACCGCCACCGATGTGGTCACGGCGATTCGTGAGCAGAACCGTCAAGTGGCGGCCGGTGCCTTGGGTGCGCCTCCTGCACCGAATGCCACGGCCTTCCAGTTGTCGGTCAACACCCAGGGCCGTCTGGTTTCCGAGGAAGAGTTCGAGAACATCATCATTCGCTCTGGCGACAACGGTGAAATCACTCGCCTCAAAGACATCGCTCGCGTCGAACTGGGCTCCAGCCAGTACGCCCTGCGTTCGTTGCTGAACAACCAGCCGGCGGTGGCGATCCCGATCTTCCAGCGTCCGGGTTCCAACGCCATCGAAATCTCCAACGAAGTGCGGTCGAAAATGGCCGAACTGAAGAAGAGCTTCCCCGAAGGCATGGACTTCAGCATCGTCTATGACCCGACGATCTTCGTGCGCGGCTCCATCGAGGCGGTGGTTCACACCCTCTTCGAAGCACTGATCCTCGTGGTACTCGTGGTGATCCTGTTCCTGCAAACCTGGCGTGCCTCGATCATTCCGCTGGTCGCTGTGCCGGTATCGCTGATCGGTACCTTTGCCGTGATGCATCTGTTTGGCTTCTCGCTCAACGCCTTGTCGCTGTTCGGCCTGGTATTGGCGATCGGTATCGTGGTGGACGACGCCATCGTGGTGGTGGAGAACGTCGAGCGGAACATCGAACTCGGATTGACCCCGGTTGAAGCGACCAAAAAAGCCATGGGCGAGGTAACCGGCCCGATCATCGCCACGGCGCTGGTGCTGTGTGCGGTATTCGTTCCGGCGGCGTTCATTTCCGGCCTGACCGGCCAGTTCTACAAACAGTTCGCCCTGACCATCGCGATTTCCACGGTGATCTCGGCCTTCAACTCCCTGACCCTGTCGCCAGCGCTGGCCGCGGTATTGCTCAAGGGCCATGACGCGCCGAAGGACCGATTCTCCAAGGTGCTGGACAAGATTTTCGGTGGCTGGTTGTTCCGTCCGTTCAACCGCTTCTTTGAAAAGGCCAGCCATGGTTATGTCGGCACCGTTGCCCGCGTGATCCGCTCAAGCGGTATCGCCCTGCTGCTGTACGCCGGCCTGATGGTCCTGACCTTCTTCGGTTTCTCCAGCACTCCGACCGGTTTCGTCCCGGGCCAGGACAAGCAATACCTGGTGGCCTTCGCGCAACTGCCGGATGCCTCGAGCCTGGACCGTACCGAAGACGTGATCAAGCGCATGTCCGAGCTGGCGCTGAAACAGCCCGGCGTGGAAAGCGCCGTGGCCTTCCCGGGCCTGTCGATCAACGGTTTCACCAACAGTCCGAACGCCGGCATCGTGTTCGTGACCCTCAAACCGTTCGACGAACGTAAAGACCCGAGCATGTCCGCCGGTGCGATTGCCGGTGCCTTGAACGGCCAGTACGCGAATATCCAGGAAGCCTACATGGCGATCTTCCCGCCGCCGCCGGTACAAGGCCTGGGCACCATCGGTGGTTTCCGCCTGCAGATCGAAGACCGGGGCAACCTGGGCTACGAAGAGCTGTACAAGGAAACCATGAACATCATCAACAAGAGCCACAACGTGCCGGAACTGGCCGGCCTGTTCACCAGCTACACCGTGAACGTGCCCCAGGTCGATGCCGCCATCGACCGGGAAAAAGCCAAGACCCACGGCGTGGCCGTCAGCGACATCTTCGACACCCTGCAGATCTATCTGGGTTCGCTGTATGCCAACGACTTCAACCGCTTTGGTCGCACCTACCAGGTCAACGTTCAGGCCGAACAACAGTTCCGCCTCGAATCCGACCAGATCGGCCAGCTGAAAGTGCGTAACAACAAGGGCGAGATGATCCCGCTGGCGACCTTCATCAAGGTCAGCGACACCTCTGGCCCGGACCGCGTGATGCACTACAACGGCTTCATCACCGCTGAAATCAACGGTGCGGCAGCCCCCGGCTACAGCTCCGGCCAGGCCGAAAAAGCCATCGAGAAACTGCTCAAGGAAGAACTGCCCAACGGCATGACCTACGAATGGACCGACCTGACCTACCAGCAGATCCTGTCCGGTAACACCGCACTGTTCGTGTTCCCGCTCTGTGTGCTGCTGGCGTTCCTGGTACTGGCGGCTCAATACGAAAGCTGGAGCCTGCCACTGGCGGTGATCCTGATCGTACCGATGACCCTGCTGTCGGCCATCACCGGTGTGATCGCCTCCGGCGGTGACAACAACATCTTTACCCAGATCGGTTTGATCGTATTGGTGGGGCTTGCCTGCAAGAACGCGATCCTGATCGTCGAGTTCGCCAAGGATAAACAGGAGGAAGGCTTGAGCCCGCTGGCTGCGGTCCTGGAAGCCTGCCGTCTGCGTCTGCGGCCGATCCTGATGACCTCCTTCGCGTTCATCATGGGTGTGGTGCCCCTGGTGTTCTCCAGCGGCGCCGGTGCCGAAATGCGCCACGCCATGGGTGTCGCGGTGTTCTCCGGGATGCTTGGGGTGACCTTCTTCGGTCTGTTGCTGACGCCGGTGTTCTACGTACTGATCCGTAACTTTGTCGAGCGCGGCCAGGCACGCAAAGCTGCCAAGGCCACCCTGAAGCTGGAGTCGCACTGATGAGTTTGAAAGCCTTCCTGCCGAGCCTGCTGGTACTGGCCCTGAGTGCCTGTGCCGTGGGCCCGGACTACAAGACGCCAACCACCGAGGCGGCCAACATCACGGCCGCCACCGATGGCGCCGCCGGCCAGAAGAACTTTGACCGTTCGCGTTTCGAAGGCATCTGGTGGCAGCAGTTCGAAGACCCGACCCTCAACCAGCTGGTGACGCAATCCCTGCAAGGCAACCGTGATCTGCGCGTCGCCTTCGCCCGCTGGAAAGCGGCGCGGGCGATCCGCGATGACGTCAGCAACGACGCCATGCCGACCATCACCAGCCGCGTCAGCAGTGACCTGGGCAAAGGCCAGATTCCGGGCCAGACCACCGACCGGGTCAACAGCGAACGCTATGATCTGGGCCTGGACATGGCCTGGGAAATCGACTTGTTCGGTCGCATCCAGCGCAACCTGGAGTCGGCCAACGCCGAGCAACAGGCATTCGAGGCCGATCTGTACCAACTGCAAGTCACCATGATTGCCGAACTGGTGGACTCCTACGGGCAGCTGCGCGGCGCGCAGTTGCGGGAGAAAATTGCCCTGGCCAACCTGGAGAACCAGCAGGAGTCGCGCAAGATCACCATCAGCCTGCGTGATGCCGGCGTCGGCGACCAGCTCGATGTGGAGCGCGCCGATGCGCGACTGGCGTCGGTTGAGGCTAGCGTGCCGCAGCTGCAGGCCGAACAGGTTCGGCAGAAAAACCGCATCGCCACCTTGCTCGGTGAGCGGCCGGACAAGCTGACCGTGGACCTGAGCCCGAAAGACCTGCCGGCGATTGCCAAGGCCCTGCCGATCGGCGATCCGGGTGAACTGCTGCAACGCCGTCCGGACATTCGCAGTGCCGAACGCCAACTGGCTTCGGCCACCGCGCGTATCGGCGTGGCCAAGGCGGATCTGTTCCCGCGGGTCAGCCTCAGCGGCTTCCTCGGCTGGACTGCCGGGCGTGGTTCGCAGATCGGTTCTTCGGCGGCCAACGCCTGGGCGCTGGGCCCGAGCATCACCTGGGCCGCGTTTGACCTGGGTAGCGTAAAAGCCCGCATACGTGGCGCCGACGCCGATGCCGAAGGCGCCCTGGCGACCTACGAGCAGCAAGTGTTGCTGGCCCTGGAAGAATCGGAAAACGCTTTCAGCGACTATGGCAAACGCCAACAGCGCCTGATCTCGCTGATTCGCCAGAGCGAGTCCAGCCGCTCGGCTGCCGACCTGGCGCAAATCCGCTACCGCGAAGGCACGTCCGATTTCCTCGTGCTGCTTGATGCGCAGCGTGAACGTCTGGCGGCCGAAGACACCCAGGCCCAGGCCGAGGTTGACCTGTATCGCGGCATCGTCGCGATCTACAAGGCCCTCGGTGGTGGCTGGCAGCCGGAGACGGTCGCGAGCAAGTAATACGGTTTTTAAAGCGCTCCTTTGGTTGGCCGCAACCAACCAATTTCCTTGCCCTGCGTCTCATTCGGTCGCGGGGCTTTTTTTTGCCTTTCAAAGCAATGCATCCCCCTTGTAGGAGCGAGCTTGCTCGCGAAAAACCAAAGAACACCGCGCTAATTCAGGCTGCCCGCGTCATTGTTGACCACCCTCGCGAGCGGGCTCGCTCCTACAGGGATCAGGGGTGTTCCTGGACGGTCACCGTCGCGGTGGTCCCGGCGCGCAATTTGTCTTTACCGGCATAGTCGGCATCGATCTCGATCCGCACCGGCACCCGTTGCGCCAGTTTGATCCAGGTGTAGCTGGGGTTGATGCTGGCCAGCAGACGGCCGCCCGGCAGGTTTTCCCGGTCGGCAATGGCGAAGGCAATACTCTGCACTTTGCCGCCGAACGTTTCGCCACTCATCAACTCGATCTTGACCCGGTCACCCTCCCCGATCCGCGGCAACTTGGTTTCTTCGAAGTAACCGCTGACATAGAACGACTCGCTGTCCACCAGCGCCAGCAATGGGCCACCTGCCGAGGCGTAATCACCCTCCCGGGTCAGCAGATTGGTGACATAGCCGGTCACCGGGGAGACGACATGGGTACGCTGCAAGTCGAGCTCGGACTGGGTCAATGCCGCGATGGCCAGTTGCACGTTGGCCTGGGCCAACACCAGACTGGCCTGATTACGCATCAAGTCGGCCTGGGCCACCGACACGTCGGTGCTGGCTTTCTCCCACTCTTCGCCGGAAATCGCTGAACGATCCTTGAGCGTGCGCCGGCGCTGCTCCTCGCTCTGACGTTGTTTGAGCAATGCTTCGCTAGAGATAATCGCCGCCTGGGCCTGCCCGAGCGAGGCTTTCGCCACCTCCACCGCGCGTCTGGCATGCTCCACCGCCAGGGTGTAACGCGCCGGATCGATCTCCAGCAGCGCCTGGCCCTTGCTCACATGTTGGTTGTCCTGCACGGCCAGGCTGACGATTCGCCCCGAAACGTCGGCGGACAAGGTCACCACATCGGCACGCACCCGGGCATCCCGGGTCCAGGGTGCGCGGGTGTAATGCTCCCAGGCGAACCAGCCCAGAATGAAGGCCAGCAATACCACCGCCACCGTCGTGAGTCGGGAAAGGATGTTCTTCAAGGCTTCAGGCTCCCATGACCAGAATCAACGTGGCGCAGACGCAGGCGTACAACGCGCCTTCGAACAACGCCTCGTGCCAGACAAACTGCAGCACGCCAAGGCGCCGCAATGTCCAGTCCAGCAACAGGAAAATCGGCAAGCCCAGCAGCAGCGCCTGGGCAATCGGGGGCAGATAGGCACCACCCACTTCCAGATCAATGGGCAAGGACAGGTTCTCCTTCAAGGCCTGAGGGTTGAAAGTGGTCGCGATAGCGTTCCACGAACGACACCACGATCAGCAGCGCCACACGCATGCGGAACACCGACCACAGGTGCTGGTGAACATCGGTGTGCAGGGCATCCAGGTCGTCGCCCAAGGTGTGGAGGCTATCAAGCACCTGCACCCCTTCGACCCCGGGCCGACCGGCAACCAGCCTGCCCGTTTCCCGGACTGTCGAAAACAGGCGACGTTGCAGATCCGGACTCAGCAGTGCGTTGTTCTGCCCTTGCTGCCGCAGCTGATTCAAGGCGATACCCAATGCCATGCAGGCCAGGCTGACTTGAAACAGCTCGCGCGATTGTGGCTCCCGGGTCGCCGGCAGCAGCCCCAACATCATGGTCAGGCGATCAACCATACGGCTCTCGAACGCAAACTGCTGTTCATCGCTCGCCGAGGTTTTCAGCAAGGCGTACACCTGCTCGCAGCTCTCTTTGTAGAGCCGGCGCATGCGAAAATCCGGTCTGAACGGAAAGATCAGCGCATAGACACTCAAAGCCAGCACGGTTGCACAGGTATAGGCCCCGGCAAACTCGAACCACTGGCTCGCGGTGTTTTGACCAATCCCCACATTCAACGGGCCAAGCAACAAAAACGTCGTGAGCCCCAGGCCAATCCCGGTACCTGTGGTAGGTGGACTGGCCAGCCCCACCGCTACGGCGTAGAGCAAGGGCGCCAGCAGCAAGGCAAGCATCTCGAAATTGCTGATCATCGGCACAAACATGAACTGAAGGAGCGCCGAGGCCACCAGAGCCAGCCCGAATCCCCTGGCATAGCTTTGAACAGCCAGTAGCGGTCGGGGAAACGTCGACATCAGCGAGCAAAGGATGCCCACCAGCACCATCCCGGCTCGCGCACCGTCCCAGCCGGTTTCGATCCAGATCAGGCCGGCGATCAACAGCGCGCAAAAGGCGCGGACGGCATTCATCGTCGCCAGGGTGAAGTCCAGATGCAGCGGATTTTCCCGCCCGCGAAACACGCTGCTGGCGGGTCGCCCGCTCTGGATGGCATCGCTCAGCTCCAGAATCTGCTCAAGCTGCTGCAACAGGCGCGCCTGCTCCCAGCGCAGCGACCAGGCCAGCGAACGCAAGGTGGCCGGCAGCGGCTCGGTCAATTGTTCGGCCCTGTAGGCCAGCTCATCAAAGCGTTGTTGCAGCGACGTGAAATGATGGCGCTTTTCACTGGACAGCGAACGCCCCTCCCGCGCCAGTTCATCGAGAAAGGCCAGCTCTTCGGCAAGCAGCCGTTGAATCTCTTCAGGCAGCTCGCCCTCCCAGCGCTCGGTCAACAACAGCCGCTGGTGGCGCAAGGCGGTCAGCCGCGCGGTCAACAACACCAATTGGTTGCCCAGCAGTTGCACCAGGCCGTTGGCGCTGCGTAACCGGGGCGCATCGTAGTACATGTGCCTGCGCACACCCTCCAGGCCACTGATCTGGCCCAGCAGCTGCATTTGCCGCTGCTGGAATTCGGCTTCGCTTTCTTCGGTGCGGATGACGGCGCCGGCATGGGTGGCCAGCAACCGGGTGATCTGATCGATTTTGGCGAAGTAATCACGGGCCACGGCTTCCGGCCTGGCGGTGAGCAGGCTGACCACGCACACGCAGGCAACCGCCAGCAAGGTTTCGGTGAGGCGGGTCACTGCCAGCAAAAAGGTGCCGTCCTGATCGGGAATCGCCAGCAACGCGATGACCACGGCGGTGTAGCCACTGAGCACGAATGCCCCGGAACTGGTGTAGCGCAACAGCGTGCCACCGGCGGTGCACAGCGCCAGCCACAACGCCAGGGTGGTGATGAACGGCAGCGGTGCCTGGGGAAAGATCGCCATGATCAACACCGCCACGGCCGCCCCCAGCGTGGTGCCGATCACTTGGCCAAAACTGCGGGCCAGCACCATGCCAGCCAGTGGCTGGCTGATGATGACCACGGCCATGATCGACCACTTGGGCTGGTCCAGATCGAACAAAAACGCCAGGTACAGGGTCAACAACCCGGCCGCGATGGTTCGCAAGGCAAACAGCAACACCCCGGGGCCGGGGTTGAAAATCGCCTTGAAGTATTGCAACAACGCTTGCATGGGAACACTCGTCGAGACACCTCCAGCAAGCGTAGTCACTGCTGCGGTGCCTCGAGAGGTTTTGCCGTCGACGCAGCTTGCCGGCCCGTGGATTGTCGGCTGAAGGGCTGTTCAACGGTTTGAATCGTCAGTGAGCGTCGTCAAGGTTTGACTCAAAGCCTGGCCTGACCGAAGCTTGCGCCTTTGCAAAAGCTTGCCAGCTTCCGGATTCCTGCATGCCCAAGTCCCGCCGCCTTCTGTTTATCAGCCTCTTCGCCCTGCTCGTCATCGGCGGTGTCTGGTTTTCCCTGCGCGATACCACCCCGGTGGTTCCCGAAGCCATCCAGCACGGCTACAGCGAAGCGCTGGCGGCTGCCAGGGCCGGCCAACCGGGTGCGGCGCGGGTGCTCTATCAGCAATTGGCCCGTCCGGACCTGTCCCCCAAACGTCGTATCGGGTTGCATGCCGAGCTGCCCAACTATCCAAGCTCGGTGGCCCTGAAGCTGGCGGATGCCGACCTGCAGAACGAGTCGCCCGAGGTACGTATCGCGGCGATCATAAGCATCAGCGGCCTGGTTCCGAATGGCCAGCGCAGTCTGCTGCTGGGGCCATTGCTCGATGACAGCGAACAAAGCGTTCGGCTGGCGGCGATCAACGCGCTGCTGGGGTTGTCCCCGGATGAACTGGGTTTGTATTTCGGGCCGCTGGAGCAAGCCATCGATGCCTGGGAGCAAGTGCTCAAGAGCGCGCCGCAAAGCGCCGAAAACCAATACCAGCTGGCCCGACTGCACTTGCACAACGCCGAGCTCAAGCAAGCGCAACAGGCGCTGGACAACACCCTGCGCCTGGCGCCGGACAACCTGCCGGCGCTGGTACTGCAAATCGAAGTACTGGATAAACAGGGCCAGAACGACGCTGCCCGGCAACTGTTGGCCAGGCAACTGCAGGCACAACCCAACTCGGCCTACCTGCAACACGCGTTGGGGCTCTGGCTGCTGCATCACGAGCAAAGCGAATTCGCCCTGCTCGGCCTGTCCAAGGCCGTTGAACTTGAGCCCAATAACCGGGACTACCGCTACGACCTGGCCACCACGTTGCACGGTGAGCAGGAGCTCGAAGCGGCGCAGAAACAGTTGCAGGAAATCGTTCAGCGCCATCCGAACGATCGCAAGGCCCGGGTGCTGCTGATCAACTACTGGAAGGAAAGCGGGCAGCTGCAAAACGTGCAGATCCTGTTGGCCCAACTCGAACAGATGAACCCCGATGATCCGGCGTTGCAACAAGGGCTTTGACCCCGACTGAAATTTCGTTGAACCGTCGTCCTGGCCAGGGGTCAAGTGAACAGGCAGCCCGTTGTGGCGCTTCGCAGCGGCTGCCTCGTTGAACCTGGCCATATGAGGACGCTTGTTTGTCTCTATCCAACGATTTGAACCGAGACAAGGCCGCCACCGGTATCGAAGGTCTGGACGATATCCTCGATGGCGGACTGTCCCGCGGACATGTGTTTTTGCTCGAAGGCGAGCCGGGCACCGGCAAGACCACCGTGGCGCTGCACTTCCTGTTGGCAGGCGCGCAAGCCGGCGAACGCTCCTTGTACATCACGCTCTCTGAAACCGAACGCGAGCTGCGCCAGGGTGCCTTGTCCCATGGCTGGGAGATGGACGAAAACGTCCATATCTTCGAACTGACGCCCCCGGAAAACCTGCTCAATGCCGAACAGCAGCAGACACTGCTCTATTCCTCCGACCTGGAACTGGGCGAAGCCACCCGCCAGATCTTCGAGGTGGTCGAGCGGGTCAAGCCGACCCGCGTTGTCCTGGACAGCCTTTCCGAGATTCGCCTGCTGGCGCAAAGCTCGCTGCGCTACCGTCGGCAGATACTGGCCATCAAGCATTATTTCGTGCGTTACGACGCCACGGTGTTGCTGCTCGATGACCTGACCGCCGAGTCCCTGGACAAAACCGTGCACAGCGTGGCCCACGGCGTGATTCGCCTGGAAGAATTGACCCCGAACTACGGCGCCGAGCGACGTCGCATCCGCGTGGTCAAGTACCGCGGCCAGAAGTACCGCGGCGGCTTCCATGACTTCACCATCACGGGCGATGGCGTGCGTGTATTCCCGCGACTGGTGGCCGCCGAACATCGCGGTCAATACCTGCGTCAGCAATTGACCAGCGGCATCCGGGAAATGGATGCGCTGCTGGGCGGCGGTATCGAGACGGGTTCCAGCACCTTGATTCTCGGCCCGGCGGGGACCGGCAAATCGCTGATCTCCATGGTATTCGCCGCCGCGGCCGTAGCCCGGGGCGAAAAAGCCGCGCTATTCATTTTCGATGAAGAGTTGGGGTTGTTGTTCGAACGCATGAAGAACATCGGCATCGATTTGCAGGCCCTGCTAGACAGCGGCAATTTGCTGATCGAACAAGTGGACGCGGCCGAGCTGTCCCCCGGCGAGTTCTCCCACCGGGTCCGACGCTGCGTGGACGAAGGCAATATCAAGACCGTGGTGATCGACAGCATCAACGGCTATCAGGCGGCGATGCCGGAAGAGAACGCCTTGGTGCTGCACATGCACGAGCTACTGCTGTACCTCAATCGCCAGGGCGCCGCGACCTTCATGACGGTCGCCCAGCACGGCCTGGTCGGCGACATGCAGGCGCCGGTCGACATCACCTATCTGGCCGACACAGTCATTCTGCTGCGTTACTTCGAAGCCCTGGGCAAGGTGCGCCGGGCCATTTCGATCATCAAGAAACGTACCGGCAGCCATGAGTCGACCATCCGTGAATACCGCATCAGCGCCCAGGGCATGACCATCGGTGAGCCCCTGGAAGCCTTTCAGGGCGTATTGCGCGGCGTACCCACGTATCTCGGCGCCAGCAACCCGTTGCTCGCGGACGAAATCCCGTGACGGACATGCAAGCGACGTCCGAGCGCGCAATCATCCTTGCACCGCGAGGGCGCGACGGCCAGATCGCCCTGATGATGCTCAACGAGGCCGGGTTTCACGGGGTGATCAGCCCCGACCTGCCCGGATTGTGCGCCGAACTTGAACAGGGTGCCGGCCTGCTGCTGATCTCTTGCGAGGCGTTGTTGGGCGCTGATCCGGAACCGCTGATCCGCCTGATCGAACAGCAGCCCGCGTGGTCGGATCTGCCGATCGTGTTGATGACACACCATGGCGGCCCGCAACAGAACCCGGCATCGCGCTTCGGCCCGCAATTGGGCAACGTGACGTTCCTCGAACGGCCATTTCACCCGGTCACACTGATCAGCCTGGTCACCACGGCCCTGCGCGGACGGCGACGACAGTACGAAGCCAGGGATCGGTTGATCGACCTGAGCCAGAGCGAATTGCGCCTGCAGAACACCCTCGAAACCCTTGAACAGCAGGTGCAAGAGCGCACCGCGCAACTGCGTCACAACGAGGAGGCGTTGCGCCAGTCGCAGAAAATGGAAGCCGTCGGCCAACTCACCGGCGGCATCGCCCATGATTTCAACAACATGCTGACCGGTATCATCGGCAGCCTGGAGTTGTTGCGTCGACGCCTGGCCCGGGGACGAACCGAAGACCTGGACAGCCTGATCGATCTGGGGGTGACTTCGGCCAACCGCGCGGCGGGCCTGACTCACCGCCTGCTGGCGTTTTCCCGGCGCCAGTCGCTGGATTCGAAACCCGTGGAGATGAACACCCTGGTGATCTCCATGGATGAACTGCTGCAACGCAGCATCAACGAAACCATTCGTCTGGACATGCAACTGGACGAGCACCTGTGGGTGGCCGAAGCCGACCCCAATCAACTGGAAAGCGCCCTGCTCAACCTGGTGATCAATGCCCGCGATGCCATGCCCAATGGCGGCAGTCTGGTGGTCTCGACTTCGAACCAGCACTTTGACGAGGATTTCACCCAAGGCCAGAGCAATCTCGATGCGGGTGACTATGTGGTGCTCAGCGTGACGGACACCGGCTGTGGCATGCCGCAAAGCACCATCAACCGTGCCTTCGACCCCTTCTTCACCACCAAGCCTATCGGCCAGGGCACCGGCCTGGGGTTATCAATGATCTATGGTTTCAGCAAACAATCGGGAGGTCACGTCGCCATCCAAAGCGTCGTGGGCGAAGGCACCACGGTGAGCCTGTTCCTGCCACGCTTCGGTGGAGACCTGCCCCGGGACCATCCATCGGACGTCGAACAGTCACCTTTGGCCAGGAATGGCGAGACGGTGTTGATTGTCGAGGACGATCCGGCGGTGCGGGTGCTGGTCAGCACGGTGTTGAGCGATCTGGGCTATGCCTACGTCGAGGCTTGTGATGGCGATAGCGCGGTGCCGATACTCGATTCGGCCCAGCGCATCGACCTGCTGATCAGCGATGTCGGCTTGCCCGGTATGAATGGCCGGCAACTGGCGGAAATCGGCCGGCAGTTGCGTCCCGAGTTGAGGGTGCTGTTCATCACCGGCTACGCCGAGCACGCCGCGGTGCGTGGCGGGTTCCTCGATCCGGGCATGCAGATGATCACCAAGCCGTTTACCTTCGACCTGTTGACGGCGAAGGTCAGGGAGATGATCAGGGCCTGAAGGCTTACGAAAGCATGTCCTGCATCAATTCCTGCAATGTATCCAGATCGAAAGGTTTTTCCAGGATCGGTGCCTTGTGCGTAATCGGGCTGTCGGTCTCGCGGATTTCCTGGGCATAGCCGCTGATGAAGATCACCTTGAGTTCCGGTCGCAGTTTCACGGCGGGCTCGGCGATCTGCACGCCGGAGATTCCTCCGGGCAGGCGGAAGTCGGTGATCATCATGTCCAGGTGCGGTTTGCTCGCCAGGATTTCGAAAGCCTGCTCGCCGTTTTCGGCCTGCAATACGCGGTAACCCTCGCCCGACAGATAAGCGGACAGCACCATCAGAATCGAGGGATCGTCCTCGACGACGAGTACTACATCTTGTGCATCTTCGCTCATGGGAAGCCTTTGCTCGGTCAATTGCTGCTGATAGACCGTGGGGTCGACCAGAGGTTGCGTTTATCCGGTTGTTTTCCTACAGCGGCAGACAAACGCGAAACAAGGCGCCTTCGCCGATCCTGCTCTGGACGGTAATAGTACCGCCATGGGCGGCCACAATCTGCTCTGAAATAAACAATCCCAGGCCCAGCCCGGCGACGGCGTGCCTGGCCGATACCCGCTCGAATTGCTGGAAGATCCGCTTCTGGTTTTCCTCGCTGATGCCAATCCCTCGATCCTGCACGTCCACCAGCGCTTGGCCACCGTCACTGTAGACCTTCACCGAGATCGGGCTCTTGGCCCCGTAGCGCAAGGCGTTGGTCAGCAGGTTGGAAATGACCTGTTCAATTCGAAACTCGTCCCAGTTTCCGATCACCGGTTGCGTGGCATCGAGCGAGACCGACGCTTCGGCGGCGTCGATCTGCTGGGAAAAGTTGTGCAACAGCTCGCCAACCAGCGTTGAAAGGTCAAAGCGCTTGGGCCGGATCGACAACTTTCCGGTGCGAATGCGCGAGACATCGAGCATGTCTTCAATCAATCGAATCAGGCTTTTGATCTGCCGCTCGTCGCGGTCGACCATCGCGTGCATCTTGTCCAGGGTGAAGGCGGCGGAGTTGTCCCGGGCCAGGTGCATCTTGCGCAACTGGGTTTCAAGGATCAGGCCGTTGAGCGGCGTGCGCACTTCGTGGGCGACGATGGACATGAAGTCATCGCGCATGCGTACCGCCTGCTCCAGTTCCAGTTGAGTGCTTTGCAATCGCTTGAGCAGGGTCTCCTGTTCGCGGCGACTTTGTTCAAGGGCCAGCACTTGTTCCTTCATCGCCTTGCTCTGGCGATAGAGGTCGACGAACACATTGACCTTGCTCTTGACCGCCTGGAGATCCAGCGGTTTGTACAGGAAATCCACGGCACCGCTTTCATAGCCCTTGAAGGCGTAGTTGAGTTCACGCCCGGCGGCGCTGACGAAAACGATCGGGATGTTCCTGGTTTTTTCCGTGCCGCGCATCAACTCGGCCAGCTCGAAGCCATTCATACCGGGCATCTGCACATCGAGGATGGCCAAGGCGAATTCGTGTTGCAACAGCAGGGACAAGGCCTCGTCGGCGGACAGCGCCTTGTACACAATGCGGTCCTCACGCTTGATCAGCGCTTCGAGCGCCAGCAGATTCTCCGGCAGATCGTCCACGATCAGCAGTTTGGCCTGGATATTACTCAGCATGCGATTCGTTCCAGCTCGACAAGCAGACGGCCGATGCCGCGTACAGGAATGATCGGAAGTGCGAAGCCTTCGCGCAGCGGGCCGGGGATGTTCAACAGCGCCTCGACGCCACCGGCGCAGGCGCCGATCACGATCGCTTCGATAGCCGGCATTTTCGTTGCACTTTTCATGATTTTCGATAGATCCGTTCTTGTTTGACCAGCGGCTCGAACTGATCGCCGAAGGCTGAGAAATCCGGGGTTTCCTTACTGCCCAGCACCAGGAAACCGCGATGGCAGAGGGACTCATGAAACAGCCCGAACGCTCGGCCCTGAAGACTTTTATTAAAATAAATCAGTACGTTACGGCATGAAATTAATTGAGTTTCGGAGAATACGCTGTCCGTCGCCAGGCTGTGATCGGCGAAGGTCACGTTCTCGCGCAGGGTCTTGTCGAAAATCGCGTACCCATAGGCCGCCGTATAGTAGTCGGCAAACGAACTCTGGCCACCGGCCTGCTGGTAATTAGCAGTGTAGGCGCGGACGTTCTCCATCGAGAAAATCCCTTGCCTGGCCTTTTCCAGCGAGCGCGGATTGATGTCGGTGGCGTAGATGATGGTACGGTCCAGCAGGCCTTCTTCGCGCAGCACAATGGCCATCGAATACACCTCTTCACCGGTGCTGCATCCGGCGATCCAGATCTTGATCGAAGGGTAGGTTCGCAGCAGCGGCACCACTTCCTTGCGGATGGCCAGGAAGTGCGAGGGATCGCGAAACATTTCGCTGACCGGAATGGTCAGCAACTGCAGCAGTTGCATGAACGCGGCGGGATCGTGCAGGACCTTTTCCTGCAACGCCGAGATGGTGTTGCACTCGAACTGACTCAACGCATGGTCGACCCGGCGTTTGATCGAAGCGCCGGAGTAATCGCGAAAATCGTAGCTGTACTTGAGATAGATCGCCTCGATCAACAACCGCAGTTCGATTTCGCTGTTTCGATCCACTGAAAAATTGCGCTCCACTAGATACGTTCCATCTTCGGTAACCACACACGAATCAGCGAAAACAGGCGATCGAGGTCGATGGGCTTGGCCAGGTAATCGTTGGCGCCGGCCTGCAGGCAGCGCTCCTGATCGTCCTTCATGGCCTTGGCCGTCACGGCGATGATCGGCAGCTTGCGCCAGCGCAGATTCTTGCGGATTTCAACGGTGGCTTCAAAACCATCCATTTGCGGCATCATCACGTCCATCAACACCAGATCGATGTCTTGCACCTCATTCAATCGTTCAATCGCTTCGCGGCCGTTGCGGCCAATGACCACGACTGCGCCCTTTTGCTCCAGCGCGCTGGTGAGGGCGAAAATGTTGCGCACATCGTCATCCACCAGCAGCACCTTGCGGCCTTCGAAGACCTTGTCGCGGCAGCGGGCGACCTTGAGCATCTTCTGCCGCTCATGGGACAACCGTGATTCGACTTTGTGCAGAAAAAGCGTCACCTCATCCAGCAACCGCTCCGGCGAGCGTGCGCCCTTGATGATGATCGAACGCGAATACTTGCGCAGTTCGGCCTCTTCATCCCGGGTCAGGTTGCGCCCGGTATAGACGATGACGGGCGGAAAGGAACAGATGTCTTCGGTGGACATGCGCTTGAGCAAGTCATTGCCGAGCATGTCGGGCAGCTTGAGGTCGATGATCATGCAATCGAAGACGGATGAGCGCAGCAGGTCCAGCGCCTCCTGTGCCAGGCCAACGCCGGTGATCTCGATGTCATCGTCGCCGATCAGGCGGGCAATGCTGGCGCGCTGCACGTCGTCGTCCTCGACCAGCAGCACGCGCTTGACCTTCTGGGTCAACTTGGCCTCAAGGCGTGCAAACACGTCCTTGAGTTCCTCGCGGGTGGTCGGTTTGACCACGTAGCCGATGGCGCCCATGTGCATCGCCGCCTCGACCCGGTCTTCGACCGAAATCACATGCACCGGGATGTGCCGGGTTTCGGCGTGTTCCTTCAAACGTTGCAGCACGCTCAGGCCGGAATGATCCGGCAGGCGCATGTCCAGCAGGATCGCATCGGGGATGAACGCCTTGGCCAGGTCGTAGCCTTCGTCGGCGCCGTGAGCCACCAGGCACTGATAACCCAGTTCATGGGCCAGGTCGTAGAGGATGTGCGCAAAGTTCGGCTCATCCTCCACCACCAGAATGCAGCGTTTGGTGAACGGCCCTTTGTTGCGGTCGTCGTCGAAGCGCGGAATGTCGACTTCGGCCACCAATGGCGACAACGTGGGCGGCAATACACTCGACACAGCCGCAACAGGAGCCGCTTGCATCGGTTCGACAGGCACTTCGCCCGGTTCCACGTACTGCTGTGGCAAGACCAGGGTAAATACACTGCCCTGCCCCGGCGTGCTGGTTACGCTGATGGAGCCGCCGAGCAAGGCCGCCAGGTCACGGGAGATCGACAACCCCAGCCCGGTGCCGCCGTAACGCCGATTGGTGGTGCCGTCGGCCTGACGGAACGCTTCGAAGATGCTTTCGTGCTGATCCACTTCGATGCCGATCCCGGAATCGCGGATGCTGAACGCGATGCCGTCATTCGGCGCCGTGGCGACGGACAGGCTGACGCTGCCGCTTTGCGTGAATTTCACCGCGTTGGACAGCAGGTTCTTGAGCACTTGCTCCAGACGCTGGCGGTCGGTGAACAGCATCAACGGCGCACCGTCCTGCATATCCACCCGGAAATCCAGTTGCTTGTCCGTGGCCAATGGCTGGAACAGGTCGCGCAGGCCATCCACCAGGCGCGCCACGCTGGTGTTCTCCGGACGGATTTCCAGCTTGCCGGCCTCGACTTTGGAAATGTCCAGAATGTCGTTGATCAGGTTGAGCAAGTCGTTGCCGGCGGAGTAGATCGACTCGGCGAACTTGACCTGCTCGGCAGTGAGGTTCTCTTCCGGGTTTTCCGCCAGCAGCTTGGCCAGGATCAACGAGCTGTTCAGCGGCGTGCGTAGCTCATGAGACATGTTGGCGAGGAATTCGGACTTGTACTTGCTCGATCGCTGCAATTCTACTGCGCGTTCTTCGAGCTGGATCTGGGCCTGATTGAGCTCGGTATTCTTCAGGTCCATGGCGTCGTGCTGCTCGGCCAGTACTTCTGCCTGCTCGGCGAGTTGTTCGTTGGTCTGCTCCAGCTCCACCTGCTGGGTTTCCAGGTGCGCCTGGGACTCCTTGAGAATCCGCGACTGCTCTTCGAGCTCTTCGTTGGCGGTCTTGAGTTCTTCCTGCTGAACCTGCAGTTCTTCGTTGAGTTGCTGGGTTTCGGCCAACACCTCCTGCAAACGCTGGCGATAGCGTGCCGCCTCGATCGAGGTGCCGATGTTACCGGCAATCAGCTCAAGCAATTCAACGTCGCGGTCGGTCAGCGGACGCAGAAAGCCCAACTCGATCACGCCATTGACCCGCTCGTCGTCGCTGGTTGGCACCACCAGCACACTGCACGGCAAACCGTCACCGAGGCCGGAGCTGACCTTGAAGTAATCTCCCGGCACCTCGTCCAGGCGAATCAGCCGTGCCTGTTGCGCCACCTGGCCGACAATGCCTTCTTCGCTGTAGATCTGCTGTTCACGCCCTTCCTGTTCACGGGAAAAACCATAGGTGGCGATGCGCTTGAGGCCGCCATGGTCTTCGCGCACATAAATAGCCGCCACGGCGGTGCCCAGGTACTGCGCGCAGAATTGCAGGATATTGCGACCCAGCATGCTCAGGCTCAATTGTCCCAGCACCTGCTCGGCCAGCTCGGTCTGGCCGTTGCGCAGCCAGGCCTGTTGCTCCAGACGATGGGCGCTGGCCTGTTGGGCGGCGAGGTTGACGCTGTAGTTCTGCGACAGGGTCAACAAATCGCGGCGCCCGACGTACGCCAGCAACCCACTGACCCCGGCTATGAACAATAGGTAGAGGCTGATGCTCATGATGGTGGTGCCGCGCACTTCGTCGTTGCGCGATGCGCGCAACTGTTGCTCGGTGTCGATCACCGCCTCGAACTGCTTGCGAATTTCATCGGTCAGGCGCTTACCGCGTCCGGCCTTGACGATGGCGCGATAATCGCCGCTGCTGCGCTGCAAATCGATCATCGATTGCGCGTAGTTGGTCCACTCCAGCTGCAAGGCCCGCAACCGTAGCAAGCGATCAGTCTGCACCGGGTTGTCGGCGGTCAGCTCAAGCAAGGTGTCGAGCGCCACGGCGATGCGCGGCTTGGCGGTTTCGTAGGGATCGAGGAAATGCTCGTCGCCACTGAGCAGGAAACCGCGCATCCCGGTTTCCAGATCCACGGTCAGCTTGACCGCTTCATTGGCGTTATTGATAACCCGGTCGGTGTGCTCCACCCACTGGATGGTCGACAGTAAATAGCTGATCAGCGACACGAAAAACACAGCGCTGATAAGACCCAGACCCAACGGCAGGCTGATGTTACGGCTCAGGAGTTTACGAAATCGTTGCTCATCAACCGAGGACGCTGAGGTCATGGGGCAGGCCTTGTCGAACTGTCAGAATGCAAGGAGTTTGCCCCAAAACTGGCAAATTGATCCAATTATCTGACATGTTTGCGCGCAAGGTCCTACATTGAGCTGCTCCCGCGTTATCCTTGCCTGGCCTGTACCGCCAATCCTTTTTCCATCGCGCAGGGAACTTGTCGGGATCCGCCACTTACTCATGCAAGAGGCCGGTGATTTCCAGCGACCGGCAATGCCAATCTTTTTCGGGAACTCGACCATGTCATCCGCCAACGGCTCCACCATCCTTGTCGTCGAAGACGATGCCATCGTGCGTATGCTGATCGTCGACGTTCTGGAAGAACTGGAATTCAAGGTGCTGGAAGCCGATGGCAGCGAACAGGCTCTGGTGATGCTCAAGGACTTGAACCATCAAATTGACCTGATGATGACTGATGTTGGCCTGCCGGTCATGGACGGCCGCGAACTGGCCAATGAAGCAAGAGCTTTACGTCCAACCCTTCCGATATTGTTCGCCAGCGGTTATGCCGAAAACATTGAAGTACCTCCAGGCATGCACTTGATCGGCAAACCCTTCTCCATTGATCAGTTACGCGACAAGGTCAAAAGCATTCTCGAGTAACCCTGCGCTGCGCTGTGGTTTAATGCGCGCCTTTTTCGTCCCTGCCCTGTCTTCGCTTCAAGGAAATCCCGTACATGATTGAGCCCCGCGCAACCAAAGTCCTGGTCATTGGTTACGTCTGGCCCGAGCCCCGCTCTTCCGCGGCCAGCGGGCATGTCATGCAGATTCTCGACGTTTTCCTGGACCAGGGCTGGGACATCACGTTCAGCAGCCCGGCAGGCTTCGGCGAGCAACGTGCAGACCTGACAGCGTTGGGTATTGACGAAGTACCCATCGAGCTGAACAACAGCAGTTTCGACGCATTCATCAGCGAACTGGCGCCGGACATCGTGTTGTTCGATCAATTCATGATGGAGGAACAGTTCGGCTGGCGGGTCGAGAAGCATTGCCCCGACGCCTTGCGCGTGCTCGAAAGTTGCGACCTGCAAAGCCTGAGGCTGGGTCGGCATCAACGCCTCAAGGAGCGTTTGAAGGCCAGTGACGACAACAATGACTTCAACGACCTGTTCGCCCCGGCGGCGCGCGAAGAGTTCGAACACATGGCCGATACCGATCTGGCGAAGCGCGAGATCGCCTCATTTTATCGTTGTGATTTGACGCTGATGGTTTCCGAAGTGGAAGTCGAATTGCTGGTCGAGCAGTTCAGGTTTCCCCGCAACCTGTTGCACTGGTGCCCGTTGATGGTCGATGTTCCGTCCCGTGCATCGGTACCGTTCGAAGACCGGGCACACTTTCTTCATATCGGTAACTTTCGCCATGCGCCCAACTGGGATGCGGTGCTCTGGTTGAAAACCGCTATCTGGCCATTGATTCGCGAGCAGATACCCGGCGCTCAATTGCATATCTATGGTGCCTACACACCACCCAAGGCGACGGCCCTGCATAACCCGGCCCAGGGTTTTCATGTGATGAACTGGGCAGAAGACGCCCTGCAAGTCATGTCGTCGGCGCGGGTCTGTATGGCACCGCTGCGTTTTGGGGCGGGAATCAAAGGCAAGATTGTCGATGCGATGCTCTGTGGCACGCCGAATGTGACGACGCCAGTGGGTGCCGAGGCGATGCATGGTCAAGAGGCATGGCCCGGTGCAGTGACCCGTTCGGCACGCGAGTTCGCCGATCATGCCGTGCAACTGCACAACGACAAGACGCGCTGGCTGGACGCCCAGGCCCACGGGAAAATCCTGCTTGCCAGTCGCTACCGAAAATCCGTTCATGGCCCGGCCCTGATCCAGCGGCTGGTCGATTGCCAACAGAATCTGGCAAACATAAGACGCGATAACTTTACCGGCAGCATGCTGCGTCATCACCAGCACAAGAGCACTCAATACATGGCGCAATGGATTGAGGCGAAGAACCGGCTTAATCAGGAATAGCCCGCCCTCCTTGAGCGCGCCTTGCAGATACAGACACACCGGCGGTAGTAGCGCTATCCATCCGGCAAGAGGCATGATCGGGGCGGGATAACTACACAAGCGCCCTGACATGACCCGTACCGCCAGAGTCACCGATCCTTCCTATGAGTTGATGGACGACCACAACGGCTTGTCCATCATCTATCGCCAGCACGGTTTCCCCTGCCCTCTGGTGCGCTGGCATTTCCACAAGGAATACGAGCTGCACCTGATCGTCGCCAGTTCCGGCAAGGTGTTCATCGGCGACTACATCGGCAACTTCTATCCCCGGACACTGTTTCTCACCGGCCCCAACCTGCCCCACAACTGGATCAGCCAGGTGGCCGAGGATGAAGTGGTGCCCAAGCGCGACATGCTGGTCAACTTCACCGATGAGTTGTTCGACAGCGGCTATCAGGTGTTCGCCGAACTCAAGGCCCTGGCAACGCTGCTGGAGCGCGCGCAGTACGGCATCGAGTTTCGCTGCAAACACACCATCGACAAGGCGATGGACCTGATGCAGCGCATCGCCGATACCACCGGTATGACCCGGCTCGGGCACTTTTTCATTCTGCTGGAGTTGCTTGCGGCCACCGACGACTACCAATTGCTCTCTGGTGCCACAACCCCGCAACTGGCGGACGAGCACAATATCGATCGCACCAACCGCGCGGTGGATTACATTTTTGCCCACTACGCCCGGGACTTGACGCTGGAAGAGGTCGCCGATCATCTGGGCATGAAACCGACTTATTTCAGCCGGGTATTCAAGCAGGCCACCGGGCGCAATTTCATCGAATTCGTCAATCGCCTGCGCATCAGCAAGTCCTGCGAGTTGCTGGCCGATGGCGACAAGCCGGTGACTGACGTCTGCTTCGAATCGGGCTTCAACAATATTTCCAACTTCAACCGGCGCTTCCAACAGCTCAAGGGCATGACGCCTTCGCATTACCGGCGGCTGGTGGTACAGCGGTTGACCGAGCAAAACCTGGGTTGAAGACACGCCTCAAATTCCTGTGGGAGCGAGCTTGCTCGCGATGAGGCCGTGCCAGTCGACATTTATTAACCTGATACACCGCCATCGTCGGATCGCCGCCCGGACCAAGCTCGCTCCCACAGGTACAGCGTTACCCCCTGAAACCTGTACGGATTCAATACCCCTCCTTCGCTGAAAAGCCCTTCCCTGCGTCTATCCCTCAAAACTTCTGTGCAAAAAAGTATCGATTGAAGTGCGATGGATGATTTGTCTCGCCCTCGATTGAAGGATGTAATCAGCGCACATTCTTCCTGCCTTCGGAAGACACAAAAACAATAACTGTCCTTCTGTATCCCGCCGGGTGCAGAAAAGGAGTGCACGATGCAACCTTCGGTAAAAGCCCTGCTTGCCCTCACCTGCATGACCCTCAGCAGCGTCAGCCTTGGCGCACAGACCCTGACCATCGCCACCGTCAACAACAGCGACATGATCCGCATGCAAAAGCTCTCGAAAACCTTCGAGGCCGAGCATCCGGACATCAAGCTCAATTGGGTGGTCCTCGAAGAAAACGTCCTGCGCCAGCGCCTGACCACCGACATCGCCACCCAGGGCGGGCAATTCGATGTGCTGACCATTGGCATGTACGAAGCCGCACTCTGGGGCGCCAAGGGCTGGCTGGAACCGATGAAGGATTTGCCGGCTGCTTACGCCCTCGACGATGTGTTTGCGTCGGTGCGCGAAGGCCTGTCTGTCAAAGGCCAGCTGTACGCCCTGCCGTTCTACGCCGAAAGCTCGATCACCTATTACCGCACCGACCTGTTCAAGGACGCCGGCCTGACCATGCCCGAGCGCCCGACCTGGGAGCAGATCGGTGAATTCGCCGCAAAACTGAACAAACCCGAACAGGAACAGTACGGCATCTGCCTGCGGGGCAAGGCCGGCTGGGGCGAGAACATCGCGCTGATCAGCACCGTGGCCAACGCCTATGGCGCGCGCTGGTTCGATGAAAAGTGGCAGCCGGAATTCAACGGTTCCGAATGGAAAAACGCGCTGAACTTCTATGTCGACACCATGAAGAAATCCGGCCCGCCGGGAGCGTCGAGCAACGGTTTCAATGAAAACCTGGCGCTGTTCAATAGTGGCAAATGCGCGATCTGGGTCGATGCCAGCGTCGCCGGCTCGTTCGTCACCGACAAGTCCCAGAGCAAGGTCACCGATCACGTCGGCTTCACCTATGCGCCGCATCAGGTCACTGACAAGGGCTCGGCCTGGTTGTACTCCTGGGCGCTGGCCATTCCGACCAGTTCCAAGGCCAAGGACGCAGCGAAAACCTTCAGCGCCTGGGCCACGTCCAAAGAATACGGCGCACTGGTCGCGGAAAAAGACGGCATCGCCAACGTGCCGCCGGGCACCCGGGCCTCGACCTACAGCGAGACGTACATGAGTGCCGCGCCGTTCGCCAGGGTCACGCTGGAATCGCTCAAGGCCGCGGACCCGAGCAAGCCGGGCGCCAAACCTGTGCCGTACATCGGCATCCAGTTGGTGACCATTCCCGAGTTCCAGGGCATCGGCACCCAGGTCGGCAAATCCTTCTCGGCAGCGCTGATCGGCCAGACCACGGTCGACCAGGCGTTGGCAGCGGCCCAGCAAACCACCGAGCGCGAGATGAAGCGCGCGGGTTATCCCAAGTAACCCCGTATCCAGTGTGGGAGCGGGCTTGCTCGCGAAAGCGGCATTCCAAACGCGAAAGTTGTGTCGGATGTACTGGCCTCTTCGCGAGCAAGCCCGCTCCCACAGTTGATCTTCATATGCCTGTAATCAATCGGTTCTGATCACCATGAATACATCGACTGCAAAAGCTCACATGGACATTGCCCAGCCGCAGCGCAAAAGCCGCGTGGCCAATCCCGGCCGGTTTCTGGTCAGCCCTTCGGTGGCATTGCTACTGTTTTGGATGATCGTACCGCTGGGTATGACCGTCTACTTCTCGACGATTCGCTACAACTTGCTCAACCCCGGCGAGAACGAGTTCGTCGGCCTGGAAAACTTCACCTACTTCCTCACCGACTCCGGCTTTCTGCCCGGCGCCACCAACACGCTATTGCTGGTGGGCAGCGTGCTGCTGATCAGTGTGGTATTCGGTGTGCTGATCAGTGCATTGCTGGAGGCCAGTGAGTTTTTCGGTCGCGGCATCGTACGGGTGATGCTGATCTCGCCGTTTTTCATCATGCCCACGGTGGGCGCACTGATCTGGAAGAACCTGATTTTCCATCCGGTGTCGGGGATTCTCGCCTACGTCTGGAAGCTGTTCGGCGCGCAACCGGTGGACTGGCTGGCGCACTACCCGCTGCTGTCGATCATCATCATTGTCTCCTGGCAATGGCTGCCCTTCGCGATCCTGATCCTGATGACCGCCATGCAGTCCCTCGACCAGGAACAGAAAGAAGCCGCGCGCCTGGACGGTGCCGGGCCCATCGCGATTTTCTGGCACCTGACCCTGCCGCACCTGGCGCGGCCGATTGCGGTGGTGGTGATGATCGAAACCATCTTCCTGCTCTCGGTGTTCGCCGAAATCTTCACCACCACCAACGGCGGTCCCGGCTACGCCTCGACCAACCTCGCCTACCTGATCTACAACCAGGCGCTGGTGCAGTTCGATGTCGGCATGGCCTCGGCGGGCGGCCTGATCGCCGTGGTCATCGCCAACATCGCCGCGATCATCCTGGTGCGGATGATCGGCAAAAACCTGACCGACAAAGCCTGAGGCCTGCCATGACTCTTCAACAATCCCGTCGCCTGCAAAGCCTGCTGCTCGGTACGTTGGCCTGGGCCATCGCGATCCTGATCTTCTTTCCGATCTTCTGGATGGTACTGACCAGTTTCAAGACCGAGATCGATGCCTTCGCCACGCCGCCGCAGCTCATCTTCATGCCAACGCTGGAGAACTACCTGCACATCAACGAGCGCAGCGACTATTTCAGTTTCGCCTGGAACTCGGTGGTGATCTCCTTCAGCGCCACCGCGCTGTGCCTGCTGATCGCGGTGCCGGCGGCCTACTCCATGGCGTTCTACGAAACCCGGCGCACCAGAGGCACGCTGCTGTGGATGCTCTCCACCAAGATGCTGCCGCCGGTGGGCGTGCTGATGCCGATCTATCTGCTGGCCAAGAGTTTCGGCCTGCTCGATACGCGGATCGCGCTGATCGTCATCTACACGCTGATCAACCTGCCGATCGTGGTCTGGATGATTTACACCTACTTCAAGGACATCCCCAGGGTCATCCTCGAAGCCGCGCGGCTGGACGGCGCAACGCTGGCGCAGGAGATGCTCCGGGTGTTGCTGCCCATCGCCAAGGGTGGCCTGGCATCCACGGTGCTGCTGTCGTTGATCCTGTGCTGGAACGAGGCGTTCTGGTCGCTGAACCTGACCTCGTCGAAAGCCGCGCCACTGACCGCATTGATCGCCTCGTACTCAAGCCCCGAAGGGCTGTTCTGGGCCAAATTGTCGGCCGTTTCGACCCTGGCCTGTGCGCCGATCCTGATCTTCGGCTGGGTCAGCCAGAAACAACTGGTGCGCGGCCTGTCGTTCGGCGCCGTGAAATGAATACCGCTAACCGAATGCGACTCCTGTGGGAGCGAGCTTGCTCGCGATAGCGGTGGGTCAGTCAGCATCAATGCCGACGGATACACCCTCATCGCGAGCAAGCTCGCTCCCACAAAAAAGCCCACCTGGTTCAACTGAATAAAAACAAACGGAGGCCCATCACCATGGCCAACCTGAGAATCAAGAATCTGCAAAAAGGCTTCGAAGGCTTTTCCATCATCAAGGGCATCGACCTTGAAGTGAACGACAAGGAGTTCGTGGTCTTCGTCGGCCCGTCGGGCTGCGGTAAATCCACGCTGCTGCGGCTGATCGCCGGGCTGGAGGAAGTCAGCGGCGGCACCATCGAACTCGACGGCCGCGACATCACCGAAGTGAGCCCGGCCAAGCGCGATCTGGCGATGGTGTTCCAGACCTACGCCCTGTACCCGCACATGAGCGTGCGCAAGAACATGTCGTTCGCCCTCGACCTGGCCGGCGTGGCGAAAGCCGAAGTAGAGAAGAAGGTCAGCGAAGCGGCTCGCATCCTCGAACTGGGGCCGATGCTGGAGCGCAAACCCAAGCAACTGTCCGGCGGCCAGCGCCAGCGCGTGGCGATTGGCCGGGCCATCGTGCGCAACCCGAAAATCTTCCTGTTCGACGAACCGTTGTCCAACCTCGATGCCGCCCTGCGGGTGCAGATGCGCCTGGAACTGTTGCGCCTGCACAAAGAACTGCAAGCCACGATGATCTACGTGACTCACGATCAGGTCGAAGCGATGACCATGGCCGACAAAGTGGTCGTACTCAATGGCGGCAAGATCGAGCAAGTCGGCTCGCCGCTGGATCTCTATCACCAGCCGGCCAACCTGTTCGTCGCCGGTTTCCTTGGCACACCGAAAATGGGCTTGCTCAAGGGCAAGGTCACCCGCGTCGACAGCCAGGGCTGTGAAGTGCAGCTTGATGCCGGAACCCGCGTCAGCCTGCCCTTGGGCGGCAGGCATCTGAGCGTCGGGAGTGCGGTGACGCTGGGCATTCGCCCAGAGCACCTGGAACTGGCCAAACCCGGCGACTGCGCCTTGCAGGTCACCGCCGATGTCAGCGAGCGCCTGGGCAGCGACACCTTCTGCCACGTCCGGACGGCATCCGGCGAAGCCCTGACCATGCGCGTTCGCGGCGATCTGGCCAGCCGCTACGGTGAAACCCTGAGCCTGCATCTGGATGCGCAACACTGCCATTTATTCGATGCCGACGGCGTGGCGTTGACCCGCCCGTTACGCGTCGCTGCCTGATTTCAGAGAGCCTGCGATGAAATTGAACCAACTCAACCTCAACCGCCTCGCCCCTGAAGTGGTCCTGCCCGCCTACGCCCTGGGCGAGACCCGCCAAGGCATCGCGCACATCGGGGTCGGCGGTTTCCACCGAGCCCATCAGGCGTACTACACCGACGCCTTGATGAATACCGGCGAAGGCCTGGACTGGGCCATCTGCGGTGTCGGCCTGCGCGCTGAAGACCGTCGCGCCCGTGACGATCTCAAGGATCAGGATTATCTGTTCACCCTGTTCGAACTCGGCGATAGCGACGACACCGAAGTGCGGGTGATCGGCGCCCTTCGTGACATGCTGCTGGCCGAGGACAGTGCCCAGGCATTGATCGACAAACTGGCCAGCCCCGAGATCCGCATCGTCTCGCTGACCATCACCGAAGGCGGGTACTGCATCGACGACAGCACCGGCGAGTTCATGGCGCACTTGCCGCAGATCCAGCATGACCTGGCGCACCCTGGCGCACCGAAAACCGTGTTCGGCTTCCTGTGTGCCGCACTGGCCAAGCGCCGCGCCACTGGCACAGCGGCCTTCACCCTGATGTCCTGCGATAACCTGCCGCACAACGGCGCCGTCACCCGCAAGGCCCTGCTGGCCTTTGCCGCCTTGCACGACAGCCAGTTGCGCGACTGGATCGACGCCAACGTCAGTTTCCCCAACGCCATGGTCGACCGCATTACACCGATGACCAGCACCCTCCATCGCCTGCAACTGGCGGACCGGCATGGCGTGGACGATGCCTGGCCGGTGGTCTGCGAACCCTTCGCGCAATGGGTACTGGAAGACAGGTTCGTCAACGGTCGCCCGGCGTGGGAAAAAGTCGGCGTGCAATTCACCGACGACGTCACGCCCTACGAAGAAATGAAGATCAAGCTGCTCAACGGCAGTCATCTGGCGCTGACGTACCTGGGATTCCTGAAGGGTTACCGCTTCGTCCACGAAACCATGAACGACCCGCTGTTCGTGCGCTACATGCGCGCCTACATGGACCTGGACGTGACGCCACAGCTGCCGGTGGTGCCGGGAATCGACCTGACCGAGTACAAGAACACCCTGGTGGCGCGGTTCTCCAATCAGGCGATTGCCGATCAGCTTGAACGGGTGTGTTCGGACGGTTCGTCGAAGTTTCCGAAATTCACCGTACCGACCATCAACCGCCTGATCGCCGATGGCCGCGAGACCCGGCGCGCGGCGTTGGTGGTGGCGGCGTGGGCGCTGTACCTCAAAGGCGTGGATGAGCAAGGCGAGACCTACACGATTGCGGATCCGCGGGCGGCGTTCTGCCAGGCACTGGTGGCCGATGATGTGCTGATTACCCAGCGCTTGCTGGCGGTCGAAGAGATTTTTGGTACGGCCATTGCGCGCTCGCCGGAGTTTGTCGCGGCGTTTGAGTGGTGCTGCAACAGTTTGCGCGAGGTTGGGGTGTCGCGGACGTTGGAACGGGTGCTGGCGTAAGTCCTGCGGTGGACCTGCTGCCGCCTTCGCGAGCAAGCCCGCTCCCACAGGGTTTGGTGTTGCTCACAAAACTCCTTGCTCGCGAAGGCGGCCTGACAGGCACCGGGGATAGTGAATCCAGACTTGTATCTAGCTGACGACCAGGAATACTGCATGACAACCCGACAACTTTTCCTCGGCATCGACTGCGGAACCCAAGGCACCAAAGCCATCATCCTCGACACGGCCAATGGTGAAGTGCTCGGCCAGGGAACCGCCAGCCACAGCCTGATCAGCGGCCCCGATGGCCGCCGCGAACAGGACACCCAGCAGTGGCTGGAAGCCTTCGCCACCGCCACTCGCCGTGCATTGCTCGCGGCCAAAGCCAATGGCCAGTCGATCCTCGGCATTGGCGTGTCCGGCCAGCAACACGGCCTGGTGCTGCTCGACGATCAGGGCAAGGTGTTGCGTGCGGCTAAACTCTGGTGCGACACCGAAACCACCCCGGAGAATGACCGACTGCTGGCCCACCTGGGTGGCGAAAAGGGTTCGCTGAAACGCCTTGGCGTCGTCATCGCGCCGGGCTACACCCTGTCCAAGCTGTTATGGACCAAAGAGCAGCATCCCGACGTGTTCTCCCGGATCGCCCGCATCTTGCTGCCCCACGACTACCTCAACCATTGGCTCACTGGCCGCAGTTGCAGCGAATACGGCGATGCCTCGGGCACCGGGTATTTCAATGTGCGTACGCGCCAGTGGGATGGGCAATTGTTGCGTGACATCGACCCCAGCGGGCGCCTGCAAGCGGCGCTGCCGGAACTGATCGCCCCCCATCAGGCGGTCGGCACGATTCTGCCAGACATCGCCGAACACCTGGGCATCAACCCTCGGGCACTGGTGTCCAGTGGTGGTGGCGACAACATGATGGGCGCCATCGGCACCGGCAACATCCAGCCTGGTGCAATCACCATGAGCCTCGGCTCGTCAGGCACGGTGTACGCCTACGCCGATCAGCCGAACGTCGCCACGGATGCCGCGGTTGCCACGTTCTGTTCCTCCAGTGGCGGCTGGCTGCCTTTGATCTGCACCATGAACCTGACCAATGCCACCAGCCTGATTCGCGAGCTGCTGGACCTCGACATCGATCAATTCAACGACCTCGTTGCCCAGGCGCCAATCGGTGCCGACGGTGTGTGCATGCTGCCGTTCTTCAATGGCGAACGTGTGCCCGCCCTGCCCCATGCCAGCGCCAGCCTGTCGGGCCTGACCATGACCAACCTGACCCGGGCCAACCTGTGCCGCGCGGTGGTCGAAGGCACGACGTTCGGTTTGCGTTACGGACTGGACCTGCTACGCCGCAATGGCTTACAAAGCCGCAGCATTCGGCTGATTGGGGGTGGGTCAAAAAGTGCGGTCTGGCGGCAAATCGTCGCCGACACCATGAATACACCGGTGATCTGCACCGAACAAAGCGAGGCCGCAGCCTTGGGTGCGGCGATTCAGGCGGCCTGGTGCGTATCCCGGGCGAACGGGCACGAAGACAGCCTGGCGCAATTGTGCGAGCGCTGCGTAAAACTCGACCCGGCCAGTGAAACCCTGCCGGTCGCCGACAATGTGCAAGCCTGTCAGCAGGCGTATGAACGCTATCAACAGCATGTCGCAACCCTTTGAAGAGTGAACAACTATGTACCTGGTGTGTGGCGAAGCGCTGTTCGATTTTTTCAGTGAACACGACGCCAGTGGGCTGGCGTCCAAAGTGAATTTCAAGGCCATTGCCGGTGGCTCGCCGTTCAACGTGGCGGTGGGTTTGCGCCGCTTGGGCGTGGACGCGGCGCTGTTGGCCGGGTTGTCCACCGACTATTTGGGCCGGCGCCTGCTGCAAGTGCTGCAAGATGAGGGCGTGTGCCTGGACTACCTGCTGGAGTTTGCCGCACCGACCACCCTGGCGATGGTCGCCGTGGGCGCCAATGGCTCGCCGCAGTACAGCTTCCGGGGCGAAGGTTGCGCGGATCGACAATTGCAACCGGAGCACCTGCCGACACTCGGGCCTGAGGTACGCGGCCTGCATATCGGCTCGTTTTCCCTGGTGGTGCAGCCGATTGCCGACACGCTATTGGCATTGGTGCGCCGGGAAAGCGGCAAGCGCCTGATCAGCCTCGATCCGAACGTGCGCCTGAATCCGGAGCCGGACATTGAACTGTGGCGTGAACGGATCGCAACGCTGGTGGAACTGGCCGACCTGATCAAGGTCAGCGACGAGGACCTGCATCTGCTGTACCCCGGCCAGGACCCGGCCCAGGTGATCCAGGGCTGGTTGCAGCACCGCTGTCAGCTGGTATTCCTGACCCGGGGCGGCGAAGGCGCGACTGTATTCAGTCGGGCACATGGTTCGTGGTCCACCCCCGCCTCTACGGTAAAAATCGCCGACACCGTGGGCGCGGGCGATACCTTTCAGGCGGCGCTGATTACCTGGTTGACCGAACACCAGCTGGATTCGGTAGAGGGCGTGAAGCAACTGGGCCGCGAGCAGATCGACCGCATGCTGAAGTTCGCGGTCCGGGCGGCGGCGCTGACGTGCAGCAAGACCGGGCCGGATTTGCCTTATCGCAAGCAACTGGATTTGCGCTGAATTCGAGGGCCTCTTCGCGAGCAGGCTCACTCCTACAGGGTTGCGGGTCGTTCACAACATTTGTGTCGACGCTCGGGCATTGTGGGAGCAAGCTTGCTCGCGATGACTTTCTATCAGGCGCCCGATGGTCTTAACTGATACACAGGATCGCGCATCCGCGACAGGCGGTGTTCAGCCGGGTTAACCCTCGCTTAACCGTGCGATCCAACACTTCACTGGACCGCACGCCCTCAGACTGTTCTGACGCCCAGTGCGGCAAGTTCGACGAGCGACACATCGAACTGACATTCCGTCCGCACCGGAGATCGCTGATGAACACTCGCACCCTGCTGGTTACCGCCGCCCTCGCCTGCACCGCGCTTGCCGGCCTGGCTCAGGCCAATGAAACCACGACCTCTCAAGCCGTGCCCTATCACTACGGCATGCCATTGCATGTCAGCAAAGTGATTTCACTGACCGAGCCGGACACCCTGGAGTGCAAGGTGGTGAAGGCCGAGATGAAGTACATCGATGACACGGGAAAACCCGCAGAAATTTCCTACCGTAAACTTTCCGACGCTTGCGAGAACCAGGGCTGACCGAAAAGTCTGATTGGGTATTTGGCAGTATTCCTTTGAGGGTTGCGGCGCTATGCTCTAGCGCCTCCCTCTCTGCCCGCAAGGATTCGCCATGCAGTTGTCGTTTCGCACGCTGTCGTTGTTTACCGCCGCCCTATGTCTTTTGCTCAGTCTGGTCTGGGGTCTGACACCGCAATGGTTGTTGTCTTTCTGGGATATCGAGTTTTCATTCGCGGTGGGATTGGTCGCGCGACGCACCGCCGTGCTGTTTGGGGCGTTGAGCGTGTTCTCTTTTCTGGTTCGCAACGCCCCTCTTTGCGCAACCCGCAATGCGCTGAGCCTCGGCTTCGTCGTCGGCTGTTGGGGGTTGGCCGTGCTGGGTTTTGCCGAATGGCTCAACGGCCATGTCGGGCCGGGCATTTTACTGGCGGTCGGGTTTGAACTGGCGCTGGGCCTGGCGTTCTTCCAGACCCGGCGCGTGTCCGTGGAGCTCGAAACAGCAGGCTAGAGAGTTTTGCCCGGCATAGAGTGCGGTTCGACCTCGACGTGATGCTGTCTGGAACGCAGTTGGACAATCAAGTCGTTTATTTCCCGACAACCATTGAGCCCGGAGGCATCGATGCCAGTGACCAATAGATCGAGCTGATCGGTTTGCCCGTCTGCATAGATCTTGACGGTCATCGACAGATCCGGTGACAGCGTGCACTGGCAGCGCTGGGGCAGAAAACTGCTTTCGATGATATTGCGAACTTCCAAGGCAGAAAGAAACATGGCGACTCCCTCCTTTGTGAGACTGCCGGACGATCAATGCTCGCTCATTTGCAATCCCGGCAAGCTTCAAGGGCACCTACAGCATAAAACATACCCTGAATTTCGTAGTGCAGTTCATCGGCACTTCAAGGATTTAGACGAATCACCTGTCAACCTGCCATGCGGTTTGCAATAAGCGCCCCGGGCGACCCTGCAATTTGCACGCGGGGGATCCCGGGTTTGCATTCACTGCACACGACAGTGAAAATGCCGCCCTTCACTTCAAGCAAGGAGGCATCATGAATTCTTTGACCGTTAACGCTTGCACAGCGCTGTTCGCACTGGGGCTTGCCGGCGTGGCGCACGCCGCCAAACTCGAAGACACCGCACCCTATCCGAAGGCCGAAAGCGGGTTCACCCGCCAGGTGATCCACCTCGCGCCACAGACCCGGGAAAACGACTTCCAGGTCGAGATCCTGGCCGGCAAGACGATGACCGTCGACTGCAACAACCCGCGCCTGGGCGGTATTCTCGAGGAGAAGAACCTCGAGGGTTGGGGCTATCCGTTCTATCGCCTGGAAAAAGTCATCGGGCCGATGAGCACGCTGATGGCCTGCCCGGGTGGCACGAGCAAACAGGGTTTTGTACCGGTGGTCGGTGACGGCTTCCTGCTGCGTTACAACAGCAAGCTGCCGCTCGTGCTGTACGTGCCCAAGGACATCGAAGTGCGCTATCGGATCTGGTCGGCGTCGACCAAGGTCGAGAAAGCCATTCAGGAATAACCTTGCCATCGCGCGGACCCTCGCGGCGCCCGCTTGCGGCGCCCGCTGTCGACCTGCCCAGGCATCATGCCGGGACGCCACTCAACGCGGCGCGCTCGGCCACGTGCCCCAGACTGTCGAAATTGATATTGGCACCCGAGTCGATCGCCACCAGGGTCTGCCCCAAGGCACCGGTCTGCGCGACGTATCTCTTGATCCCGGCCACGGCCAGCGCACCGGAAGGTTCGGTGATCGAGCGGGTATCGTCGTAGATATTCTTGATTGCGGCGCAAAGTTCATCGTTACTGACCGTCACCACGTCATCGACGCAAAACCGGCAGACCTCAAAACCGTAAGCGCCGATCTGCGCCACCGCCACCCCGTCGGCGAAGGTGCCGACGCTCGGCAACACGACCCGTTCGCCGGCATGCATCGCCGCTTGCAGACACGCGGAATGTTCCGACTCGACGCCAATGACGCGAACTTCCGGCCGCAAGTATTTGACGTAGGCGGCGATACCCGCGATCAGCCCCCCGCCACCCACCGGCACGAAGATCGCGTCCAGAGGCCCCTGATGCTGGCGCAGGATTTCCATCGCCACCGTGCCTTGCCCCGCGATCACCTCCGGGTCGTCGAAAGGTGAAACAAAGGTGCGACCGGTTTCCCGGGCCAAATCCAGCGCACAGGCCAGTGCGAACGGAAAGCTTTCGCCGTGCAACACCGCATCGGCGCCGCGACTGCGCACGCCGATGACCTTCAACTGCGGCGTCGTGCAGGGCATGACGATGGTAGCGTTGATCCCCAACTCCCGCGCCGCCAGTGCCACGCCCTGCGCATGATTGCCCGCAGAAGCCGTGACCACGCCGCGAGCCTTTTGCGCCTCGCTCAGTTGCACCAGCTTGTTGTAGGCCCCGCGGATCTTGAAGGAAAAGGTCGGCTGCAAGTCTTCGCGCTTGAGCAGGATCTGGTTGCCCAAGGCTTCGGACAAGGCCGGTGCCGGTTGCAAAGGCGTGCGCACGGCCAACTCATAGACCGGCGCGGCAAGGATTTTTTTCACGTAGCCTTCAAGCAAGGCCTGTTGATCGGTTGTGAAACTCATCGTCGTCTCCTGACATTGATCGGGGCCCGGGAGACAGAAAGTAAAAATCCGCCTCGAGGGCGGGTTGGGTGCTGCAGTCGTGAGCTAGCCCGCCAAATGAGGAATGGCGGTAATAATGCTTGGCTGGCAGCGCAATACGGAGGAAGTCATGGCTCGAAATTAGCCGGACGTTGATGGCAAGTCAATGGCAAGTTTGCGGTGGTCGCTATAGGCTACCGGTTCTATTCATTGCCCAAGGAAGGAAAACATGAAGGCCATTGCCCTGCCCCTTATCGCCTTGATCGCTTTTGCCGGCTACACGGTTTCAGTGATGCTCCAGGCCGAACAATCGCTGATCGATTTCGGCATCAGCCTGATGTCACGCCCGGATACTGCGCAAGTGGTGATCGATCTTTACCTGCTGGCGACGCTGGCGGCGATCTGGATGTACCAGGATGCGCGAAAGCGCGGGCAGTCGGCGGTTTCGGTGGTGCCTTATCTACTGATTACCGCAGTGTTCGTGTCGATTGGGCCATTGTTGTATCTGGTGGTACGTGGGTTTCAGGATCGAAAGAGTTCAGTTGCCGCGACTCGGCAGATCTGACCGACCTCCCGTAATGAGGTTTAAATTGCAATCGCGAGCAGGCTCGCTCCTGCACGAGACTTGAAAAACCGATGCCCTGAAACTCAATACCCGTTCTGCAGCCGCTCACTATGGCGGCTGCAGGACAAGCCAACGGCTGGTTACTTCAAACCCACCTTGTACAACCCGCCGTTCTCCTCATCGGTCAAAACATACAAGTATCCGTCCGGCCCCTGCCGTACGTCGCGAATGCGTTTTTTCAGCTCCCCGAGCAAGCGCTCCTCGTGGATCACCTTGTCGCCATCGAACTCCAGGCGGATCAGTTCCTGGCTGATCAACGCACCGACAAACACGTTGCGCTGCCAGGCCTTGAAACGATCGGCATCGTAGAACGCCATGCCACTCAGGCCCGGGGACTTTTCCCAGACATGATTCGGGGCAAGGGTGCCTTCGGCGATTTCACCCTTGGCTTCGGGAATCGGTTGGCCGGAGTAGTTGATGCCATGGGTCGCCAGCGGCCAGCCGTAATTCTTGCCGCGCTCGATGATGTTGATTTCATCGCCGCCCTGAGGGCCGTGTTCGTTTTCCCACAGCGTGCCGTTCCATGGGTTGAGCGCCGCGCCTTGCGGGTTACGCTGCCCGTAGGACCAGATCTCCGGGCGCACGTTGGCCTGGCCGACAAAGGGGTTGTCCTTGGGCACAGTGCCATCCGGGTAGATTCGCACCACTTTACCTTGCAGCTTGTCGAGGTCCTGGGCGGTCGGGCGGTCGTTGTTTTCCCCCAGGGTCACGAACAGATAGCCGTCGCGATCAAACACCAGCCTAGAGCCAAAATGGTTGCCCACCGAGAGTTTGGGTTCCTGACGCAGGATCACCTGGAAATCCTTGAGCGCTGTCATATCGTCGGAGAGCCGGCCGCGGCCCACCGCCGTGCCGGCCTTGCCGCCCTGACCGCCACCTTCGGCATAGGACAGATAGACCATCCGGTCCTGCTTGAAGTCGGGCGACAGCGCCACGTCGAGCAATCCACCCTGCCCCTTGGCCCAGACCGTGGGTACGCCATTGAGCGGTGCGGACAACTTGCCTTCGGCGGTCACCAGTCGCAGGTTGCCGGGCCGTTCGGTCACCAGCATGCCTTTGCTATCCGGCAGGAATGCCAGGGCCCAGGGGTGCTCCAGCCCCGTCACGATGGGGGTGACCTCAAGGGTGCCGTCTTCGCTTTTCATCGTCTGGGCCGGCGCGGCAAGCACAGGGACAGTGGCGCTGATCAATACGCCGGCGCAGAGGGTTGCCAACAGGTTTTTACGCAACATGCAGGATTCCTTTTCTGATGGAAATGAGGCTTGGTGAAAAGTAGCGGGTAGACGTCATGCCTGCCACTCAACGGTTGCTGCTACCGGTGTCTCGAGGAGGTGGATTGGGAATGAATTTCGGTGGGCTGGCGGGGGCTGTCCGGTCGGGGTAGCGATTGCCAATGCCACCGTTGTCCAGTGTCGGCGGACGCGGGACTGGCACGGTATTGGGTCCCCGTATGGCCGGGGTGCTGGGTTGGGTGCCTTGCATGCTGTTGGGATTGGCCCGTCGAATCGGACTGTTGTAAGGATTGTTGTTGGTGCTGCCAGGCAGGTTCTGGGCCAACTGCAACGAAGCAGAGACGTCGGCCTGGACCAAGGAGCCAAGTACGCCACTCAAGGCCAGTGCAATGGCGCCAAACACGTATCGGTTCATGGGGTGCCTCTCTGCGTCCGCGTGGGTAAGGACTTCGATACCACGCTACGCCCGAGGTTCGGATTTGTTAACCAAAAACTCCCCGGCACGATCTGGCACCCGGTTGATCCGGCGGGGGAACCGGCGCGCAGACCACAGAAACTTTTACAAAGGACCGCAGGTCACCTGAACATCACTCGCGAGTAGACGACCATGGCACGGGCAATCTGGAAAGGCGCAATCAGCTTCGGACTGGTGCACATCCCTGTGGCGCTGGTCTCGGCAACGTCCTCCCGAGGCGTCGATTTCGACTGGCTCGACAGCCGCAGCATGGACCCGGTGGGCTACAAGCGTGTCAACAAGGTGACGGGCAAGGAAGTCACCAAGGAGCACATCGTCAAGGGCGTGCAGTACGAAAAGGGCCGGTACGTGGTGCTCAGTGAAGAGGAAATCCTGGAGCGCAAAACGGCGGATGTCATTGACCTGACCGAACTGCTCAAGCGCAGCCTCGGCAGCGGTAAAGCAGCGTCCAGGCCGAAGGCGGGCAGCAAACCGGTTGCCAGGAAGAAAGCCAGTAAGTGATCACTGGATGTCCCGGCCTCTTCGCGGGCAAGCCCGCTCCCACAGGGATTTTCGCAGCAAGGCAAATCCTGCCTTACACCGGTCCACTGTGGGAGCGAGCCTGCTCGCGAAGCCTTGGTACGCTACACCGAAAAAATCAGATCAGAATGAAGACCGCCAGCAACCCGGCAAAGATCGACCATTTTTGGAGGTAGTAAAGCTTGCGGTTGCGCTTTTTCAGTTCCTTGGCGCGCAGGCGAACCTTGTAGACCTTGCTGAACAGCCGGTTGATCCCGCCGGTGCGGTCTCCGTCCTCGTTCGGTGCACCCGCCGCCGACATGACAGTGCGGCTGAACCAGCGATTGAATGCCGCTGCCCACCGATACTTCATCGGCCGCTCGACGTCGCAGAACAGGATGATGCGATTGTGTGGCGTGGTGTTCTCTGCGTAATGAATGTAGGTCTCATCGAACATCACCGCTTCGCCATCGCGCCAATGGTAGTTCTGACCATCGACATTGATGTAGCAACCTTCGGCGTTGGGTGTGTCCAGTCCGAGGTGATAACGGTACGAACCGGCATACGGGTCGCGGTGGCGCACCAGTCTGGAGCCCGGTGGCAACTCGGCGAACATCGCCGCCTTGATCGAGCCAATGCCCTGTACCAGTTCGGTGGTGCGCGGGCAGAGCTTCATGGCCGACGGGTGGCTATCGCCGTACCACTTGAGATAGAAGCGTTTCCAGCCGGTCTTGAAAAACGAGTTGAAACCGACGTCATCGTATTGGTTCGAACGTTTGATCTCGCCGGCGTGAAGCAAATTCTGGCCTTCGGCACGAATTTCTTCCCAATGCGCCTGCAGCGGGCTCAGGTCGGGAAAATCAGCCGGATCGAGATACGGTTTGTTGGGGATTTTCGAAAACAGATAAAGAAAGCAATTGATCGGTGCCAGGAACGTCGAGTGATCACTCAACTGGCGCCCCAGCTTGTGGCGCACTCGACCACGCAGGTGAACATACGCAATAGAGACAACGTAGATAACGGCAATGATCAGTTTCACGGAAATCGTCACAGGTTGGAAATAAACAAACTGCGCCCTTTACCGGCATGCCGGCCCCCGGGTCTTGTGCAGCGACTGAATGCGAAACAGCGGCCCCTTGGTGCCATCGAACCACGCCGATGGTCGGCCTTCAGCTGATGGATGGCATTTTAGCCACAGTTTGTAACCAATAGTTAACCCGCAACTGTGAAAATGTGTCCGCAAAAACCGCCAAAGCGTTGCAGAGGCCTCATCGCCCTATCGTTTAAAGAGCCAGACCAGTACAATCGCCGCCAAACTTTACGCGCCCCCAGGTTGAGAGCGGGAAAATCCCCTTTCAGCGCACGTTGTCTCGGGCCAGGCGCGCCACATGCTGCTGTCCACTTGATGCCAGATGGATCTTCCACTGCCGATCGGGATGAATGTCCCGGGGGCCCAACAGTGGAAACAGGTACTGAACCGGTACTGCCGCAACCCTAGCTACTCTGAATGCTTCGCAGGAAAAACCTTTGATTTCTACAGCTAACATCACGATGCAGTTCGGCGCCAAGCCGCTCTTCGAAAACGTTTCGGTCAAGTTCAACGGTGGCAACCGTTACGGTTTGATCGGCGCCAACGGTTGCGGCAAGTCGACCTTCATGAAGATTCTCGGCGGTGACCTCGAGCCGTCCGGCGGCCAGGTCATGCTGGAACCGAACGTGCGCCTGGGTAAATTGCGCCAGGACCAGTTCGCCTACGAAGAATTCACCGTGATCGACACCGTGATCATGGGTCACGAAGAGCTGTGGAAGGTCAAGGCCGAGCGCGATCGCATCTATTCGCTGCCGGAAATGAGCGAAGCAGACGGCATGGCCGTGGCCGAGCTGGAAACCGAATTCGCCGAAATGGACGGCTACACCGCCGAATCCCGTGCCGGCGAACTGCTGCTGGGCCTGGGTATTCCCCTGGAACAGCATTTCGGCCCGATGTCCGAAGTGGCTCCAGGCTGGAAACTGCGGGTATTGCTGGCCCAGGCATTGTTCTCCGATCCGGAAGTGCTGTTGCTCGACGAACCGACCAACCACCTGGACATCAACACCATTCGCTGGCTGGAATCGATTCTCACCGTGCGTAACAGCACCATGATCATCATTTCCCACGACCGTCACTTCCTCAACAGCGTCTGCACCCACATGGCCGACCTGGACTACGGTGAGCTGCGCCTGTTCCCGGGCAACTACGACGAGTACATGACTGCGGCGACCCAGTCCCGCGAGCAACTGCTGTCGGACAACGCCAAGAAGAAAGCCCAGATCGCCGAACTGCAAACGTTCGTCAGCCGCTTCTCGGCCAACGCCTCGAAAGCCAAGCAGGCCACTTCCCGCGCCAAGCAGATCGACAAGATCCAGTTGGCCGAAGTCAAGCCATCGAGCCGCGTGAGCCCGTTCATCCGCTTCGAACAGACCAAGAAGCTGCACCGCCAGGCCGTGACCATCGAGCAGATGTCCAAGGGCTTCGACGGCAAGACCCTGTTCAAGAACTTCAGCTTCACCGTAGAAGCCGGCGAGCGCGTGGCAATCATCGGCCCGAACGGTATCGGCAAGACCACCCTGCTGCGCACCCTGATGGGCGAACTGACCCCGGACTCCGGTTCCGTGAAGTGGACCGAAAGCGCGGAGCTGGGCTACTACGCCCAGGACCACGCCCACGACTTCGAAGACGACGTCAGCCTGTTCGACTGGATGGGCCAGTGGACTCAGGGCGAGCAGATCATCCGTGGCACCCTGGGCCGCATGCTGTTCTCCAACGACGAAATCCTCAAGTCGGTCAAGGTCATCTCCGGTGGTGAGCAAGGCCGCATGCTGTTCGGCAAGCTGATCCTGCAAAAGCCGAACGTACTGGTGATGGACGAACCGACCAACCACCTGGACATGGAATCGATCGAAGCGCTGAACCTGGCGCTGGAGAACTACCCGGGCACGCTGATCTTCGTCAGCCACGACCGTGAGTTCGTATCGTCCCTGGCCACCCGCATCATCGAGCTGAGCCCTAACGGCGTGACCGACTTCAGCGGCACCTACGACGATTACCTGCGCAGCCAGGGTGTAGTGTTCTAAAGGTAGCTACAAGCCTTTAGCTACAAGCCTTTAGCTACAAGCTTCAAGTGAAAAGCCCTGTCCTGGTGACGGGGTTTTTTGCATTCCGGGCCAAGGTTTCTTGTTGGTGCATAATTCATCGCGAGCAAGCTCGCTCCCACAGGGGAATGCATTTCAAAATGTGGGAGCGAGCTTGCTCGCGATGAGGCCATGAGGAACAACGATAATGTCACGGCAAAAGTAGTTAGCCTGCTTTCTTTTATCCCAATGCCGCGCCATGATGCAGGTCTCCCACCGCCGCCCGCGAACGAGCCTTCATGTCTGTGCAGCAAACTGCCCCTCAAAGCTCCACGGCGATCACCCTGCAGATCGTCTCCATCGTTTTCTATACCTTCATTGCCTTCCTCTGCATCGGTTTGCCGATTGCGGTATTGCCGGGTTATGTCCACGAACAACTCGAGTTCAGCGCCATCGTGGCCGGGCTGACCATCGGCTCGCAATACCTCGCCACCCTGCTCAGCCGGCCCATGGCCGGGCGGATGTCGGACAGCGTTGGTACCAAGCGCGCAATCATCTATGGCTTGGTGGGGATTGTGCTCAGCGGCGTGCTGACCTTGCTGTCGACCCTGTTGCAAGGCTTTCCCTTGCTCAGCCTGGTGATCCTGATCGCCGGGCGCCTGCTACTGGGGATCGCCCAAGGGTTGATCGGCGTCGGCACCATCAGTTGGTGCATGGGCCAGGTAGGCGCCGAGCATACCGCGCGATCGATTTCCTGGAACGGCATCGCGTCCTATGGGGCGATTGCCATTGGTGCGCCGCTGGGTGTGGTCATGGTGCAACAACTGGGCTTCGCCAGCCTGGGTATCGCCCTGTCGCTGCTGGCCCTGGCCGCACTGCTGCTGATTCGCAACAAGCCCTCGGTGCCCGTGGTGCGCGGCGAGCGCCTGCCGTTTTGGGCGGTGTTCGGGCGCATTGCGCCGTTTGGCGCGAGCTTGAGCCTGGCGTCCATTGGCTACGGCACCCTGACGACCTTTATCACTCTGTACTACGTCAATCGTGGCTGGACCGGCGCGGCCTACTGCCTGACCGTGTTCGGCGTGTGTTTCATTCTGTCGCGGCTGCTGTTCATATCCGCCATCAGCCGGTTTGGCGGGTTCACGTCGGCCATTGCCTGCATGTGCATTGAGACGGTTGGCCTGGTGCTGTTGTGGCTGGCCCCTTCGACCGGGTATGCGCTCATTGGCGCCGGCCTGACTGGATTTGGCCTGTCCCTGGTGTATCCGGCGCTGGGTGTCGAGGCCATCAAACAGGTGCCCAACTCCAGCCGGGGGGCGGGCTTGAGTGCTTATGCGGTGTTTTTCGATCTGGCGCTGGCGATTGCCGGCCCGTTGATGGGCGCAGTGGCGTTGAACCTGGGTTATGCGTGGATTTTCTTCAGTGCTGCGTTGTTGTCGGTGACGGGGCTGGGGCTGACCCTGCTACTCAAGCGCCGCGCGATGGCTTGATGTGGGAGCGGGCTTGCTCGCGAAGAGGGAGTGTCAGACTGCATCATTGTCGGCTGACACACCGCCTTCGCGAGCAAGCCCGCTCCCACAGAATATGTGGCGCATTACTGGTCGGCGGTCTGCATCCCCGCCCGGGTCGGCCTGCCCAGGGTGCGCGTGAAGAAGCGTCCGGCTTCGGAGATCAGATTGCGATGAATGTCCTGCCGGTCGACGCCATCGGCATCGGTGCACAGCGCAGGCATGATTACGATCTGCTCGTCATTGCACGGCGCCATGAACACGAAGTGCCCTGCTCCCGCCAACAACTTGAAGTCAGGCGCCGTCGGCAGTTTGCGCGCCAGCGCCGCGGCGTTCTTGTCGACAGCCACCAGCTTGTCGCCATCGCCGCTGTAAAGCAGCACCGGCACATGCACATCGGCCAGGGTGTGGCGGCCGAACTTCAGGCTCAACGGAGCCATCAGCATCAAGGCGTGAACGCGAGGATCGGCCACCGGTTGCAGGTCGTCGCGGTCGACAATCAATTCGCCCTGGGTGTTACAGGCATCGCGGTCATCCGGGCGCTCCTGGCAGTAACGGCGCAGGCGATCCAGGTCCGGGGTCGCGCCGGACAGAATCAATGCGGTCTCGCCACCGGCCGAATAGCCAATGACCCCCACCTGATCGGCATTGACGAACGGCGACAGCATACGGTCGCCCAAGGTCGCGGTAATGGCTTCGGAAATCTGGATCGGCCGGCCGTATAGGTTACTCAAAGTACCGAGTCGGCTGTGGTCCCTGGAGTTGTCACCGGGGTGAATCACCGCCACCACGACAAAGCCTTTGCGCGCCAGCGACGTGGCAAGGTCGTGCAGGGCCAGCGGGGTACCGGTATTTCCGTGGGACAGCATCAGCATCGGGAACCGGCCGATGGCGACCTTGGTGTCCTCCCCGGCTTCGACGGTGTAACCCTCGAGCTTGCTGGTGTGCTCCCGATCACTGGAAGGATAGAAGGCAATGGCGCGCATCGGCTGCAAGTCCAGCGGGTCGAGAAAAGTCATCTCGTGGAAGCCGACGCTCCAGTGAGGATGCGGTGCAGGCGCGGCGTGCACTGTATTCAAGCTGCTGAGCAGGCAAATCAGTAAAGTTGCACAAAGACGCATCATGGATGCCCCGCCTTGTTACCGGACTTGAGACGTACGCCCTGGACTGCATGAGTCGGGCCACAATCTGAAACGACCAGAAACAAAAAACTCCGTAACTGGTACTTGCGTAGCCAGAATACAGAGTTTTTTGGGCTTTACCTGAACGGTTGCTTACGTTTACCCAAGCCTTACGCAGCGGCGAACAACTGCTCGCTGATTTGTGAGTGGGCGGCGCTCATGGCCTTGTTGCGCACGTCGTCACCGTAAGCCAGGCCTTCGGCACGGACGATTTCGATGTCGGTGATACCGATGAAACCGAACAGCAACTTCAAATACTCTTCGTGGGCAACACCGGTTGCCTGACCGGCGTGTATGCCGCCGGAGGTCGAAACGATCACGACTTTCTTGCCACCGCACAGGCCTTCAGGGCCGGCTTCGGTGTAACGGAAGGTCTGGCCGGCCACCGCGATGCGGTCGATCCAGGCTTTGAGTTGAGTCGGGATGGTGAAGTTGTACATCGGTGCGGCAATCACCACGGCATCGGCAGCCAGGAATTCGGCCAGGGTCGAGGCGCTCAGTTCGGCTTCGTGCTGTTGTGCGGCGTTGCGCAGTTCAGCGGTGGTGCCGGCGGCGACCAGGGTGGTGGCGGAGAAATGGCTGATGGCGTCGGCGGCCAGGTCGCGGTAAGTCACCACGGCGGTTGGCTCGGCGGCTTGCCAGGCTTTAACGACTTCACCGCTCAACTGACGGGAAGCCGAGTTGTCGCCCAGGATGCTCGAATCGATATGCAGCAGTTTCATGTGGGATCTCCAAGTGAGGATCGCCCACAAGGGCGATCTGATGGGACTAATCCTACACACGAAACCAATAGCTGATTAGACGGTAACAATGCGATAGTTCGTCCCACAGATAGGACAATTGGATTCACATCATGCAAGACCTCAACGACCTGTATTACTTCGCCAAAGTCGTGGAAGCCGGGGGGTTCGCCGCGGCCGGGCGTTTGCTGGGCATCCCCAAGTCCCGATTGTCACGGCGCATCGCCGAACTGGAAGAGCGCCTCGGCGCAAGACTGCTGCAACGCACCACCCGACAACTGAAACTGACTGCCGTCGGTGAGCGTTACCTCAGGCACTGTCAGGCGATGCTGTTGGAGGCGGAAATGGCCGACGAGGCCGTGGCCAGCATGTCCAGCGAGCCCCGCGGGCGTTTGCGGGTGTCCTGCCCGGTTGGGCTGGCCCATGAAATATTGCCGGGGGTGATCAGCGACTTTCTGGAAAGGTTTCCACAAGTCCAGCTGGAGGTCATGCTGCTCAACCGCCGGGTCGACCTGGTGAACGAAGGCATTGACGTGGCCCTGCGAGTGCGGGAGCTGGGCGACGAAGACCCGCTGCTGGTGACACGCCGCCTGCGTCAAGCGCAGATGCTGATGGTCGCCAGCCCCGGCTTCCTCGTTGGCCGTGAGATCAACCATCCCGACGATCTGAAAAACCTGCCGGTGCTCGGCGCGCTGGAAGCCGACCGCATGGTGCACATCCGCATGCTGGATCAAAAAGGCAAAAGTTGCGAACTGGCGCTCGAGGCCCGGCTGGGCATCGATGACTTTATCGTGCGCAAGGCCAGCACCCTCTCTGGCCTGGGCTTTACGATGCTGCCCATGATGTATTGCGAGCAGGAACTGGAAAACGGCGCACTGGTGCAGTTGTTGCCCGACTGGTCGTTGCCCGGTGGCTGGCTGCAAGCGGTCTATCCTCATCGGCGCGGGGTCATGCCGGCGGTACGCGCCTGGATTGACCATCTGGTCGAGTCATTCAATGCCTGTGGGGAACGATTGTTATGAAAGCCGGACGGATGAGCGAAGAGGATGTCGCGAAATTCTGCCTTACCCTGCCCGGAGCACGGGAAGACTATAAATGGGGCGGCGTGCGGGTGTTTTCGATTGCCGGGAACAAGATGTTCGCCTTGCAGGGCCTGCGGGGTGATTCCCTGGCCTTCAAGGTCGACAAGGATCTGTTTCTCGGTCATTGCGACCGCCCGGGGATTCATCCGGCGCCTTATCTGGCGCGCGCCCAGTGGATCATCATGGAAACGCCCTACCCGCTCGGCAACGAAGAACTACAAGGCTTGTTGCAGCGTTCCCACCAGTTGGTGGTGAGCAAACTGCCCAAGCGCACTCAAGTCGGCTTGTTGCTTTAGGACCTTGTCGATCAGAACAAGGCGAACAGGTGTGCGCCGAGGAACAGGTGGTCGATCCAGAACACCTGGTGCATGAGCACGATGATCCAGAACACCAACTGGTAGGAGATTTTGCGGGTTTTGTGCCGGAACGCTTGCTGCGCCAGCAAGGCACCGGGCCAGCCGCCGGCGAGCTCCAGCGCATGCAGGACATTCTCCGGCGTACGCCATTGCTCGGCGCGGGCCTTGCGCTTGTCGCTCCAGTACAGGAAAAACGTCACGACGCTGACGATGCCGTAGGCTGCCAAGGGAATCAGCGACACCCCGTGCAGCCATGAAGACACCGACCCCGACAGCGGCAACGCACACAGGATTGCAAACACCAGCCACTTCAGCCGTGGATGACGGATCTGTCCCCCGGGCTGGCGCCCGGGGTTATTGCGCGAGCTTGAGTCACTCACGACTTGACCGCGCTCCAGTCGACCCAACCGAACTGCCAGGTCGCCAGGATGATCAGGCCGAACACAATGCGATACCAGGCAAACGCCGCATAGCTGTGGTTGGCGATGAACTTGAGCAGCCCGCGGACCGCGATCATCGCGAAGACGAACGCCGTGACGAAGCCGATCGCGAACACCGGAAAATCGGACGGGACAAACAGGTCACGGTATTTATAGCCCGAGTACACCGCTGCGCCGACCATGGTTGGCATCGCCAGGAAGAACGAAAACTCGGTAGCGGTCTTGCGTGACAGGCCGAACAGTAACCCGCCGATGATCGTCGAGCCCGAACGCGAAGTGCCCGGAATCATCGCCAGGCATTGGGCGAAGCCGACTTTCAGGGCATCTTTCCAGGTCATGTCATCCACCGTTTCGGCGTGGACTTCATGCTGCCGGCGCTCGGCCCACAACATGACGAACCCGCCCACGACCAGCGCCGCTGCCACGGTGATCGGATTGAACAGGTACTCGTGGATCATGTCGGCGAAGATCACGCCCAGCACCACGGCCGGCAAGAATGCAATCAACAGGTTCGCGGTAAACCGCCGAGCGCTCGGCTGAGTCGGCAGGCCGATGACCACATCGAAGATCTTGCGTCGAAATTCCCATACCACCGCCAGGATGGCACCCAGCTGGATAATGATGTTGAACGCCATCGCCCGCTCGCCCCCGAAGCCGAGCATGTCGGCCACGATGATCTGGTGGCCGGTGCTGGAAATGGGCAGGAACTCGGTCAGTCCTTCTACAACCCCAAGTATCAATGCCTGAAAGGCGGTCCAAAGATCCATCAATCCCCCAAAAGGCTATGCGCGCCGGCATGCCCCGTTAGTATTTTTCCAAAGCTTGAATTGCGATCAGCCTAGCTGAAGCCCCGCACATCAAGGATCACCACGGAACCGTCAAAATCCTGTGAAAAAACAATCCTGATCCGGGTTTACCCGCGCGGGGCCGGAATCCTATCAGACAAGTCCGATTGGCGCTGCCGCGTTATCGCGCGCCATTGAAGCAAACCCTGCTCAACGGGATTCCCGACGCCAATCCGGTTACAATCGGCCCCCTCTTCGATTTCACCAAGGAACCTCCATGTCCGGGCTTGAACTGTTTGCCGCCGCCCTCGGTGTCATTGCCGTCTGGCTGACGGTCAAACAGAACGCCTGGTGCTGGCCCATCGGTCTGGTCATGGTGCTGCTCTATAGCTGGATCTTTTTTGAGGTGAAACTGTATTCGGACATGTTGCTGCAAGTCGTCTATGCCGCCTTGCAGCTTTACGGCTGGTGGCAGTGGACACGGGCTGGCGAAACGACCCATGGCCGCGAAGTCAGTTGGCTCGATTCCCGTTCCGTGGCGTTGAGCCTGGCCATCGGCGCACTCGGCAGCCTGTTGCTGGGGGCGGCCATGGCCCACTGGACCGACGCCGCGCAACCCTGGCTCGATGCGGCGCTGACCGGATTCAGCCTGGTGGCGCAGGTCTGGATGGCGCAAAAACGTGTCCAGTGCTGGCCGCTATGGATCGCCCTGGATGTGATTTTCGTCGGCCTGTTCATCTATAAGGACCTGTACCTGACCGCCACCCTGTACGGGCTGTTCGCCGTTATCGCCGTGCAGGGCTGGCGCCAATGGCGCGCCGATCCGGCGTTGCGCGCATGAAAGTCCTGGTACTCACAGGCCCTGAATCCAGCGGTAAAAGCTGGCTGGCGGCCGAGTTGCAACAGCGTTTCGGCGGGATTCTGGTCGACGAGTATGTGCGCTGGTTCATCGAGCACAATCCCCGGGACACCACCTTGGCCGACATTCCGGACATCGCCCGCGGTCAATTGGCATGGGAAGACGAAGCCCGTGCGCAACAACCGTCTTTGCTCATCCTCGACACGCACCTGCTGAGCAATATCCTCTGGAGCCAAACCCTGTTTGGCGACTGCCCCGCCTGGCTCGAACAAGCGCTACTGGCCCGGCATTACGACTTGCACTTGCTGCTGTCGCCGGAACACGTCGAATGGACGGACGATGGCCAGCGTTGCCAACCCCGATTGTGTGAGCGCCAGGCATTTTTCGAGCAGACCCTGGCCTGGCTTGAGCACCACGCCCAACCGGTTCAAGTACTGCGCGGAGATTGGGCAGAACGCCGATTCCAGGCACTGAACGCCGTGACCCGATTGCTCGGCGCCTGACCGGCCTTTTGGGGCAACTTCCCCACTATCCCCCCCTGTCCCGGGGGAAAAGTGTCCGGTCCTGAAACACCCTTCCCGCCTCAAACCGCCTGTTTAAGCGCCCTTCACCGCTGGATCATCGGATTTGTTAAGTCATTGATACAGCACCGCTGAAACCCTTGTTCCAGAGCGATTTATCCGCAAATAAGGGCTGCCTGCGCAGGGTTTCGTCTCACCTTTGAAACATTCTCGGCAAAGGCTATCCGGACAATATCCATAAGCCATTGAATCAACGAGATATTCAAAAACCGGCACAGCTTTCGCTCTCTCCTTCAAAAAGCCGACCAGAGCCAGCCCACATGAGAAGGAAAGACCGTCGTGGGGATACTCGATAAACATGCCTTGACGTGCCTTCTGCTTTTCGCGAGCGCTGCAGGCGCGGTTTTCAGTTTTGACGTTCAAGCCGAAGGCAACGGCGTCATCGTGCTTGATCGCACCATTCACCCGACGCCCATCGGTCGCAGCGGCGGCAGGGATCCAAACCCCAACACCCTTAATGCCAACCCATCGGCCCGCGTCACCGGCGAACTCAGTGACGCCGACATCGCCGGAGTTACCACCGGAACCGCCCTTCGCCACAACAACGGGCAAAGCCTGGGTGGCCTGCAAGGCCTCAACGCCGTCACCAACCCCAACGGTATGCCCGGCATGTCTGTCGGTCACGGTGGTGGCAGTGGCAGCGCCATTTCCGGAACCATCAACCGCGCCATGAGCAGCGGCCTCGGTTCACTGGGCAGAATGGCGGGAGGCCAATGAGATGAGTCGATCCCTGCTGTTACTTGCCCTGCTCGGCTGCACCAGTGTGATGGCCGACTCGGGCGTCAGTTCGGTGAACAACGCCACCCTCCAGGATTCGGGTGCTCAATACCGCGGCAACTTCAACGTCAACCAGGCGGCTGGCGATCAACAACAGCAGGCCAACGTCCGCGCGATCGCCATTGGCACCCAGGCCGGTGCGATCACCAGCGTCCGGCAGAAAATCACTACGCCCGCCAATCCGTCGATGGATGCGACGGTCACTATCGGCGGCTCCTCCTTCAGTAATGGCAACGGCGTACTGGGCGTCAACCAGAGCGCCGGGGCGAACAACCAGATGGCCAACGCCATGCGCATCAGCATCAGCGCCGCACCGCAAGCCATCGACGATAGTGCCCTTTCTCAACAGAACGTGGCGTTGTTCCCGAACTCGGGAGCAACTGGCGCCCCAAATGGCAGTCGCCAGGTCGTGACAAGCGACCAGGCCTTCACCGGCAGCCGGGGAGTGATCCAGGTAAACCAGAGTGCCGGGGTGGGGAACCGAATGGCTAACACCCTGAGTATCCGGGTCGCTGACTGACCCGAAACAGTGCGATTAGGGAAGTACCAACACCTGACCAACTAATGAGCACGGAGAAACACCATGAACCCGACAACTGCTCTCAAACCTTTGGCTTTCGCTCTGGCAGCAGTGATGGCATTTGCAGCACAAGCAGGCAGCCTTGATGATGATCAAGGCAGCGGCCAGAGCGATGGCCAGAGCAACAACCATCAGCCTAAAGGCCCGACGCTGGAACAAATTCTGCAGATTACAGCAGGCGCCGGGGCCGCCGTGATGGACTCGCAGGAAAGCAGCGACAGCACCGTAGTGAACCGGGGCACCAGGAACGACGCTAAAATCGATAACTCCCTGAACAACTCCAACGGCAACATGGGCGCCAACGTTGCAGCCGGTAACGGCAACCAGCAAGACAACGCCGCCGCCCTTGCCACTGCTGACGAAGCCTTCATCTTCGGCACCGCGGCTGCCGTCTCCAGCGCGACTCAGAAGAGCACCGGCAACACCGCCAGGAACCACTCCAACACCAACAACACAACGCTCAACAACGCAGGCAACAGCGGTTCCGGCAACATCGGCATCAACGTGACCACCGGCGACTTCAACCAACAGAAAAACAACCTGGCGATTGCCGTTTCGGGCGGTCGTGTAGCGCAAGCGGCGGCGGCGGCCAACCAAAGCACGTCCGGGCTGAACGTCACCAACAACGCCAACCATGACGACAGCACCCAGACTGATTTCGCAACCGTGGGTGTACTCGGTCTGGCAGGTGTAACCACTCAACAAGTGATCACGCCAGAGGGCTGGAAAGCCCCTGTAACCAACAATGCGTCGATAACGGGCTCGATGAACAACTTCTCCGGCAACGGCGGAGCCAACGTATCGTCTGGTGTGGGCAACCAGCAAAGCAACTCGCTGTCCATCGCCGCGGGCTGCAAGTCCTGTCTGTAATCGCGATTGCAATGAAAGCCCCGGCGACGGGGATTTTCCACAGTCCCAAGGCGTATCGATCATGCGTAAGACTGTCCTTTTCGCCCTGCTCTGCCTGTCTGGCCTGACCCAGGCTGCACAGATGCCGGTTGCCGCCCTGCCGGGCGGCGTGCTGGTGTACAAGCACGTACAGAGTTTGCGCGAGCGCAAGTTCAGCGACATCGTCGAACAAAAAACCGATTTCAGCTGTGGCGCCGCCGCGCTGGCAACGATACTGCGCCAGGCCTATTGGCTCGACGTCGATGAGGAGCACATCATCAAGGGCATGCTGGTCACCGCAGACCAGGACCTTGTGCGTACCCAGGGTTTTTCCATGCTGGACATGAAGCGCTACATAGAGCGCATCGGCATGCGCGCCCGGGGCTACAGGATCCCGCCGGAAAGACTCGAAGCCGTGACGATTCCGGTGGTGGTATTGATGGAAATTCGCGGCTACAAGCACTTCGTGGTGTTGCAGCGGGCGGACAAGAACTGGGTGTATATCGGCGATCCGGTACTCGGTCACAAACGCTACTCCCATGATGACTTTGTCAAAGGCTGGAATGGCATTATTTTCGCTATCGTCGGTCCCGGTTACGACAAGACCAATGCGTTACGCAGTCCACCGGAACCGCTGACAGCCAAGAACAAGATGGATAACTTCAACCCGGTCAAAGATGCCGAATTGATGGATTTTGGTTTCATACAGAGCGACTTCTTTTAATCGCCAACAAGATGATAGGGGGCAGGATGCTCCGGGAGCAGCAAATGAAAACCTCGTATTGGGTGGTCGCTGTCTGTCTGGCAGCGAACACTTCAGGTTTTGCTGATGAGTTCAGACCCATCGAAATCAAGGACGAGGAACTGGCCGAGTTGCGTGGCCGATATGTGATGCCGGGGCGGGTCATCAGCTTCGGTGTCGTCATGAGCAGTACCTGGCGCAATGCCAGTGGTGACCTGATCGGAGCCTCCACCTCGATGCAGCTTCAAGCCGCAACGGTCAAGCCGGAGTTCTATGTTTCAACCATCAAGCAATCGGGTCATGGCGGTACGTCCAGGTCGGGCAGCGGTCACGTGTCGGGGGGCGCAGCCCTGAGCACTTCCCGGGGGATAACCCAGGTCACACGGGCCGCAGGTGATGGCAACAGCGCAAACAACAACATCGCCATCAACGTCAAAGAGGCCAGCACGGCCCCGGCACTGGTGGCGGGCCAGGGCCAGGCGCTGATAGCCGGTCAAACCATCACCGGCAGCAATGCCGCAGGCAGTGTCGCGGTATCCGCGACCAGCGGCGGCGTTCAGATGGCCATTACCGCCAACAACAACCAGGGCACCAGCCTGCAACAAGTCGCCCAGGGCGGGTTGCTGCAAAACACCCGGTTGCTGGGCAGCAGCAATGTGGTCGACAACATGACTCAACTCAACGTAGTGCTCAACAATAATGGCCCGAGTGCGGGGGCATTGGACTGCAACCTCAACCAACTCGCTGCATTACGGACCATGGGCTATTGAACTACGCTGAGTCTGGACCATTGGGCACAAATGGACGGCATATTTCATGTACCGATCAGTATCACTGCGTGCAGTTGCATGCTTGAGTGCTCTACTCCCGGCGGCGATGTTGCAGGCAGCACCTGACCCGGAACTGGAGGCTCTCAAACAAGAGCTCCTGGAGTTGAAACAACGATACGAAGTGCAGCAAAAAGCCCTGGCGGTTCTCGAACAACGGGTCCGCCAGGTCGAAGAGCAGCCCGCCTCGCCCCCTCCCAAACGCCTGGCCAAGTCGCCAGCGGATCTCAAGGGCAACCCAGGCGTCGGCACCGGCGCCGCAGTCGCCTCGGGGGGGAGCGGCAGCTCTTATGGACAATCGCTGGCCAATGACTCGCAACCGGCGCAAAGCGTTTCGAACCTGTATGACGAGGCCAGCGGGTTTTTCGGCGGTGGCAAGTTCAGCGTCGAAACCGGGATAACCTACTCCCGCTACGATTCCCGCCAACTGGTCCTCAACGGTTTTCTTGCCCTGGACTCGATCTTCCTGGGCGCTATCAACCTGGACCGGATCAAGGCCGACACCTGGACGCTTGACCTCACCGGTCGCTACAACTTCAACAATCGCTGGCAGTTCGACCTGAACGTACCGGTGGTCTACCGTGAGTCCACGTACCAGTCCGGTGGCGGCAATAGCGGCGCCGCAAACGTCACGACCGAAGACACCGTCAAGGAAGACCCGACCATAGGCGACGTCAACTTCGGTGTCGCCTACAAATTCCTCGACGAATCGGCCAACACGCCGGATGCCGTGGTGACCTTGCGCGTCAAGGCGCCTACCGGCAAAGACCCGTTCGGCATCAAGCTGGTTCGGGTGGCCGATAACTCAAACCTGGCCGTGCCTGAATCCTTGCCTACCGGTAACGGCGTCTGGTCGATTACGCCGGGGATCTCCCTGGTCAAGACGTTCGACCCGGCGGTGCTGTTCGGCAGCCTGTCCTACACGTACAACATGGAAGAGTCTTTCGACGACATCAGCTCCAACCCGGCGGTCGAGACACCGGGCAAAGTCCGCATTGGCGACAGCTTCCAGATCGGCGCCGGCATTGCGTTCGCCTTGAACGAAAAGATGAGTATGTCGTTCTCGGTCTCTGACCTGGTGCAACGCAAAAGCAAGCTCAAGGAAGATGGCGGGGATTGGCAAGCGGTGGTCTCCAGCGATGCCAACGCCGGTTACTTCAACATCGGCATGACCATTGCGGCCACCGACAGCCTGACCATCGTGCCCAACCTGTCCATCGGCATGACGGACGATGCCCCGGACTTCCAGTTCAGCCTGAAACTCCCCTACTACTTCTGACCCGAACAAAAACCCCGCTGCAACTGCAATCGCAGCGGGGTTTTGGTTTGCGGCCGGGGTTCAGCGAATCTGGTGCTTGTGCAACAACCGGTAGAAGGTCGGTCGCGACACACCCAATACTTTGGCGGCGACACTCAGGTTATCGCTGTGGCGACTCAATACATCGCACAACGCCTGGCGTTCGGCCCGGGACTTGTATTCTTCGAGGGTGCCCATCGGCGCTGCGAGCGTATGCTGACTGATCAACCCCAGGTCACGGGCCTCGATCTGCCGGCCTTCGGCCAACACCAGCCCGCGACGAACGCGGTTGGCCAGTTCGCGAACATTGCCTGGCCAGTCGTGTTTGCCCATGGCAATCAACGCGTCTTCGCTGAAACTGCGTGGGCGGCGCCCGGTTTCATGGCTATAGAAATGGGAGAAGTGGTTGGCCAACACCGCCAGGTCGCCATGGCGCTCGCGCAGCGGAACGGTCGCCACTTGCAGTACGTTCAAGCGGTAATACAGGTCTTCGCGAAAGCGTTTCTTTTCGATGGCGGCTTCAAGGTCGGTATGCGTTGCCGCCAGAACCCGCACATCCACCGGAATCAGCTGACTGCCGCCGACCCGCTCGATGTGTTTTTCCTGGAGGAACCGCAACAGGTTGGCCTGCAACTCCAGTGGCAGGTCACCGATCTCGTCGAGAAACAGGGTGCCACCGTTGGCGGCTTCTATCCGTCCGACCTTGCGTTGGTGCGCGCCGGTAAATGCGCCTTTCTCATGGCCGAACAACTCGGACTGGATCAAATGCTCGGGAATCGCACCACAATTGATCGCAATGAAGGGTTTGCTGTGACGCTGGGACTGACGATGCAGGGTTCGTGCGACCAGTTCCTTGCCAGTGCCGCTTTCACCGCGAATCAACACCGGAGATTCGGTCGGAGCCAGTTTGCTCAACAGCTTTCGCAGCTCACGAATAGGTTTGCTGTCGCCCAGCAATTCGTGCTCGGGCTGGTCGACATAGACCGTGCCCTGCCCGCGCAAGCGCGCCATGCCAAACGCGCGCCCCAGTGTTACCTGAACCCGGGACACATCGAACGGCAAGGTATGAAAGTCAAAAAACCATTCACAGACGAAGTCGCCGACATTTTGCAGCCGCAGTACATCCTGGTTGAGTACGGCTATCCACTCGGTGCCGCTGCGGCTGATCAGCTCTTTGACGGCCTCCGGGTGCTCAAGGTGATAAGGCTGCAAGCGCAGCAAGCCCACGTCACAGGTTCGGTCAACGGCGTTCTCCAGCGTGCAGCTGTCAACGTCCCAACCGATGGCGCGCAATCCAGGGAGCAGGCGATAGCAATCGTCACAGGGGTCCACCACTAACAAACGTCGTAAGGCAGGCGCATCATTCATGACTGATCCTTGGCGCCAAATTTATGAAAATTTAATAAAAACAGTCATTTGGCAGGCCTGGCTGTAACATTAGCAAGAATTTGACAGGGCCTTGTACTGTTTGACTATAGGGATGTCACAAAACCAGTTATAAGTTGCGATTATGTTAGTCACCTAACGACTGTTTCCTTTCATTCAGCTTTCAATGTCAGGCTCTTCCTTGAATCAGTGAAAATAAAGTGGAAATTTCTTTTGATTGTGTGTGACCCGAACCCCGGTTGCGGGCATCAGTACAAGTAACCAGCTGAACGGTAAGCCCAACCGTCGGCCTATCACTTGATTGGGCATACAGAGAGAAGACCCTATGAACGCCCCGCTCCGTATCAACGAAGCACTTCTGATTGCCGACTGCGCATTTAAACCATTCAAATGCGTGGCCTGGGCTCCACAAGACGGCAATGGCGAACTCAGCCTGACCGTTATCGACCGCACCAGCACCAACATTGGCCGCAAGCAGATCCCAAGCAGCGCCTATTCCGATCCCGCGCAACTCGAACGGCTGCTGGAACAGGCTCGCGCCGAATTGAGCGAGGAAGGTTACACACTGCAGTCGTGGTCGATGCCGCACTAATCGTTTTGCGGATTACTCCGGGGTAATCCGCGCCCTTTCCCTGTCTTTAGTTCGCAGTTTTTTCTGGCCGCGCACACTACGTGACACTGTTTAATTCGAACTTTACATACGCCTGATACTTTGCAGGCTCGCCATTGGTTCGAAAAGACACTGTTGTGGCACACAGCGACCCTCCGTCTGTTAGTTCTTACTGTTGTGCATCCCTTCATTCAGGGATTGAATAATCTCCCTATCAAGTCGCCACCCAAACTTCCGGATCAGGACGACTCGCAAGGAGATGCGGTGCATGTCAAGCCAGTCCGCTTTTGCCTACTCCGCGACCCGGAAAAACGCCGGGGCCCTCGATACGACGTTTGCCGTCAACGGCAAAACCCAGGTCTATTTCGCCGACAGCCTTTTCAGCCTGGCCAATGACGTTGCGATCGATGCGCAAGGTCGCTTGCTGGTAGCCGCAAAAGTCGGCATGGCCGATGGCACCCGCTTTGGCCTGGCCCGCTTGCTGGCGGATGGTTGCGCAGACCTGACGTTCGGCAAACAAGGCAGTGTCATCGGGCAATTCGAACCGGGGTTCGAAGCCATGGGCACCAAGGTCCTGATCCTGCCCGACGGCAACATCCTGTTGGCTGGCCTGCAATACGTAAACGCGCACCGCACGCTCCCGGCCCTGGCATTGCTGGATCAAGATGGCCGCCTGGTGCAAGGCTTTGGCGATAATGGCCACCGTGTCGTGCGATTACCTGGCGATCTGTCCCTGGGCATGCGCGATATCCGGCTGCCTCTCGGTGTGCCGGGCGCAGAAGCCTGCGATGTGGCCATACAGCAAGACGGCCGGATCCTGATCCTGGCCAACCATCACTACGAACTGGCCGATCACGTCGGCATGCTGATACGCCTGGATGTCGAAGGCTCGCTGGACTGCTCGTTCAACGACCGCGGCTTCGTGATGGTCAGGCACCTGCTGATGAATACCTGGCTCAGCAGCCTGACGGTACAACGTGATGGCCGAATCCTGGTCGGTGGATCGATCAATTTTCCCGAGGAAGGCTTGCTGGCACGCTATCACCCGGACGGGCGCCTCGACGACCGATTTGCCGTGGATGGATTCATGACCTTCAAGGCCCAAGGGCATGGCGCCCGGGTCTGTCGGGTGGTCCAGCAAAACGAAGGCGAAATCCTGTGTTTTGGCAGCAGTCGCGAGCCGATGCACTGCCTGACATTTAAAATGCACAGCAACGGCCGCCCCGACAGTCATTGCAACGGAGGACATCCGCAGCGGCGGGAAATCGGTTACAGCGGGTGCCAGTGGACCGCCGCGCAGTTACAGCCTGATGGCAGTGTGCTCACGGCGGGCGCCACCATCGGCGGCGTCGAAGCAGACTTCATTCTCGGGCGATACCTGGCCAACGGCCTTCCCGATCGCCGTTTTGGCAAAGGCAGCGGCTATACACGTACGCGCCTGGGCCCAAGCCTGGATACCGCCACCTGTGTCGCCGCGCACGCCGATGGAAACATTGTAGTGGGAGGCTATTCGCTGCACGGAAACTACAAGGCGGTCATCGCTCGCTTCCAGGGATAAACACCGGCATTTTTCCTGCGCTTGATCTTCTCGCGCGCTTGCGGCAACTTGCGCGCTTCTCAAGACAAGGAGCAGCCGATGTCCGGTTCAATGGCCCAGGCGTTCGCGCACAACTTTCTCGGGCACTCGCCCCGTTGGTACAAGGCCTGCATCGTCGGCTTTCTCATCCTCAATGCCCTGGTGCTTTGGACCGCAGGCCCGGTGGCTGCCGGCTGGCTACTGGTGCTGGAGTTCATCTTCACCCTGGCCATGGCCCTCAAATGCTATCCGCTGATGCCCGGCGGCCTGTTGTTGATTGAAGCCCTGCTGCTGAAGATGACCACGCCCCAGGCGCTGTACGACGAGTTGCTGCACAACTTCCCGGTGATCCTGCTGCTGATGTTCATGGTAGCGGGTATCTATTTCATGAAGGACCTGTTGCTTTACCTGTTCTCGCGCCTGCTGCTCGGGGTCCGCTCCAAAGCCCTGCTGTCCCTGATGTTCTGCTTTCTGTCGGCCTTTCTGTCGGCGTTCCTCGATGCCTTGACTGTGACCGCCGTGATCATCAGTGCCGCCGTAGGTTTTTACTCGGTGTATCACCGCGTCGCCTCGGGCAACGATCCGCGCCAGGACAGCGAGTTCAGCGACGACCAACATCTGCCCACCCTGCATCACGGTGATCTGGAACAGTTCCGCGCCTTTCTGCGCAGCCTGCTGATGCACGGCGCCGTGGGCACCGCGCTGGGCGGTGTCTGTACGCTGGTCGGTGAACCGCAGAACCTGCTGATCGGCCATGAAATGGGCTGGCACTTCGCTGAGTTCTTCACCCGGGTTGCGCCGGTATCCCTGCCGGTACTGGTTGCCGGGCTGGTAACCTGCGTCCTGCTGGAAAAGCTGCGCTGGTTCGGATACGGCACGCTGCTGCCGGATAACGTTCGTGCGGTGCTGGCCAACTACGCCGCCGAAGACAATGCCGAGCGCACCACGCGCCAAGGTGCAGCGCTACTGGTGCAAGGCTTTGCCGCATTGATTCTGATTGCCGGGCTGGCGTTCCACATCGCCGAAGTGGGTTTGATCGGTTTGATGGTGATCGTGTTGATTACCGCCTTTACCGGCATCACCGACGAACACCGCCTGGGTACAGCGTTCAAGGACGCCATGCCGTTCACCTCATTGTTGGTGGTTTTTTTCGCCGTTGTCGCGGTGATTCACGACCAGCAACTGTTCGCCCCACTGATCCACTGGGTGCTGACGCTCCCGGCAGACCAACAACCGGGCATGCTGTTCATTGCCAACGGGCTGCTGTCCGCCATCAGCGACAACGTGTTCGTGGCAACCATTTACATCACCGAAGTGAAGCGCGCGTTCATGGCGGGTGAGATGACCCGTGAGCACTTCGAAACCCTGGCCATTGCGATCAATACCGGTACCAACCTGCCGAGCGTGGCGACGCCCAACGGTCAGGCGGCGTTCCTGTTCCTGCTGACCTCGGCAATTGCACCGCTGGTGCGTCTGTCTTATGGGCGGATGGTCTGGATGGCGCTTCCGTACACCGTGGTGATGGGCTTGCTCGGGTGGTATGCGGTGAGCTACTGGCTGTAACCCCCGACCCTGTGGGAGCGAGCTTGCTCGCGATAGCAGTCTGTCAGACACAGGGATGTTGAATGTGCCGCCGCCATCGCGAGCAAGCTCGCTCCCACAGAAGATCCGTGTTATCCGAGGCGGTGCCAGACGCGACCGTCACGGGTGAGCAGTTCTTCGCCGGCCTTGGGGCCGTTTTCCCCGGCAGCGTAGCTCTGCACACTGGAATCCTGCTGCCAGGCATCCAGGAACGGCTGCACGGCGCGCCAGCCGTTTTCGATGTTATCGGCGCGCTGGAACAGCGTCTGGTCACCCGTCAGGCAATCGTAGATCAGGGTTTCGTAGCCGGTGGACGGCTGCATCTCGAAGAAGTCCTTGTAGGCGAACCCCAGCTCGATGTTGTCCATTTTCAAGGCCTGACCGGGACGCTTGGCCAGCAGGTCGAACCACATGCCTTCGTTCGGCTGGATCTGAATGCGCAAATAGGTCGGCTGCAGCTCATCGACCTCGGTATCGCGGAACTGCGCATAGGGCGCCGGCTTGAAGCAGATCACGATCTCGGTGTCACGCACACTCATGCGCTTGCCGGTTCGCAGATAGAACGGCACGCCGACCCATCGCCAGTTATCGATCATGACCTTGAGGGCCACATAGGTTTCGGTATTGCTGTCGGGTGCGACGTTGTTTTCCTGGCGGTAGCCCGGCAGTGCCTTGCCGTCGATCTCACCCGCGGCGTATTGGCCCCGTACCGAATTGGCGCGGGCTTCCTCCACCGTCCAGGGCCTGATCGCGCCAACGACCTTGGCTTTCTCGCCGCGCACCGCATCGGCGCCGAACGCGGCGGGCGGTTCCATCGCCACCATCGCCAGTAACTGGAACAGGTGATTGGGCACCATGTCCCGCAGCGCGCCGGTGTGCTCATAGAAACTGCCACGGGTTTCCACGCCCACGGTTTCGGCGGCGGTGATCTGCACGTGGTCGATGTAGTGATTGTTCCAGAACGCTTCGAACAGGCTGTTGGAGAACCGGCTGACCAAGATGTTCTGTACGGTCTCCTTGCCCAGGTAATGGTCGATGCGGTAGATCTGCTTTTCCGTCATCACCTTGAGCAGGCAAGCGTTCAAGGCTTCGGCCGTATGCAGGTCGGAGCCGAAGGGTTTTTCGACCACCACCCTTCTGAAGGCCTCGGGGGTTTCTTCCAGCAAGCCGGCCGAGCCAAGACGGCGCACCACTTCACTGAAGAAACGCGGCGCGGTGGCCAGATAGAACACCGCATTGCCAGTACCGCTGTCGGCGATTTTTGCCGCCAGCGCTTGATAAGTGCTGTCGTCCAGGAAATCGCCCTGGACGTAGCTGATGCCTTTGGCGAGTTTGGCCCACAGCGCCGGGTCAAGGGCTTGATCGCCCTTGCCGGTCCTGGTGGCCACCTCGTTGCGGATGAAGTCTTCGAGTTTTTTCGCGAAGCCTTCATCGCTGATGGCATTGTGGTCAACGCCGATGATCCGCAGTCCATTCCCGAGTAAACCGTCACGGCTGAGATTGTACAGCGCCGGCATCAGCAGGCGCTTGACCAGATCGCCGTGGGCGCCGAACAGGAACAGCGTGGTCGGCGGCGCGGGTTCAGCCTTGGATTTTCTGCGGATCGCGTGGGTCATTTTTTCGAGGTCTCCACATGGCCGCCGAAGCCGAAGCGCTGGGCCGAGAGAATCTTGTCGCCAAAGGTGCCTTGCCCACGGGAACGGTAGCGCGAGAACAGCGAGTTCGACAGCACCGGCACCGGCACCGCTTGTTCCATGGCAGCTTCGATGGTCCATTGACCTTCACCGCTGTCGGCCACGGACCCGGAGAAACCGTCGAGTTTCGGATCGCTGGCCAGGGCGTCGGCAGTCAGGTCCAGCAACCACGAGGACACCACGCTGCCACGGCGCCACACTTCGGCGATATCGGCGACGTTCAGGTCGAAACGCTGGTCTTGCGGCAGGTTCTCGCTGTTTTTTGTCTTGAGGATGTCGAAGCCTTCTGCGAACGCCTGCATCATTCCGTATTCGATGCCGTTGTGGATCATCTTCACGAAGTGCCCGGAACCGGCCGGACCTGCATGAATGTAACCACGCTCGGCACGATCGTCGTCGGACTTGCGGTCCTTGGTGCGCGGGATGTCGCCCAGGCCAGGGGCCAGGGTTGCGAACAGCGGGTCGAGGCGCTTAACCGTCTCGGCATCGCCGCCGATCATCATGCAGTAACCGCGCTCCAGGCCCCAGACACCGCCGGAGGTACCGACGTCGATGTAGTGCAGGCCTTTTTCCGACAGGGTCTTCGCCCGGCGGATATCGTCTTTATAGAAGGTGTTGCCGCCGTCGATGATGGTATCGCCGGCGTCGAGCAAGGTGCTCAGGGTGTCGATGGTTTCTTCGGTCGGCGCGCCAGCTGGCAGCATGACCCAGACAGCACGCGGCCTGGCCAGGCCGGCGACCAGCGCCGGCAGATCGGTGACGCCCGTGGAGCCCTCTGTAGCCAAGGCTTCGACAAAGGCGGTATTGCGGTCGTAAACAACGGTGGTGTGCCCGTTGAGCATCAGGCGCCGCGCAATATTGCCGCCCATGCGGCCCAGTCCAATAATCCCGAGTTGCATGTGCTGATGCTCCCTACTACAAATTAAAGTGTGTCAAAGGTTATAGCCCAACGCGACTCATGAGGTTAGTCCAGAGCGTTGGCACGAAGTTTCCGGGCATTGTGCCCGATCCTGATGGATAACGTCGGGAATCAAACCGAAGACACAACGACCATGAAAAATAAAAAAGTTCCCTTCTGGGGCAAAAGAAATCAAAATTGGCGCCGATAGTAGGTCAGCCCCGGATTTCGAGGCGTACCTACAGTTGAGACACGCCATTTGCGAGGTGAGCAATGGGCACAGTACATACCGCACTGCCAGCACAAACCCTTTACGTCACAATCCGTCGCGACGAATTGCGCCAGTTGAAAGACGAACGCGATCAGTTGAAGCAGGAACTGGCGCAATTGCGGCTGCTGCTGCAAACCAATCAAGTGCAGCCCCTGGCTGTGGTGCAACACACCCCATTCGCCTGACTCCCTCCTTTGAAGCGGGAGCAGTCTGCACTGCTTCCGCACCGGCTCACGCCTTGCCACCCCTGGCAACTCACAAAATTTTCACAATTGTTACACGACAATTACTCGTTTAGGTCGCCCGATTCCGCGCGGCCCTCGTTCGTCGTCCGTGATATCCAAGTCCCGGCGGTGGTAGTGAACTCTCGGCTGGAGCGCTGAATGTCTTTGTTTAAACGCAGCAACACGACTGCGGCAGGTTTTGATTGGGCCGGATTTGTCTGGCTGTTTGTATTCTTCTGGTACTTTTCCGGCATCACCCAACTACTCATCCAGTTGACTGGCACCTCCGGCTTTAGCGGATTCCGCCAGGCCTTCGTCATGAGCGCCTTCTGGCTGGCGCCGATGTTGCTCTTCCCCCGGCAAACCCGCGTCATGGCTGCCGTGATCGGCGTCGTACTGTGGGCGTGCTCCATGGCGAGCCTGGGTTACTTCTTCATTTATCAGCAGGAGTTTTCCCAGAGCGTCATCTTCATCATGTTTGAGTCGAACGTGGCTGAAGCCGGCGAATACATGACCCAGTACTTTGCCTGGTGGATGGTGCCGGCGTTCCTGGCACACACCGCTTTTTCCTGGTTCCTGTGGACACGCCTGCGCCCGGTGTACCTGCCCCGTGGCAAGGCCATCGTGGCCGCGGTGGCCATTGTCGTCGCGGTAGTCGGTTATCCGCTGATCAAGCAAACCGCACGCACCGGCAGTTTCGCCGAAGGCTTCGACAAGTTCGAAACCCGCATCGAGCCGGCGGTGCCATGGCAGATGGCCGTGGCCTATCACCGCTACCTGGAAACCCTGGCCGGCATGCAGGACATGCTCAATAACGCCAGCAAGATTCCACCGCTGCACAACCTGAAGGACGCAATGGCCAACACGCCTGCGACCCTGGTGCTGGTGATCGGTGAGTCCACCAACCGTCAGCGCATGAGCCTGTACGGCTACCCCCGGGCAACCACGCCGGAACTGGACAAGCTCAAGGATCAACTGGACGTTTTCGACAACGTCATTACGCCGCGCCCCTACACCATTGAGGCGCTGCAGCAGGTCCTGACCTTCGCCGACGAAGAAAACCCCGACCTGTACCTGTCGACGCCATCGCTGGTCAGCATGATGAAACAGGCAGGTTACAAGACCTTCTGGATCACCAACCAGCAGACCATGACCAAGCGCAACACCATGCTCACGACCTTTTCCGAACAGGCCGATGAACAGGTGTACCTGAACAACAACCGCAACCAGAACGCCGCCCAGTACGATGGCGACGTGATCGAGCCCTTCAACAAGGCCCTGGCCGACGGTGCACCGCGCAAACTCATCGTCGTGCATTTGCTCGGCACGCACATGAGCTACCAGTACCGTTACCCGTCGACCTTCGACAAGTTCCAGGACCGTGAGGGCGTGCCTGCCGGCATTCGCGATGACCAGTTGCCGACGTACAACAGCTACGACAATGCCGTGCTGTACAACGACTTCGTGGTGTCCAGCCTGATCAAGGACTACGCCAGGACCGATCCGAACGGCTTCCTGCTGTACCTGTCCGACCATGGCGAAGACGTGTTCGATTCCGTGGGCCACAACACCTTGGGGCGCAACGAGAACAAGCCGACAGCACCGATGTACACCATTCCGTTCATGGCCTGGGCATCGCCGAAATGGCGCGCAACCCATGACTGGAACCTCGCGGGTGATCTCTCGCGCCCTTACAGCAGCTCGCACCTGATTCACACTTGGGCCGACCTGGCGGGCCTGAGCTTCGACGAACTCGATCGCAGCAAAAGCCTGGTCAGCGACAGCTTCAAGGCCCGGCCATTGATGATCGGCAACCCGTATGAGCGTCAGCAGCGTGCGCTGATCGACTTCAGCCTGATGAAGCCCAAAACGCCACCCACTGTCGTTCAGCAGTAATCCTTTCAGGGGCCGGTTCCGGCCCCTTTTTCATGCTCCCGTTACAGCCATGCAGGTCGTTGGTGAAGTTGATTCCCAATTAACCGAATCGGCGGATAATGCCATTTCGACACTGCTTCATTGATTCATGGACGAAAGGCATCCGACATCTGTAGTGGGAGGCAAACCATGAAACGCACCGCAATGATTCTCGCCGGCCTGATGGCCTTGGGCTCAACCAGTGCTTTTGCCGAAGGTGGAGCCGAACGCATGCGCTATTACTACGAAAGCCTGCGACTGGCCCAGCAAGAAGCCCTGGGCCACCCCGTCCAAAGCACTGAACTGCGGGTTCCGGACGATCAAACCGCACAAATGACTGAAACCTACAGACCGAAATGATCCAGGGACTTCTGACTGCGGCTCCAGGTAGAAGACTGTCGGGCGTCCTGATGGACGCCCTTTTTTTGCCTGTTGAATCAGAGGCTCTTGGTCCAGAACAGCATCCGTCCATGGGCCGGGTCGAACATGCCGGCGGCGAAACCGGCTTTTTCATAGGAACCCTGGGCCACGGCATTGCCTTCCAGCACTTCCAGGGTGAGCTTGCAGCAGCCACGCTGACGGGCGATGTCTTCGACCTTTTGCAGCATCTTCTGGCTCAAGCCCAGGCCGCGAAATTTTTTCACCACCGACACATCATGCACATTGACCAGCGGCCGACAGGCAAACGTCGAGAACCCCTCGAAGCAATTGACCAGCCCGGCCGGCTCGCCACCGACAAAGGCCAGCACACTGAATGCGTGGGGGCGCCGGGCAAGTTCGCCCGGGAGTTGCTCCAGTACATTGGCCGGCAACGGCTGGCCGCCCCCCATCGGGTCCTCGGCGTAGTGGTTCAGCACCAGGCAAATAGCCTCGGCGTGCACCGGATTGGTGTAACTGGCCTGAAGCACAAGAATTTCTGCGGAGTCCATTTCCATCCTCGATCACACATGAAGTAGCCCCCAGCATGTACTCACGCTGAAGTGCCGGCAGACCATAGCGCGAGCAATGTGCCAACGACAATCGCAACCGAGAAAATCTTTGGCCTCAAGCGCCCCAGATCAAGGCTTCCGTCCACCCCAGTTCGGCAAAATCCTCGGCCCGCAAGTGCGACTCACCGCCGCAGAAAAACTCGTCGAGTTGCGGTGGCTGGACCGAGGTGCCGCTGAGCATGGCGTGAATCTGGCCGCGGTGATGGATCTGGTGTTCAAACAAATGGGACAGCAGGCGCAAGCGACTGTCGTGTTGCGGGGTGTCGCGGGCGATGGTCACGATTTTGCCCAGGTCGGCGTCGCGCATCTGCTCGCAGTAGGCGATCAGCCGGCGGTCGACGTGGGCCTGTTCGCCAACCAGGTCCGTTGCCACGAGGCAGGGTTCGTCCTCCTTGAAAAACACCCGGCAATCGGGATGCGGGTCGTCGCCGCGCAGTTCGCGCTCCAGGGCGTCCACATAAAGCCAGTCACAGGTGAGGATGTGGTTGAGGGTGGCGCGGATCGAGGGGAAGAAGCTGACCCGGGATGCGCTCAGTTCCTGCGGGCTCAACTGACGCCAGGCCTTGGCCAGTCGGTGATTGGCCCAGGCGTTCTGGTAGGCCATGGTCAGCAAATGGTGTGACAGGGGCTGATTCATGTTCGCTGCTCCCGATCAAAACCCGATCAAACTTCGGCAAACCGCTGCAGTTGCATTTCCTGCAATCGACTGAGGGTGCGGCGGAACGGAAATTCCAGATAACCCTCGGTGTAAAGCGATGCCATTGGCACTTGCGCTTCAAGGTACAGCGGCACCTTGCGGTCGTAGCACTCGTCCACCAGGGCAATGAACCGTCGTACACCATCGTCATGCACCGATAACTGCGGCAACTCGCGATCTCCCGCCTCCACCCGCTCGACACCGTCCTCGGTGCCGCGGGCAATGCGCCCTGCGCGTTTCTGTGCGCTGAGGTTGGGCACGTCACTCAACAGGATAGCGCCGTAGGTATCGCACAGGGCGATGAAATCCATGGCCGCGAAGGGTTGCTCGCACAGCGCGGCGTAACGGGTCCAGAGCACAGTCGGGCTGGCCTTGACCACCTCAAGGGAGCGGTGACCGACCTTGACCGGCTCGCTCGATACTGACTGGCCGACGCTCAACAACTGGAACACTTCACCCAAAGCGCCGGGGTTACCGGGCTCGGCCACCCAATAACGTTGCAAACCGGCCCCCGGATGCAGGCGATGGTCTTCCCCGCCATCCACCGCAATCACCTGCATGTGCTGCTTGATCGCCGCGATGGCTGGCATGAAACGGTCGCGATTGAAGCCGTCGGCGTACAACTGGTCCGGCGGCAGATTGGACGTGCAGACCACTACCACGCCCTGTTCGAACATCACCTGGAACAGGCGCCCGAGAATGATCGCGTCGCCGATGTCATTGACGAACAGTTCGTCGAAACACAGCACGCGAACCTCTTCAGCCAATTCACGGGCCAACGCCTTGAGCGGATCGGCAGTGCCGGTCAGTTGAAACGAGCGTTGGTGCACCCAGCCCATGAAGTGGTGAAAGTGCTGGCGCCGCGCCGGTACTCGCAGGCTTTGGTAGAACTGGTCCATCAACCAGGTCTTGCCCCGCCCCACCGGCCCCCACAGGTACACGCCGGAAATGGGCGCGCTGCCTGCGTGCAACGCTTCGTGGCATTTTTGCAGCGCCCACACCGCATGTTCCTGGGCCTCGTCCTGGACGAAGCCCTTTTGTTCGATGGCATGCTGCCAGGCGCTTAAAGGGGAATCGATAGTCATGGGCGGCAGTATGCCATTGTGTATGGATAACGCGACCGGTGATCGGCAGTTTTGTGCTGACAGGAAAAGCACCTTGACGCTTTAGATTACCAGTATCATATTTAATAGATGTTTTAGATAATTTATTAAATCTTGTCGCCATCCCTCTGGAGTCATCCCATGCATTACAAAGTTTTCGGTCGTAAAACCGGCTTGCGTGTTTCCGAACTGGCGCTGGGCGCGGGTAATTTCGGTACCGGTTGGGGCCATGGCGCCGAGCGTGACGAAGCCAGACGGATTTTTGATGGCTACCTGGAAGCCGGTGGAAATTTCATCGATACCGCCAATGGCTATCAGGGCGGGCAGTCCGAGGCCATGCTCAGCGAATTCATCGCCGCAGAACGGGATCGCCTGGTCATCGCCACCAAATACACCCTCGGGACTACACCGGCAGCCGGTGTTTCCCACACTGGCAACAGCCGCAAGAACATGGTGCGCGCCGTCGAAGAAAGCCTTAAACGGCTGAAGACCGAGCATATCGACCTGTTCTGGGCGCACATGAGCGACGGCGTCACGCCCATGGAAGAGATCCTGCGCGGCTTCGACGATCTGGTCAGTGCCGGCAAGATTCATTACGCCGGTCTGTCGAACTTCCCCGCCTGGCGCATCGCCCGCGCCGACCTGCTGGCCGAGGTACGCGGTTTTGCCCCGATTGCCGCGATCCAGGTCGAGTACAGCCTCGCCGAACGCACCGCCGAGCGTGAACAACTGCCGATGGCCGAAGCCCTGGGCCTGGCCGCGACCTTGTGGTCGCCGCTGGGTGGCGGCTTCCTGACTGGCAAATATCGCAACAGTGAGGGCGACAATCGCGCGAACAAACTCGGTGTGCTGATCCACGCCGAAAAAAGCGCCCGCGAAACCGCCCTGCTCGACACCTTGATCGATGTCGCCGCAGAACTGGACGCCAGCCCGACCCACGTAGCCATCGCCTGGCTGCGGGAAAAAGCCAGGCGCTCGACCACGGCGCTGATTCCGATCCTCGGTTCCCGGACCCGTGAGCAGCTGGATGCGACGTTGGGCGCGCTGAATGTGCAGTTGAACAGCGAACAACTGGCACGACTGGACGACGTCAGTGACGTGGACAAAGGCGTGCCGCACGAATCCATTTCCGGTTCGTTCGCACGGTTCAGCGGTGGTCAGATCCTCGACCTGCCAGTCGTTCCAGTGGCCTGACACAAATCAAAACTGTGGGAGCGAGCTTGCTCGCGATGAGGGCGGAACATTCAACATCCATGTCGGCTGATCGACCGCCATCGCGAGCAAGCTCGCTCCCACAGGGTCAGGCGTATTACTTATCGACCTTATGCCTGGCCGCATACAGACACAACATCTCCATCGCCAGCGTCGCCGCCGCCAGCGAGGTGATCTCCGCGCTGTCATAGGCCGGGGCCACTTCCACCACGTCCATGCCCACCAGATTGATCCCGCGCAAACCGCCGAGAATCTCCAGCGCCTGCACCGTGCTCAAACCGCCACACACCGGTGTTCCAGTGCCCGGAGCGAACGCCGGATCGAGACAGTCGATGTCGAAGGTCAGGTACACCGGGTTGTCGCCGACCCGCGCGCGAATCGCCTCGACTATCGCCTCGCAGCCACGGCGATGCACCTGCCGCGCGTCCAGCACCTCGAAGCCCTGGTGATCATCGTTGGTGGTGCGCAAGCCGATTTGTACCGAGCGCGACGGGTCCACCAGCCCTTCTCTGGCCGCGTGCCAGAACATGGTGCCATGGTCGATGCGCTTGCCCTCTTCGTCCGGCCAGGTGTCGCTGTGGGCGTCGAAGTGGATCAGCGACAATGCCCCGTGCTTGCGGGCATGGGCCTTGAGCAGCGGGTAAGTGATGAAGTGATCGCCGCCAAAGGTCAGCATCGCACTGCCCGCATTGAGGATATGCTCGGCGTGGGCTTCGATCATTTCGGGCGTCGATTGCGGCGAACCGTAGTCGAAATCGCAATCGCCGTAGTCGATGACCGCCAGGTGATCGAACGGATCAAACGTCCACGGCCAGTGCCGTTCCCAGGCGATCCCGGCCGAGGCGGCGCGAATGCCCCGTGGCCCGAAGCGTGCGCCGGGGCGGTTGCTGGTCGCGGTGTCGAATGGCACGCCGCTGACGGCCACGTCGACACCGCGCAAGTCACGACTGTAACGGCGGCGCATGAAACTGGTGATACCGGCGTAGGTACTTTCGGCGGCCGTGCCGTATAGGCTGTCACGGGTAAGGGCTTGATCGTTCTGCATCGGGACGTCCATTGAAGGCTCCTTCTTTTATAGTTATTGGCGGCTACGGAAAGTGGTCCACAAGCGCGTGCGCTGGCGCATGTCCTTGAGGTTCATGCTGCGGTCGGCGTACAGCCGTTCGCGCACGTCGGCCAGCGGGTAGATGTCAGGATCGGAGCGCACCGCTTCATCCACCAGCGGCGTGGCGGCCTGGTTCGCCGTGGCGAAGAACAAGGTGTTGGTCAGTGCCGCAACGGACTCGGGGCGCAACATGAATTCGATAAAGGCGCGGGCGGCTTCGGGGTGCGGCGCGTCCTTGGGAATCGCCAGGTTGTCCTGCCACACGAGGGTGCCTTCCCTGGGAATCCGGTAGGCAATTTCATAGGGCTTATTGGCTTTGCGTGCCTGGTCGGCGGCCATGCTCGCATCACCGTTGTAGGTCAACGCCAGGCACACGCTGCCATTGGCCAGGTCGCTGATCTGCCGACCGGTGGCGACGTACAGCACGTTCGGCTGTAGCTGATGCAGCAACGCCTCGGCGGCTGACAGATCATTCTTGTCCGTGCTGTAGGGATCTTTACCCAGGTAATGAAGCGCCAGTCCGATCACCTCCTGGGGCGAGTCGAGAATGGCGATGCCGCAGTCCTTCAACTTGCTCGCGTACTCGGGTTTGAACAGCAGGTCCAGGCTATTGAGCGGCACGTCCGGCAAGCGCTGCTTGATCGCCTCGACGTTCATGCCCAATCCCAGCGTGCCCCAGGTATAAGGCACGCCATAGCGGTTGCCGGGATCGACAGCGGCGAGTTTTTCCAGCAAGTCCGGATCGAGGTTGGCGTAACCCTTGAGTCCTTCGTGGGGAATCGGTTTCAACGCCCCGGCTGCAAGCCCCCGGGCCAGCACACTGGAGGACGGTACCACCACGTCATAACCGCTGCCGCCGGTGAGCAGCTTGGTCTCCAGTACTTCCGAAGAATCGAAGGTGTCGTAGCGCACATGGATGCCGGTTTCCTGCTCGAACCGCTGCAGGGTTTCGGGGGCCACGTAATCGGCCCAACTGTACAGATTGACCACCTTGTCTTCGGCCTGGGCCGAAACAGCCACGGCGAGCAACAGCGCGGGTAAACACAGCTTGAACATGGGAGCCATGACGAACACCTGACCAGAGGAAGTGGTTGCAGGATGCGTCGTCGGATACATTGGTGAAATATCAAGTTAATTAACCTGACTTTATGACGGAGTAATGTTTGATGCTCGGCCAACTCCATGATCTGGACCTGCAATTGTTGCGTCTGTTTGTCAGCGTGGTGGAGTGCGGCGGTTTCAGTGCCGCCCAGGGTGAGCTGGGCTTGAGCCAGTCGAGCATCAGCCAGCAAATGGCCAAGCTGGAAACCCGCCTTGGCTATCGCCTGTGCAGCCGCGGCAAGGGCGGATTCAAGGTCACCGCCAAGGGCGAACAACTCCTCAGCGCCACACGCACCCTGTTCGAATCCATCGAAGCCTTCCGTCATCAATCCAACGGCGTGGCCGGGCGCTTGATCGGTGAAGTGCGCCTGGGTCTGTCCGAAGCCCTGGATCAATCGGTGCTGCAACGGGTGGCCGAGGCGATCCGGCGCTTCCGTGAGCGGGACGAGTCCGTGCGCATCGAACTGATCAGCGCCATGCCCGGCGAAATGGAGCGCTTGCTACTGCAACAGCGGCTGGACCTGGCCATCGGCTATTTCTCGCAAGTGCAAAGCGCGTTTGACTACCGCCAATTGTTCATTGAAACCCAGCATCTGTATTGCGCCCCCGGCCATCCGCTGTTCACCAACCCGGCCCCCTGCGATCAGGATCTGCAGGCCAGCGACCGGGTCGATCACCCCTACCGTTTCCTGCGCAGTGACGAACCCTTCCAGGGCAAGCTGTGTTCGGCGCGCTCGGAACAAGTCGAAGGCACCCTCGCCTTTATCCTTTCCGGCAAGCATGTCGGTTATTTGCCCAGCCACTTCGCCCATGCCTGGGAAAACAAGGGTTTGCTCAGGGCCGTGCGTCGAGGCGACATGAGTTTCGATGTCGCTTTTCATCTGGCCCGGCACCGGGCGCAAGTGGCCGGCGATGCACAAAAGGCATTCGAAGAGGATCTGCTCGCGGCGTTTGCCTGACTACGTCGTGGTCTACGCTGTAACAATACCGGACACTGTCATGCAAAAATGCACAGATAACCTGCACTTATCCGGGTTGTACAAGGCAAATTTGCACTGATACGATCCGCCATCGCTCGCGCGCGAGCATCTTGATAAAGAACAATAAAAGCAGGGAGTTAGTGATGACTGCTCAGGTTTTTTCTCCCGGGACTCAGTCCATGGATGCCATGCAAAACGAAGTGCTGGCCGAGGTTCGCAACCACATTGGTCACCTGACCCTCAACCGCCCCGCCGGCCTCAATGCCCTCACCCTGGACATGGTGCGCAACCTGCACCGACAGCTCGACGCCTGGGCCCAGGATTCGCAAGTCCATGCCGTGGTCTTGCGCGGTGCCGGGGAAAAAGCCTTCTGCGCCGGCGGCGACATACGCTCGCTGTATGACAGCTTCAAAAGCGGCGACACCCTGCACGAAGATTTCTTTGTCGAGGAATACGCCCTCGACCTCGCGATCCACCACTACCGCAAACCGGTGCTGGCCCTGATGGACGGTTTTGTCCTCGGCGGCGGCATGGGACTGGTGCAAGGCGCAGACCTGCGCGTGGTCACAGAGAAAAGCCGCCTGGCGATGCCGGAAGTCGGCATCGGCTATTTCCCGGACGTCGGCGGCAGTTACTTCCTGTCGCGCATCCCCGGTGAACTGGGGATTTACCTCGGCGTCAGCGGCGTGCAGATTCGCGCCGCCGATGCGCTGTATTGCGGCCTGGCCGACTGGTACCTGGAAAGCGACAAGCTTGGCGTCCTGGACGAAAAACTCGACCAGCTCGAATGGCACGATACGCCGCTCAAGGACCTGCAAGGCCTGCTGGCGAAATTCGCCGTGCAGCAACTGCCCGATGCGCCACTGGCGACTTTGCGCCCGGCCATCGACCACTTCTTCGCCCAACCCGATGTGCCGAGTATTGTGGAACAACTACGCCAGGTAACGGTCGCCGACAGCCATGAGTGGGCCGTCACCACCGCCGACCTGCTGGAAACCCGCTCGCCGCTGGCCATGGCCGTGACCCTGGAAATGCTCCGTCGCGGACGCGAGCTGCCCCTTGAACAATGTTTCGCCCTTGAGCTGCACCTGGACCGTCAGTGGTTCGAGCGCGGCGACCTGATCGAAGGCGTGCGCGCCTTGCTGATCGACAAAGACAAGACACCGCGCTGGAACCCGCCCACCCTCCAGGCACTGGACGCCGAACACGTGGCGAGCTTCTTCAGCGAGTTTGACCGGAGCGAGAGCTGAGCCATGCACGATATCGAATTGAGTGAAGAGCAAGTCATGATCCGCGACATGGCCCGGGATTTTGCCCGCGGCGAAATCGCGCCCCATGCCCAGGCCTGGGAAAAGGCCGGCTGGATCGATGACGGTCTGGTGGCGAAAATGGGCGAACTGGGCTTGCTGGGCATGGTGGTCCCCGAGGAATGGGGCGGCACCTATGTCGACTATGTGGCCTATGCACTGGCGGTAGAAGAAATTTCCGCCGGCGACGGTGCTACCGGCGCCTTCATGAGCATCCACAACTCCGTGGGCTGCGGGCCGGTGCTCAACTACGGCAGTGAAGAACAGAAGCAGACCTGGCTGGCGGACCTTGCCAGCGGCCAGGTCATCGGCTGTTTCTGCCTGACCGAACCCCAGGCCGGTTCCGAGGCGCACAACCTGCGCACCCGCGCCGAACTGCGCGACGGCCAGTGGGTGATCAATGGCGCCAAACAATTCGTCAGCAACGGCAAGCGCGCCAAACTGGCGATTGTGTTTGCCGTGACCGATCCGGACCTGGGCAAACGTGGCATCTCGGCGTTCCTGGTACCGACCGACACCGCCGGTTTTATCGTCGACCGCACCGAACACAAGATGGGGATCCGTGCTTCCGACACCTGCGCGGTGACCCTGAACAACTGCACCATCCCCGAAGCCAATTTGCTGGGCGAGCGCGGCAAGGGCCTGGCCATCGCCTTGTCCAACCTCGAAGGCGGCCGCATCGGCATCGCCGCCCAGGCACTGGGCATCGCCCGCGCAGCGTTTGAGGCGGCACTGGCTTATTCCCGTGATCGTGTGCAGTTTGGCAAAACGATCAATGAACACCAGAGCATCGCCAACCTGCTGGCCGACATGCACATGCAGTTGAACGCCGCGCGATTGATGATCCTGCACGCCGCACGCCTGCGCACGGCCGGCAAGCCCTGTCTGTCGGAGGCGTCACAAGCCAAGCTGTTTGCGTCGGAAATGGCGGAAAAGGTCTGCTCGTCCGCGATTCAGATTCATGGCGGATACGGGTATCTGGAAGACTATCCGGTGGAGAAGTACTACCGGGATGCGCGGATCACGCAGATCTACGAAGGGTCGAGCGAAATTCAGCGAATGGTGATTGCCCGCGAACTGAAGAACTACCTGGTGTGAAGCCTAAAAAAACTTAAAAGCTTCGCGAGCAAGCCCGCTCCCACACTTGACCGCATCTTTCCTGAAGAAACGCGGTTAAATGTGGGAGCGGGCTTGCTCGCGAAAGCGTCCGAAAGGTGACTACATCACTTGCCTTGGAACTCAGCCTCACGCTTGGCAATGAACGCCGCCATCCCTTCCTTCTGATCCTGCGTCGCAAACGCCGCATGGAACACCCGACGCTCAAAGCGCACGCCTTCTGCCAGGCTCACTTCGAAAGCACGGTTGACGCTTTCCTTGACCATCATCGCAATCGGCAACGATTTTTTAGCGATCAATGCCGCGACTTTCAGCGCTTCATCCAGCAGCTCATCGCTCGGCACGATACGCGCCACGATGCCGCAACGTTCCGCTTCCACGGCATCGATCAAGCGACCGCTCAGGCACATTTCCATGGCCTTGGCCTTGCCCACGGCGCGGGTCAGGCGCTGGGTGCCGCCCATGCCCGGCAACACGCCAAGGTTGATTTCCGGCTGGCCGAATCTGGCGTTGTCACCGGCCAGGATGAAATCGCACATCAACGCCAGCTCACAGCCGCCGCCCAGGGCGAAACCGTTGACCGCCGCGATGATCGGCTTGCGGCGGTTGGCCACACGATCGCTGTCGCTGAACAGGTCGTCGATATAGATCTGCGGATAGGTCAGCTCCGCCATTTCCTTGATGTCGGCACCGGCGGCGAAGGCTTTTTTCGAACCGGTCAGGACGATACAGCCGATGTTCGAGTCAGCCTCGAAGCCATCGAGGGCCTGGTTCAGTTCGCTGACGATCTGCGCATTCAACGCATTCAGCGCTTGTGGACGGTTGAGGGTGATCAGGCCAACGCGGCCGTGGGTTTCCAGCAAAATCGTTTCGTAGCTCACAGGGGACTCCTTCTTATAGATTGCGCGAAATGACCATGCGCTGAATATCGCTGGTGCCTTCGTAGATCTGGCAGACCCGCACGTCGCGGTAGATCCGTTCCAGCGGGAAATCGTTGAGGTAACCGTAACCGCCCAGGGTTTGCAGCGCCGAAGAGCATACCTTCTCGGCCATTTCCGAGGCGAACAACTTGGCCATCGACGCTTCGACCAGGGCCGGCTTGCCGCTGTCACGCAGGGCGGCGGCGTAGTGCACCATTTGCCGCGCCACGGCGATCTGGGTCGCCATGTCCGCCAGGCGGAAGGCCACGGCCTGGTGCTCGATGATCGGCTTGCCGAAGCTCTCGCGCTCACGAGCGTAATCGCGCGCCGCTTCGAACGCGGCACGGGCCATGCCCACCGATTGCGAAGCGATGCCGACGCGGCCGCCTTCAAGGTTGGCCAGGGCAATCCTGTAGCCTTCGCCCTCCTCGCCCAAACGATTGGCCAGCGGCACCTTCACGTCTTCGAAGAGGATCTGGCAGGTGTCGGACGCATGCTGGCCGAGCTTGTCTTCGACCCGCGCGACTTTGTAGCCCGGCGAATCGGTCGGCACTATAAAGGCGCTGATGCCACGTTTGCCGGCACTCGGATCGGTCACCGCAAACACGATCACCACCCCGGCATTCTGCCCGGAGGTGATGAACTGCTTGCAGCCGTTGAGCACATAATGATCGCCTTCCAGGCGTGCACGGGTTTTCAGGCCGCTGGCGTCGGAACCGGCCTGGGGCTCGGTCAGCGCAAAGGCACCGAGCATCGCACCGCTGGCCAATGGTTTGAGGAAGCGCTCTTTCTGCTCATCGGTGCCGTAGTTGAGGATCGGTACGCAACCCACGGAGTTGTGCACGCTCATGATGGTCGAGCAGGCGCCATCGCCGGCGGCGATTTCTTCCAGCGCCATGGCGTAGGCCAGGTAACCGGTGTCGCATCCGCCCCACTGCTCCGGCACCAGCATGCCGAAGAAGCCCAGCCCGGCCATTTCGCCGATGGCTTCCTTGGGAAAACGGTGCTCGCGGTCCCACTCGGCAGCGAAGGGCTTCAGCCGTTCCTGGGCAAAGTCCCGGGCCATGTCGCGGATTTGTTGTTGGTCGTCATTGGGGATCATGGTGAATCCTTGAATCTGGTTACGACGCAGAACCCTGTGGGAGCGGGCTTGCTCGCGAAGTGGCCGTGTCAGTCGACATCATCGTCGGATGACACACCGCTTTCGCGAGCAAGCCCGCTCCCACATGGGATAGCGTCAGTTTCAGTAGAGGCATTCCACGGCCATCGCCGTCGCTTCACCGCCGCCGATACAAATCGCCGCAACACCACGCTTCAAGCCTTTCTGGCGCAGGGCCGAAAGCAGAGTCACCAGAATCCGCGCACCGGACGCACCGATCGGGTGCCCGAGGGCACAAGCACCGCCGTGCACGTTGAGTTTCTCGTGAGGGATTTCCAGATGAGTCATCGCGGCCATGCCGACCACGGCGAAGGCTTCGTTGACTTCCACCAGATCCACGTCATTGAGCGACCAGCCGGTTTTCTTCATCAACTTCTTGATTGCACCAATCGGTGCCACCGGGAACAGGCCCGGGGTGTCGGCGAACGCAGCGTGGCCATGAATCACCGCCAAGGGTTTCAGGCCTTGTTTCTGTGCCTGGGACTGGCGCATCAGCACCAGCGCGGCGGCACCGTCGGAGATAGAACTGGAGTTGGCCGCCGTCACCGTACCGCCTTCGCGGAACGCCGGCTTCAGCGAAGCAATCTTGTCCAGCCTGGCCTTTGGCGGCTGCTCGTCGTTGCTGATCACCACCTGCTCTTTGCCGACCGTCACGGTCAGCGGCACGATTTCGGCCTTGAAGCTGCCGTCCTTGATCGCCTGTTGCGCACGAGTGGTCGAGGCAATGGCAAACGCGTCCTGGGCTTCACGGCTGAAGCCGTTGGTTTCGGCGCACTCTTCGGCGAAGGTGCCCATCAGGCGGCCCTTGTCGTAGGCGTCTTCGAGGCCGTCCAGGAACATCGAGTCCTGCACCCGACCATGGCCCATGCGGTATCCGGCACGGGCGCGATCCAGCAGGTAAGGCGCGTTGGACATGCTTTCCATGCCACCGGCAACCACCACGTCGGCACTGCCCGCCACCAGCATGTCGTGGGCCAGAATCGCCGCTTCCATGCCGGAGCCGCACATCTTGTTCAGGGTGGTGCAGCGGGTCGATTTATCCAGCCCCGCGCCTAGCGCCGCCTGACGCGCAGGGGCCTGGCCAAGGCCTGCCGGAAGCACGCAGCCGAACAGCACTTCGTCGACGCTATCACTGGCAACACCGGCACGTTCGACGGCGGCCTTGATGGCGGCCGCACCGAGTTGCGGTGCGGTCAGGCTTTTCAGTTCGCCCTGGAAACCGCCCATCGGGGTGCGGACGGCGCTGACGATAACAATTGGATCGTTGGACATTGTCATGACAAATCCTCCTTACTTGGCGGCCATACGCAAGGCACCGTCGAGACGGATCACCTCGCCATTGAGCATGCTGTTTTCAATAATATGCTTGACCAGCCCGGCATACTCGCCCGGTTTGCCCAAACGCGGCGGGAATGGCACGCCAGCGGCCAGGGAATCGCGGACTTCCTGGGTCATGCCGGCCATCATCGGCGTCTCGAAGATGCCGGGGGCGATCGTCATGACACGGATGCCGAAGCGCGCCAGCTCACGGGCCGCCGGCAAGGTCAGGCTGACAATCGCGCCCTTGGACGCCGAGTAAGCCGCCTGACCGATCTGGCCGTCGTAAGCCGCGGCAGACGCGGTGTTGATGATCACGCCGCGCTCGCCATCGGCATCCGCTTCGGTCTCGGCAATCGCCGCAGCCGCAAGGCGCAGCATGTTGAAGCTGCCGATCAGGTTGACGTTGATCACCTGGCTGAAACTGGCCAGTGCATGCGGACCTGTCTTGCCGAGAATCTTCTCGCCACGCACGATGCCGGCGCAATTGACCAGGCCATTGAGGCCGCCAAAGGCCTTGACCGTTGCCTGCACGGCTGCTTCGGCCGCTGCTTCGTTGCTGATGTCCGCCACCACGCTTTGTGCACCAAGGCGCTGGGCCTGGGCTGCAACGGCTTCGGCGTTCATGTCCACCAGCATCACTTTGGCACCAGCGGCGACCAGCACCTCGGCGGTGGCGGCACCGAGGCCGGAAGCGCCACCGGTGACGATAAAAATCTTGTTCTGGATCTGCATCATTATTTCCCTGGATTCAAGCTGGAAGGTTCTTCGCCGCGGCCTCTTGAGCCTTGGCGATTTCCTGGTTGCGCAAGATAAAGCGCTGCAATTTGCCGCTGGGGGTTTTCGGCAATTCGCTGACAAATTCGATTTCACGGGGATACGAGTGCGCCGCCAGACGCTTGCGCACGTGCTGGCGCAACTCTTCGGCCAACTCGGAGGCGGCGCGGTATTGCGGGCTGAGCACGACGAACGCCTTGACCAGTTCGGTGCGCTCCGGATCGGGCTTGCCAACCACAGCGGCCTCGACCACGGCCGGGTGTTCGATCAGCGCACTTTCCACGTCAAAGGGACCTACCCGGTAGCCGGAGGTGGTGATCACGTCATCACTGCGACCGACGAAACTGATGCTGCCGTCCGGGTTCCACTCCACGGTGTCGCCACTCAGGTAATAGTTGCCGACAAAGGCCTTGGTCGGCCCGCCTTCGTAGCCTGCGAACCAGCACATCGGCGACTGGCTGCGGTCGATAGCCAGGATGCCCGGCTGCCCAACACCGAGTTCCTTGTAGTCGTCGTCCAGTACCACAATGCGGTGGCCCGGCGAGGCAAAACCGGCGGCGCCCATGTGAATCGGGTGCTCCAGGCCGTGGTGGTTGCACAGCACCATGCCCAGCTCGGTCTGGCCGTAGTGGTCGTGGATGACCACGTCGAGGTTATCGGCGAACCAGCGGATCACTTCCGGGTTCAGCGGCTCGCCGGCGCTGCTGACGATGCGCAGCTTGCCCTTGATCGACTTGGCGAATTCATTGCCGCCGGCAATCAGCAAGCGGTAGGCCGTGGGCGAACCGGTGAGGTTGGTGATCCCGTATTTGTTGATCACCCGGCAGGTGCTTTCGAGGGTGAACGGGCCATCGTAAAAGGTGATCGGATGGCCCATGGACATTGGCCCCGTGACACCGAAATAAATGCCGTAGGCCCATCCCGGGTCGGCGACGTTCCAGAAGGCGTCTTCCGGGCGCAGATCCACCGCATCGCGGGTGTAGCTCTGGAACGCTACGATGGCCTTGAGCGGCACCGACAGCGCTTTCGACGGGCCGGTGGTGCCCGAGGTGAACATCAGCAGGAACGGATCTTCGCCGGTCAGCAGCACCGGTTCACAGTCGGCGGAATAGTTGGCCAGTTCGGCCCAGAAACTGAAATCGCCATGCACCAGGCCCTGCCCTTTGGCACCGGTCACGGTCACGATGGTCGGGCAATCGGCGACTTCGGCGAGTTTCGGCCGGTTCACTGCATCGGTCACCACCACTTTGGCGCCAGAGCAGCCCAGGCGGTGCTCGATGGCCTTGGGGCCGAATGCGGTAAACAGGGGTTGATACACCGCGCCGATGCGCCAGGTGGCGAACACGGTGATCAACAGTTCGATATTGCGGGGCAACAGGCCGGCGACCTTGTCGCCTTTCTTCACGCCCTGGGCCAGCAGGTAGTTGGCGAAACGCGCGGCCTTGTCCTGCAAGTCGGTGAAGGTGTACGAAGCACCAGTGCCATCGCGTCCTTCCCAGAACAGCGCGATGCGACCCGGCAAGGCATGCCGGTCACAGCATTCGACACAGGCGTTGAGGGCCGTCAAGTCGCCCGCGAGCGCGGCATCGACGGTGTGCTGATAATTGAACTGAGAAGTAGCAGACAAGTAATCGCGCATTGCCAGAATCCCACTGTGTTTTTTATTAGGTTGGGGGGAACCGTAATCAACAGGGAAATACTCGCTCTGCGCGGGTTACCGGGCAATGGTCAAAGCTATCAAGTTGTCTGACTGCTTTGGCCAAAGCCCGCTGTGCGTCAGGAGGTGAAGCGCACCCCGGGCCTGGCGCGTTCGTCCACGGTCAGTTCGAACACATCCGGCCGCGCGTAGTGGCCGACCACGTCATAGTCGTAGCGGGCGCGCACCAGGTCGTCGGTGTCGATTTGCGCTGTGAGCAACCCGGCACTTTCAAGCAACGGTCCGGCGAGGATGTCGCCCATGGGACCTACGATCACACTGCCACCGGCAATCAACGGTCGATCCGCCGGCCAGTTGGCGATGTCCAGGCCCAGGGCCTGGGGCGATGCCTGAACCTGGCAGGCGCTGACCACGAAACAGCGCCCCTCATGGGCAATGTGGCGCATGCTGACTTGCCACATCTCCCGTTCGTCCACGGTCGGCGCGCACCATACCTCCACGCCTTTGGCGTACATCGCCGTGCGCAGCAGCGGCATCATGTTTTCCCAGCACACCAGCGCACCGACACGCCCGACCTGACTGTCGATCACCGGCAAGGTCGAGCCATCGCCCTTGCCCCAGATCAGCCGCTCGGTGCCGGTGGGCATCAGTTTGCGGTGTTTGGCCACCAGCCCGGCCTGCGGATCGAAGTACAGCGCGGTGCAGTACAAGGTGCTGCCGGCGCGCTCGATCACGCCGATCACCAGATTGGCTGCGGTGCGAGCGCAGAGCCCCGCCAGCGCCTCGGTTTCCGCGCCGGGTACATCGATGGCATTGGCAAAATAGCGGGCAAAGGCTTCGCGCCCTTGTGGCAGGCGATAGCCCAATTGCGTACCAAAGCCTTCGCCTTTGGGATAACCGCCCAGCAGCGCTTCCGGCATCACCACCAACCCGGCGCCGGATTCGATGATTGCGTTTTCATAGGACAGGATCTGTTCCAGGGTTTCAGCCTTGCCGCCGGGAAAGGCGCCGATCTGCAGGGCCGCGACAATTGATTTGGGCATCTTGGAAACTCCATTCGCATCAGGTGTTGCTCATTCTCCGGCGTCAGGCAATCATCAATAAAGACCGATTCACTGCTGAATGATATGAACCAAATGAATATCACCGACGTCGACCTCAACCTGCTCAAAGTCTTCGAAGCGCTGCACGAAGAGTCCAGCGCCAGCCGTGCCGCGCTGCGCCTGGGCGTGACGCAATCGGCCGTCAGCGCGGCCTTGCGTCGCTTGCGCGAGCTGTATGGCGATCAGCTGTTCGTGCGCACCGGACGCGGCCTGGCCCCCTCGCTCAAGGCCAATCAGCTCAAACCAGTGGTCAGCGATGCCCTGAACAAATGCCGGCAGAGCCTGGCGATGGTCGATCCGGCTGCGCAACAGTACGAAGGTCGCTCGGTCACGGTCGGCATGTCGGATGATTTCGAGATTGCCTACGGCCGGCGGCTGATCGAAGAGATCGCCCGTTGCGCGCCGAAACTGCGGCTGATTTTCCGCCAGACCCACAGCCAGATCGTCGCCCAGGCGTTGATGGAGCGCAGTATCGACCTGGCGATTGCCGCGGGCGGGTTTGCCGAGCGGTTGCTCAGCCGTCAGGTGCTGGGGGAAGGTGGCTATCTGTGCCTGGTGGACCCGTCGAGCCTGGTCGAGGGCCAGCAGAGCATCGGTCTCGAGGAGTTTGTGGCCCGCGAACACATTCTGGTGTCGTCCGGCGGTTTTATCGGGATTACCGATGAGGGATTGGCGGCGCTGGGGCTGAGCCGGAGGGTGTGCGCCTCGACCACGCATTTTGCCGCGTTGCCGCACTTGCTAAAAGGCAGTCGGGCGGTGGCGACCATTCCGGCCCATGCCGCCCAAAGCATCGCAACGCTCAGCGGGCTGGCGCTGCTGCCCTGCCCCCTGGCGTTGCCGCGCTACCCGATCGAACTGGGCTGGCGGACCAGCACCCAACTCGACCCGGTGCTCTTGAAAGTGCGCGAGGCAATCGTCGCGAGTTTCGCCTGACAGCCGTTGTTACTTGTTGGCCGCCATCAGGCGATTGACTTCACTGCGCACCATGTTGGCGTACTCCGGCGGCGACATGCCGTCCAGTTCGGCGCGCACCCATTCGGCCCATTTGCCTTTGCGCTTGGCCCGTTCGCCGAACAACCTCGCAGCCTCACCCTTGGCCTTGCCCAGGTTGTTTTGCCAGAGTTCGAACAGACGGGATTTCTCGTCTTCAAGCGCTGCGCGCTCGGCGAGGGGTTTGTCGGCCAGATTGAAGCTCATGGGAATTTCCTGCTGCGTAAAATAGGCGACATCTTACACTGTAGGACGAAAGGTCCTGCGCCGGTTTTTCAGCAAGATGGCCTCCCCGGGCAAAATAGCTGCAACTTTTCCGACGAAGGCAGACTCCATTGTTCACTGTCCACTTACCTGCAAGGAGTACTTCAATGGCCCGCAAAACCGCCGTGCAAGCCGCCGAAGATCAAATCAAGGATCAAGCCTTCAGCGAACTTCAAACGCTGATCGAAGAGTCGGAAAAACTGCTGAAAAGCAGCGCCTCGCTGGTCGGGGAAGAAGCAGAGACCCTTCGTGGACAAATCGCCCTGAAACTCCGGCAGGCAGGGGATTCGGTGAGCAGCGTGCGCGACCGCACCCTGCCCGCGGTCGAGGCCACTGAAACCTATATCGGCGGGCATCCATGGCAAACCGTGGCGATTTCCGCCGGGTTCGGCCTGGTAGTGGGGTTGTTGCTGGGTCGTCGCTAAGCACTGGCAAAGACTGAACCCTGTGGGAGCGGGCTTGCTCGCGAAGGCGGTGTGTCAGCAACTTGGAATTGGCTGACACACCGCCTTCG
>NZ_JAGYGG010000015.1:0-132737 GCF_019947335.1 Pseudomonas sp. BF-R-24
TGCGAGCGTCGACAGGACTTCAGCGTACCCGCGCGAGTGTTGGCCACCAGCGTCTCCACCGGCCCCCGCTCAACCTCTAGCAGCCTGACCGGCAACGGCTGTGGTCGACTCAACCAGCCGCCCAGCAGCACCAGACAGGCCAGCATCGACGAGCCAATCAATAATTTGCGCATGGACTGCACCTCCTCCCCACATGGCTTGAGCCTAGGTCAGGAGGGTAAAAGCTCAACGCGAAACGCCATTTATCCGACGATTTTCAGACGAGCGTCAGATAAATGGCGAATGAGATTTATTTCTCTCGCAACTGCTATTCCCCAGTCATGCCAACTCAATAAAACTCCGTGCCGCGGCGACGCTACGACGTCGAAATATCCCCGGAAACGGTGCCACGCTTTGCCCATACCCGAATGTCTTCAAGCGACCCAGGCTGTGTAAAAACGCAGGCATCGTTTTGAAGTCTTCGTTGCTGCGTAAAATCTGCCAGCGTTTGGTTATTTAGCAGACCTGAAATTTGCGTAGCGACGCGATTTTTGTTTCGGTTCTGTCCGCAAAAATGGCTCTAAAACGTTTTTACACAGCCTCGGCCCTAAGCGGCCGGTGGGGACAGGCAGAAACCGGCCAGTTGCTGTCATGAGAGCAACTGGTCGAAAAGTGTCTGTAGCTGTCCAGACCACGGGTTTACAGCTTATGCCGCGCGGCATATAGGCAGATCATCTCCATCGCCAATGCGGCCCCGGCGAGCGCAGTAATCTCGGCGTGGTCATAGGGCGGTGCCACCTCCACCACGTCCATGCCGATCAGGTTGATACCACGCAGGCCTCGCAGAATCGCCAAGGCCTGATGGCTCGATAGTCCACCGCAGACTGGCGTCCCCGTGCCTGGGGCAAATGCCGGGTCGAGGCAGTCGATATCGAAGGTGAGATAGACCGGATGGTCGCCAACGCGCGCCCGGATAATCTCCGCCAGTTCCTTGGTAGAGCGATCATGCACCTCACTGGCATTCAGTACCTGAAAGCCCATGACGTCGTCATTGGTCGTGCGCTGGCCAATCTGGATGGAGCGCGCAGGATCAACCAGCCCTTCGCGGACGGCGTGATAGAACATCGAGCCGTGGTCGATGCGCTTGTCCTCGCCGTCGGACTCCAGGTCATGGTGCGCATCGAAATGGATCAGGGACAGCGGACCATACTTGGCCGCGTGAGCTTGCAGTAGCGGATAGCTGATGAAGTGATCGCCGCCCAGGGTCAGCATCGCTGTACCCGCCGCCAGGATCCGCTCGGCATGGGCCCTGATCGCCACTGGGGTCTGCTCCGGGGTGCCGTAATCGAAATAGCAATCGCCATAATCGACACAAGCCAGCAGATCGAACGGGTCAAATTCCCACGGCCAGTGACGCGCCCAGGCAGACTGGACCGATGCCTCGCGGATGGCCCGCGGTCCGAAGCGGCTGCCCGGTCGATTGCTGGTCGCGGTATCGAATGGGATGCCGCTGATGGCGATATCCACGCCACGTAAATCGCGGGTGTAGCGACGCCGCATAAAGCTAGTGATACCACCGTAGGTCGGTTCACCCTCGGTGCCATACAGGCTGTCACGTGTCATCGCCTGATCGATTATCGAATTGTCATTTAGCATGGGATTCTCAATGCGGGTTACTGAAGCTGACCCAGGCATGCGTACGCTCACGCAGTGCTCGCTGGGGCAAAGGTTGGTTTCTGTTGCTCGGGCTTGCCGTGAATAGGCAGGATTGGCGCTTTATCGCGCCAGACCCATTGCGGTTTTCAGCCGCCTGGCGAGGGTGGGGTTCGCACCGGGATCAAGCGCTTCGATCCGGTGGCCTCAAACGCCGACGCCAGGCGCAGCAGTGCTGAGTCGTCGTAGGCGCGACCGGCAAACGTCAGGCCGACGGGCATGCCGATGTCCGGCATCACGCCCATCGGCACGGTGACCGTTGGCACGCCGAGGTGGCGAATGGCGAGGTTGCCGTTGGCGACCCAGACGCCGTTGCTCCAGGCGATATCCGCCGATTGCGGATCGACATCGGCATTCGCCGGGCCTACGTCGGCGACCGCCGGGAAGATCACCGCGTCGAGCCCCAGCCGATCCATCCACTCCTCAAGATCGATACGCCGGGTCTGTTCCAGCCCGCGCAGGCCATCGGGCAGCGTGGTGATCTGATCCCACGGGGTGATGCCACGCTCGGCCATGCGCACGTATTCGTCCATGCCAATGGCCGGGCCATCTTCGCGGTCAGGCAGAGCGCCTGGGTCGTGCGGGAAAATCTGCGGGCCGTCGACGTCAGCCAGACGGTTCAGTCCGGGATCGTCATTGGCCTGCAGGAAATCATCGAACGCCCAGGCGGTCAGGTCCCACAGTTCATGCTGTAAAAATTCTTTGGAGACGATGCCGCGATTGAACACGGTCGGCGCGCCAGGACGATCGCCCTCGCAATTGGAGACCAGTGGGAAGTCCGTCTCGACCACTTCGGCACCGGCCGCTTCCAGAGTCCTTCGCGCGTTTTCCCAGAGGGCAATCACCGAGGGGCGAGTGTTGATCCGCTGGCCTGTCGCCCACCCGATACCCGGCGCTTCGCTGGTGCCCGCGTCGGGGTCGGCGTTGATGTACATGCGCGGTACGCCCAAGCGCTTGCCGGCGAGTGCGGCGGGCCTGGCAGCCAATTCCAGGTAGGAAGCGGGGCGCACCGAGGCGACGCTGGGGATCGGTACCCAAGGCTGCAAGCGCCATAGGTCGCCACGTTTGTCGGCGTCTTCGGCCACCACCACGTCGAGCACTTCGAGCAGGTCGGCCATGGTCCTGGCATAGGGCACGACCACATCCATGGTTGGCGTCAGTGGCCAGTTGCCGCGCACTGAGATCACCCCGCGCGACGGTGTATAGGCGCACAGACCATTGTTTGAGGCCGGCCCGCGACCGCTCGACCAGGTTTCCTCAGCAAGGCCGAAGGCGGCGAAACTGGCGGCGGTGGCCGTGCCTGCGCCATTGGAGGAACCCGAGGCGAAGGGTGCAGTGAGGTAGTCCGCGTTGTACGGGCTCTCGGCACGGCCATACACGCCGCGCTGCATGCCGCCATTGGCCATGGGCGGCATATTGGTCTTGCCCAGGCAGATCGCACCGGCGCCGCGCAAGCGCTCGATGGTGAACGCATCGCGATAGGCAACCAGGTCCTTGAAGGCCGGGCTGCCGGACGCCGCGCTCAGGCCTTTGATCAGGTAGCTGTCCTTGGCTGTATAGGGAATACCATCGAGCGGGCCGAGGGTCTCACCACGGGCACGACGGGCGTCGGAGGCCTGCGCTTCTTCAAGCGCATTCGGGTTGCGCACCACCACTGCGTTGAGGGCGGTGGGCGTGTTGGGGCCGTCGTAGGCATCGATCCGTGAGAGATAGGCCTGGACCAGCTCAACTGCCGTGGTTCGGCCAGCTTCGAGGGCTGCGCGCAGCTCGGCAATGGAAACTTCGGTTACTTCAATCATGCTGTTACCACTGGCTACTGGGTCTGCAAGGTGACTAGATTGGCGCCGCGTGCCAGCGAAACCGCATCGGCCATGTGCCTGGTTCCGTTGAGTTTCACTGGCGCAGCGCAATTTACTGTCAGGTTCCCGACTTGAGCTTGGTCCATGCACGGGTGCGAGCGCGTTCTGCACTGGACGGCAGAGGCACCAGCGCGAATAGAGAAGTCTGGATGTCGGCGGCGGGGTAGAGATTGGGGTTGTTGCGGATTTCCGGGCTGACCAGGGCAGTGGCGTCCTTGTTCGGGTTGGGATAACCGACGAAGTCGCTGATCGGAGCAATCACCTGCGGTTGCAGCAGGTAGTTGATCAAGGCATGAGCATCATCCGGGTTCTTCGCATCCTTGGGGATGGCCAGCACGTCGAACCAGACCGGTGCGCCTTCCTTGGGCAAGCGCATGTCCACCACCACGCCGTTACCGGCCTCCTTGGCGCGATTGGCCGCCTGGGAGAAACTGCCGGAGTAACCCACGGCCACGCAGATGTCACCATTGGCGATATCGGTCATGTATTTTGAGGAGTGGAAGTAGGCGACGTTGGGGCGGATCTTTTTCAGCAGTTCTTCGGCCTTCGCGTAGTCCTTGGCCTGAGTGCTGTTGGGCGGCAGGCCCAGGTAGTGGAGGGCGATGGGGATCATATCCGTCGGCGAATCGAGAAGGGCCACGCCGCACTGCTTGAGCTTGGCAATGTTCTCTTCCTTGAAGATCAGATCCCAGCTGTCCACCGGCGCGTTTTCGCCGAGCGCAGCCTTGACCTTGGCCGGGTTGAAACCGATCAGTACGGTTCCGTACAAATAAGGCACGGCGAAACGGTTACCCGGATCGTTGGCTTCGATCAGCTTCATCAGTTGCGGGTCCAGATGCTTCCAGTTGGGTAGCTTGCTGCGGTCAAGTGGCTGGAAAGCGTCGGCCTGAATCTGCTTGGCGAGGAAACTGTCGGACGGCACCACCACGTCATAGCCGGAGTTGCCGGTGAGCAGTTTGGCCTCCAGGGTTTCGTTGCTGTCGAAGATGTCGTAGACCAGTTTTGCGCCGTTCTCCTTCTTGAAGTTGTCCAGGGTCTGCGGGGCGACGTAGTCGAACCAGTTGTAGACACGCAGGGTGCGCTCCTCCGCATTCGCGTTAGCGGTCAGCAGGCCCAGGCTGCAGATCGTAGCGAGGAGCGAGCGGGGGAGTTGATGCTTGATCCATTTCTCACAGCTTTGGGAGATGGTGCCCACTCGTTCGGCTGCCAGCGCCGGGCCAGCAAGCATCGTCAGAGCTTTCAGCAGGACGGCACGCAGGCTGCCGACTCCAACGCGGGCGGTGCGCCAGGACACCGAGTCCGCTCCCATATCGATTTTTTGCCACGGCTGTTGCTGCTTGTACTTCATAGGACCACCTTTTGAATTATTGTCTTTGGCCTAGCTCCAAATGAATTGTTACGGCTGCTTGAATCACAATCAATCTATATAAACTACAAGTAATTCAAGCAAAAAAACTAAACGATATGGTCTGACGCCGATGTCTCCTACGCTTCGTGCAGGCGCTGACGGGATGCACCAGGCAGCGGCATGCACAAACGCGGGCACGTCATCTTTTGGAGTTAGGCGGTGATTCCCCGCGCAGGGCTGGATCAGCCGAACTGGCCCAACCCTGCGAGGGAAAGCAGTCTGGCTATTGCTTGCGTCTCATAGGCGGCAATTCTTTTCAGCGCTAACTGACACTAGGAATGTGTTGGGTGATGCAATGCACACCACCGCCATTGTTGGCAAGGATGGTGCCATCGACACCCACGACTGGCCGTCCCGGAAAAATCTTCCGGAAGAGATTCAAGGCAATCTCATCTGCAGGAGTGCCTGAAGTGGGAACCACGATGCCGACGTTGGATTTGTAGAAGTTGATGTAGCTGAAGTTCTCCACCGTCAGGCCTGACACCTTGAATGTTGGCTGAACGGGCATCTTAGTAATCTTGAAGGGGCGGCCCCTTGCATCGGTGCTTTGTTGCAGCACTGCCAGGTTTGCCGCCATCCTGGGCACGTTGGGGTTGCTTGGGTCCGACGGGTAATTCAATAACAAATGGGCTGGCTCGATATAGGCAGCAACCAGGTCGACATGCCCATCGGTAGCGGCAGCGCCGTCGTCGCCGTACACCCCATACGGCAGCCAGATCATCTTGGTCGCGTTATAGGCACGCAGCAGCGCGGTCTCGATCTGAGCCTTGGTCATGCTCGGATTACGATTGGGATTGAGCAGACACTGTTCGGTGGTAATGAGCGTGCCCTGCCCATCGGTAATCACCGCGCCACCTTCAAAGACCATATTGACTGGTGATTTAGGCACGTTAAGGGTGGCGCACACGCCGGTGGGCAATTGATCATCCAGGGCCGCCGACCACCTGTTACCCCAGCCGTTGAAAATGAAATCTCGTCCCAGCATGTCGCCTCCTGATGGGCTCAGCGCGAAGACTGGCGCGGTATCACGGGTCCAGCAATCGTTGTATGGATTCTCGATGACAGTAACGTTAGGGCCGCAGCGCTTGCGTACAACCTCGGTATAGCCGGTCATCGCCATCATCAAGACCGGTTCGAACTGCGCAACGGCATTCGCTACGTTGATGACAGAATCCTGCATGGGTTTCAGCTGGTCCTCGTAGCTCTTGTCATAGGGGTACGCCATCAACACGCTCTGGTGTGGCTCCCACTCTGCGGGCACCCGATAGCCATTGGCGGCAGGGTTGGGCTCCGCCGCTCGGGCCAGGCGTCCAAGCCCTGATGTGCCGATGGCAGTTGCAGTAATAGCCGCCAACGCACCCATGTTGAACCGGCGCCTTCCCGGATTCGAGGGCCCCTCCATCGCGGCTTGATCTGCCATCAAAGGCTCTGTTGCCAACTGAATGTCTTGTTCTTGATCCATGTAACGAGTCCCCCAGGTTATCCAGCCAGATATCTCATTTACCAAGGCACACGAGCGAAACAGGTAGAGGTGCACCGAGCCCACCCCTCATCGCTTACTTGCCACGCCTGTTGTTGCCTGTGCTTCGTAGGGCCACCTATTGAATTGTTGTCTTTAGCCTCCCTCCGCTGAATTTTTGCGGTTGCTGAAGGCGCAATCAACCTATATAAATTGCCAACAAAATAGGCAGAAAAACTAAATGGTAGACCCGCATGCCCTTGCCTCCGCTCCATGCGTTTCGCGTATTTGAATGTGTTGCAAGGCTGGGCCATGTCGGCGCTGCCGCCGCTGAACTGCATGTGACTGCGGGCGCCGTCAGCCAGCAAATCAGAGCCTTGCAAGGTTCACTTGGCATCAAACTGTTCTATAAGCAGGGGCGCCACCTGGTGCTGACGGAGCGTGGTTTGGCACTACAACGTTCGGTAGCGCGAGGCATCGGCGAAATCACTGAAGGGGTGCGACAAATCTGCGAGGCAGATTTCCAAGAGCCGACGGCGAAAGTCTTGACCATTTCGACAGAGCCGGTTTTTGGCGCGGCCTGGCTGATGCCGAAGTTGTTTACCTTTCGTGCAGAACATCCGCATATTCATCTGCGCGTCATTACTGCCGACGACATCAGCGAGGTGGACTGGCGCAGGGCTGATGTTGCCGTGCTCTATGACGCCCCGATCTGGGAAGGTTTCTGGTGGCGACCATTGCAGAACCTGCACATGTTTCCGGTTTGCTGCCCGCAATTGCTGCGCGGCCCCCACGCGCTCAAGCAACCCTCTGACCTGATTCACCATCGTCTTTTGCATGAGGATGACGGCACTCAATGGCGGCGCTGGTTGCTTGAGGCTCGCCTGCCCTATCCGGGCGATGCCGATGTCCATATCGAAGACCTCGGCATCGCCTTGCAGGCGGCGCGAGATGGCTATGGTGTTGCACTCAGCGATGAGATCAACTCGTCACGCGACCTGGATGATGGACGCCTGGTGCAACCCTTTGCACTGAAGGTGCCGACAGGGATGGATTATTTCTGCATCTGCAACGAGGAGAGTCGCGATATCCCTGAGATAGCTTTGCTCATCGATTGGCTGATTGAGCAGGCAAAGATAGTCCCGGCCTACCCGTAAGCGTCGTTGGGGCGATTTAACGCTCACGTGGCTCAGCACAATGCTGAATGACCTCTGGATTTTTAGGCGTCTTGAGCGGCTGCTATTGGCCGTTTTCTGCCTGTGGCGACCGGCTGAAAACGACCCTAACCAGATGTTCGAATCAATACCCGAGACCAGTGAGCGGTCTTCTATCCCTTTAGTACCAGAGACATGTCCGGGTATTTAGCGCACATGAAATCGACGAATGCGCGAACCTTCGGAGCAGCAAGGCGCCTGGATGTGTGCAAGACCCAGAGCTCGGGTTCTACACCCGATACCGTGCCCCACTGGACCAGTTCGCCACTAGCAAGCTGGTTCCATGCGATGGACTGTGGGATGAGGGCAGCACCACCGCCAGCGATAGCAGCATCGCGGATCATCAGGAACGAAGAGAACCGCAGCTTTGGGATGGGCTCCAGGACCAAGTGCCCTCCATTGAGTTTCCAATTAGTGGGCTCGAAACTCGAAACCACAATGCTGGGAACTGACCTGATTGCGCCGGGTGTAGGCATCGGTATTCCAGGCGCGGCCACCACAACCAGCCGGTCCTTGGCGAAGCAGCGGCCGACCAAACTGCTGTCTGGGCTGGGGTTGATCCGAATGGCGACGTCAAATTGTTCCTCGACTAGGTCAACCACGCGATCCTCCGCCACGACCTCGATCATGACTTCAGGATAGGCCGCACAAAATTCTGCGCCGATGCGCCCCATCGCAAGCTGCGAGAACAGGACTGGGGAAGCAACACGCAAGCGTCCGCGAGGCGTCGATACACCCTCCCTTGCCGCAGTCATGGCTTCGGCCACCTCGGCCAACGGACCTTCGGCTCTGGCCATCAGTATCTCTCCAGCCTCGGTGAGCTTAAGACCGCGTGCGCTGCGCTCGATCAACCTCACACCCAGTTGTTCCTCAAGGTCGGAAATACGACGCGATAAGGTGGCTTTGGATATGCCGCTCGCACGGCTTGCCTTTCCGAGCCCCTCGTTCGTCGCGACGAGTGTGAAATCGATCAGAGCGTTCAGGTTCATGGTGTTCCATTTTTGAAACGTAGTGTCTACATGTTGGCGTCTTCGTTTTATTGATGCAACAGAATATCTTCTCGTCATCGGAACTCGATACGAGGAACTGCAATGAGCACCATGCAACGCGCTGTACTGATCCGAGCCTATGGCGGCGCTGATATCGTGGAAGTAGCCGAGATTGCAAAGCCAGAGCCGGCGCAAGACCAGGTTCTGGTTCGAGTTCGAGCCGCCGGGGTGAACGGTATCGATTGGAAGGTCCGCGAAGGCAATGTGCGAAATGCCTTCCCGCTTCAATTGCCAATAGTACTGGGCGCTGAACTGGCGGGTGTTGTCGAGGCAGTCGGCCCCGGTGCCTCTCGCTTCCGTGTTGGCGATCGGGTCATGGGCGCGGTGGGTGGACTGGGCGCGTACGCCGATTTCGTGATCGTCAATGAATTGAGCCTCTCCCTTACGCCTGAAAACCTTGATGACGTCCATGCTGCCGCTGTACCCGTCGCAGCCGTGGCGGCCTGGAAGAGCCTCCATCATGTGGGTCCGATTCATCCAGGCCAGAGAATCCTTATTCACGGCGCTGCCGGTGGGCTGGGCGCTTATGCCGTGCAGTACGCCAAGCGGGCAGCCGCCGAGGTCTTCGCAACGGCGGGCACTGCTGACCTGGATTATGTGCGCAGCCTCGGCGCGGATCATGTGATCGACTATCAAGCCCAACGTTTCGAGGATGTCGTCCAGGACATTGACCTGGTGCTCGACTACGTCGGGGGTGAGGTACTGGATCGCTCGTGGCAGGTATTGGCGGAAAACGGCGTCATTGTCGGCACGTCATCCCCCGACATTCTGGCGCGCACGCCAGCGAATCGCCGAGGTCTCTGGTTCATGAACAAGCCCGCCCCCGAATTGCTGGAGACGCTGGCCCAGGAAATCGCCAGCGGCACGCTGCAGTCCAGGATCGGCGCCGTGGTTGGCTTCACCGACATCCCTGAGGCCATCGAACGCAATCGCAGCGTTTCACGGACTGGCAAGGTCGTTGTGGACTTCTCTCGCTGACCCACCCTAAGTATCCACTGTAGGAGATTCAAAAATGAGCATTCTCGTTATTGGTGCCACGGGCACCATTGGTTCACTCATCACTAAGGGCCTTGCCAGTGCGGGCGCCGAGGTCAAAGCGCTAGTACGCCAAGCGGGAAAGTGCGATTTCCCGGCCGGAGTCACTGAAGTTGTTGCAGACCTCACCGATGTACCGTCGATGCGCGTCGCGTTGTCGTCGGTGCGGACGCTGTTCCTGCTCAACGCCGTTACGCCCGATGAGGTGACGCAAGCCCTCATCACGCTGAACCTTGCTCGCGAGGCTGGCATCGAGCGCCTCGTTTACCTGTCGGTGATTCATGCCGACAAGTTCACCAATGTTCCGCACTTCACCGGCAAGCATACAGTTGAACGGATGATCGAAAGCTTCAACATCCCCGCAACTATCCTGCGTCCGGCTTACTTCATGCAAAACGACCGTATGGTCCAACAGACGATTCAGAACTACTCGGTGTACCCGATGCCAATCGGCTCGGCGGGCGTCTCGATGATTGATGCGCGCGATATCGCCGATGTCGCCGTTGCAGAGTTGCTGCGACGCGACAAAGCGCCTTCTGCTCTGGATCGTGTAACCCTGGAGTTGGTTGGACCGCAAGCGCTTACCGGTGCGTCCGTGGCAAAGATCTGGAGTTCCGCCTTGGGTCGCGATATTGCCTACGGCGGTGACGATGTGGCGACCTTCGAAGGGCAGCTGGCTTCGTACGGCCCCACCTGGCTGGCTTATGACATGCGCCTGATGATGGTGGGTATCCAGAAGTTCGGCATGCAATCAACTGAAGGAACCGTAGAACAGCTTCAGACCATCATCGGGCACCCACTGCGCACCTATGAAGACTTCGTTCGCGAGGCCAATGCAGAAGTTTAAACAGCCAGGGCAGTGAGGACAGGGTTATTTTTTGGTTGGTGTGTTGCACCCATAAAAAACCTGTCCTCGTTCGCCATACCACTACTCCCTCAATGGACGTAAGGCACCAGACATTGCCGGCAGGAAAATAGGGTCGACCTGCGCTCCCTCAGCCAGGCGCATGCCAGGAAATATTGGAGTCGGTGATGTTGTTTCCGGTCCGCAGTTTATGGCCATTGCGGTAAGCCTGACTGTCAGAGACCTGAAAGTTTGGCTCTGAACCCTCTAAAGAGAACACTACTATGAGCAACCAAGCTTCCACAACGTCGAACACCCCGAGCAGAGTTTCAAAGTACACATCCCTCGGATTACTTCTTGTTGCCGCGGCAGCATTCCTGGCAGTTGGCAGTGCCAAGCTTGCTGGCGCGCCAATGATGGTCGAGGTCTTCGAACATATTGGCTTGGGTCAGTGGTTCCGTACCGTGACGGGACTGGTCGAAGTAACCGCTGCTATCGCCCTGCTCATACCCGTCACCGCAGGATTGGGCGGTCTGCTGCTCGCGATCACCATGTGCTTTGCTATTTTCACCCACCTGTCCGTTATTGGCGGTAGTCCCATACCGGCAATCGTGCTGCTACTGATCACGGCTAGTATTGCCTGGCTCCACCGCGCCAGCATCTTGAACCTCATCCGTCCAATGCAAGCCTGACGTTACGGGAATCGAAACCATGACTACCTCCTCAACCAACCTTGATACGAGTTTGTCCCGGCGTATTGCGCAGTACACGCGAGGAGCGGTAGGACATGGACCTATTACCCGCCTGATGAGTCCTTCTGATCTGGGGCAGACTCTCAAGCCCTTCGTGTTCCTCGACATCTTTGACGTCAGTGGAGATGCCATCCATGCGATGTCCAGCATGCCTTTGCATCCCCATTCGGGTATAGCCACAGTGACGGTGTTTACAGAAGGCCGGGTGCGCTATAACGATCCGGGCAACGGGGAAGGGACAATCGGTTACGGTGGTGTCGAATGGATGCGGGCCGGTGGAGGTATCTGGCATGGCAAAGAACTGACAGCCGAGGAAGTCCCTCGCATTCAGGGGTTTCAACTGTGGATCGCCTTGCCGGCTGAACTCGAAAACGGTGAGCCTGAAAGTCGCTACATCGAGTCAGTGAGCGCCAATGAAAGCCAACTTGCTCATGTCATTCTCGGCAACTACCAAGGTGTGCAAAGCCCTGTCCCTGCACCGGAAGACGTCAACTACTTGCTGGTCACTTTAAAACCAGGAGAACGCTGGGTGTACCAACCACCGGCTGGGCACAGTGTCGGATGGCTCGCGCTCGCCAAGGGGGCGCTGAATGCCGGAGGCGTTGTCCAGGCTGGTGAGATGGTTAGTTTCGATTTCAGCGAGGCACCTATCGCCTTACAGGCATCAGGTCAAGAGAACGCAGTGTTCGTCTTGGGTTCGGCTGTACCCCATCCGCACCCGCTACACCTTGGATACTATTCGGTGCATACAAGTGCGCAGGCGCTTGAGGCGGGCGAGCGTCGCATAGCCGAGTTGGCTAAGAAGTTGAAGGCTGCCGGGGACCGTCGTGCCGCGTCAGGAACGATTCCGGTATTCCGCTGACGGCCTGCAATCCATCGGCGGTTACCGGGTTTATGTCATTTCTTTTCACCGTCCGCTTTTGGCCGGTACTATTGAAAAGTCGGATTTTCGGCTCGCCTGATCTCAGGCAAACCGACTACCGGATAGCCAAATTGGACGGCACCGAACATTTGAATGAGTTCTACGTGTGGGAAGTAGTATCAAGTGTTCCGCCAAACCCAATGATTGCCTTGGTTTCCAGGTATTCCTCTAATCCGTAGACACCATACTCACGACCATTACCAGAACGTTTATAACCACCGAATGGAGCCATTGGATTCCAGGCGGGGTAATTCAGATGCACTTGTCCCGCGCGGATACGAGAGGCGACTGCACGCGCTAGATCAAGGCTCTGAGCCTGAACATGGGCGCCCAGTCCGTATACCGTATCGTTTGCGATAACGACCGCCTCATCGATGGTCTCATACGGAATAATGCACAGCACCGGCCCGAAAATTTCTTCTTGTGCGATCCGCATTGCGGTATCTACGTCGGAGAATACTGTCGGTCGAGTGTAGAAGCCCTTTTCAAAACCTGGCACACGTCCAGGTCCGCCGCAAACGAGTTTTGCGCCCTCATTCAGGCCAGCCTCGATCATGGCTTGCACGCGATTGAACTGGGCCTCGTTGGCAATGGGACCGAGCACCGTAGCTTCCGAGCGCGGATCACCCACGATGATCGCATTGGCGGTTTCGGCTGCCAGCAATTCGACTTCCGCCAACCTGTCCTTCGGAACGATCATTCGTGTCGGGGCGCTGCATGATTGTCCGACGTTGCGGAACGCTGACATCACGCCGAGTGGGACGGCTTTGGCGAAGTCGGCGTCGGGAAGCAGAATGTTCGGGGATTTTCCTCCCAGTTCTTGCGTTACGCGCTTCACCGTATGGGCGGCCGCCTGTGCGACCAGCGCGCCCGCGCGGTTAGAGCCGGTAATCGAAATCATATCGATATCAGGGTGCGCAGCCATCGCTGCGCCGACCTCGGATCCACTTCCGTTCACGAGGTTGAAGACGCCTGGCGGAAGGCCCGCGTCGTGGACCAGTTGTGCAAACAGAAGGGCGCTCAGAGGCGACAGCTCGCTTGGTTTGAGGACTACAGTGCATCCGGCGGCAATAGCCGGGGCGACTTTCGCGGTGATTTGATAAAGCGGCCAGTTCCACGGAGTGATGAGACCGCAGACGCCTATGGGTTCGCGTTCAATCGCGGTTCCACCTTCAACCGTCTGGAAACGATAAGTGGACAGCAGATCGCGGGCGACCCGAACGTGTTCTGCCGCGAGAGGCACTTGCATTGCCCGGGCGGAGCCAATCGCCGCGCCCATTTCGAGAGAGAGGGCCTGCGCGAGCACTTCTTTTCGCTCAAGGATGAGCTCATGGATCTTTCCAAGGACAAGCGCGCGCGACTCTGCGCAGGTAGCAGACCAGCCAGGAAACGCTGCACGCGCCGCAGCTACTGCCCGATCAACATCCTCGGCAGAGCCTTGCGCGACCTGTGCGACGACCTCTTCAGTTGCCGGATTTACCACGGGCAAACTTGCCGGGATTGCCGGGGAAGACCAACAGCCATTGATATAAAATTTGTGAGACGTTTGCGGATCAACGCTGTAGCTATTCGAAGATTGTATTGTCATCTAACTGGCTCCCTAGAGCGGTGATAGGCACTGCAAGCAGCAGAGGGCGGTCTGGCTCGCGACCTTGCAAGGCCGCTGAAGTAAACGGCTAAGTCGAAGGTGGCCTTGGGATTGGCAAATCACCAGAACATCGCGGTGGCGACCAGGGCATCGCTATGCCGGGTCTTCTCAATAAGCTAACAAAGCGGACCAGATAAAATGTGCTGTTCTTCAGGTTCGCAAGGGAGAATCTGCTGTTTCTTTCAGGCTGACTTTGTATGAGAGCAGGTTGACCCGATTTCGTCAGTAAACCTTCTGATGGACCGCTCAGTGAGAGCATTCCTGGTCAGTGCATTCGTAGGCACATCGGTGGCGGTGATGGGTCATATAAATAGGCAGATGGGGGGCGTGGTAATGCATCGAGCGATTCTCCGCCTTTGTAGAGCTATCGCGACGCATATAGATGTTGCTTTGGCCGGTATGTCACGCCTATCGCCGATAGAAGCAAGGTCGTCCCATAGCGCATGACTCTTAATTAGCCCCGCCTCACCTCGCAGCACAATCAGCGGGCGCATCCTCAGCGAAAGCTCTCTTTCTCCTTCCACCAGTCATAAAAACTGCCGCACATGGCGTTGTGCGTGGCTTACCAACGCACCATAAAAGCCCGCAAAGGCTTAAGAACAGGGGGGGGAGCGCCCGAGTCTGGAGCGTCCCGCAAAGTCTGCTGAGCAAGCCCTGCAAAACGGTGGTTTGTACCAAGCAGCCTATACTTTTAACAGTTTATGCATGGTCTCTTGGTGTTGTAATAAATCCGTGATGCAGCGTTGCACCGATGCTTCCAGAACGGAGTAACTGCTTGCCCCGTCATGACCTCAACAATCATTAAGGACCGCACTCATGAGCTTTCTTCGACCCAAGTTTATTACCTTTGACTGCTATGGCACGTTGACCAACTTTCAAATGGGAAACATGACGCGCGAACTGTTCGCCGATCGTGTCCCTTTTGAGCAAATGGATCAGTTCGTCAAGGACTTCTCCGCCTATCGCCTGGATCAGGTGATGGGTGACTGGCGGCCATATGATGAGATTATCAAGACCTCCTTGGCGCGGGTCTGCAAGCGTTGGGGTGTCGAGTACAAAGGTGAAGGCCAGCTCTACTACGACGCCGTACCGACTTGGGGTCCGCATGCTGACGTGCCGGCTGGCTTGGCGAAAATCGCCGACAAGATTCCGCTGGTGATTTTCTCCAATGCGATGGACGAGCAGATCATGTCCAACGTCGACAAGCTCGGCGCACCTTTCCATAAAGTCTTCACCGCTCAACAAGCCCAAGCCTATAAGCCGCGCTTGGCCGCCTTCGAGTTCATGCTCGACAACCTCGGCTGCGGGCCGGAGGACGTTCTGCACGTGTCCTCGAGCTTCCGTTATGACCTGATGCCGGCCCACGACATGAAGATCAAGAACAAAGCCTTCGTTGCTCGTGGTCATGAACAGCCGGCGAATGCCGTCTATGGCTACCACCAGATCCCGGATATCGGCGCATTGCCCGGGTTGGTCGGTCTCTAAGTCTCAAGGCACTCTTCAAGGCAAAAGGGGTTAGACATGGGCAGTGAGTCCTATTGGCTCGATACCGCACCGCAATTCACCGGTGCACGGCTCGGCGCATTGCCCGGGCAGGTCGATGTGGCCATCGTCGGTGGTGGTCTCACCGGCCTGGCGGCGGCCCGAGCCCTGGCCTTGAAGGGGGCCAGTGTGGTGGTGCTGGAAGGAGGGCGGGTGATTGGCGAGGCTTCGGGGCGCAATGGTGGCCACTGCAGCACCGGCGTTGCCCAAGACTACGCGGCACTCAGCGCCAGCCTCGGCGCTGATAAGGCGCGTGCTTATTACCAAGCCTATGAAAGCGCCGTACAGAGCGTCGTTTCATTGGTGGAGCAGGAGCAGATCGCCTGCGATCTCAAGCGCAATGGCAAGCTGAAGCTGGCCGCCAAACCGATGCATTACGAAGGTTTGGCGCGCACCTGCGAATTGATTCGGCGGGAGGTCGACGCCGAGGTCGAGTTGCTCTCTCCAGAAGAAGCCCGTGCTGAAGCCAACTCGGCTCAGTTCCATGGAGGCATGCTGCAGCGCAACGGCGTGCAGATGCATGTCGGGCGCTTCGGTGTTGGGTTGGCCGAGGCGGCAGCTCGTCACGGCGCATTGATCTTTCAGGGCGTGTCAGTGACGGACTGGAAAGCCAGTTCCGGCGGCTTTCAGGTCAATACCACCAAGGGCTCGCTACACGCCACGCAGATTCTGCTGGCCACAGGCACGTGCCAGCAGGGCGGATTGGGCTGGTATCGGCGGCGTATCGTGCCGGTGGGCAGTTTCGTGATCGCCACCGAGGTGCTACCGCAGGCCCTGATCGACAGCTTGCTACCGGCACGGCGTTCCTATGTCACCAGCCGCATGATCGGTAACTACTTCCGCCTGACGCCGGACAACCGTTTGCTGTTTGGCGGTCGTGCCCGGTTTGCCATGTCCGACAGCACTTCCGACGCCAAGAGCGGCAAGGTGTTGCAGGCGGCGATGGTCCAGATGTTTCCGCAACTGGCTAGCGTGAAGATCGATTACTGCTGGGGTGGCCTGGTGGATATGACCTCCGATCGGTTACCCCGCGCCGGGCAGCATGGAGGGGTTTATTACTCCATGGGTTACAGCGGTCATGGGGTGCAAATGTCGGTGCACATGGGGCAGGCCATGGCTGAGGTAATGGCCGGCAAGGTTGAGGCCAATCCGTGGCGCGAACTCGATTGGCCAGCCATTCCCGGGCATTTCGGCAAACCCTGGTTCCTGCCTCTGGTGGGGGCGTATTACCGTCTGCAGGACTACCTGCACTGAGTTCATGGAGTTTGTTTTACGTTTCAACCGCGCTGCGCTTAATCGCCAGCACTCGAGCCTTATCATTGACGAAAGGTAGGACTGACATGACTGACAATAAAAAGAATATCGACTCCCAGCTGATCACCGGTGAAGAAAGTCTGCGCGTTTTCGAAGGGCTCAATCGCGGCATGTCACGCCGCAATGCATTGCAGATGCTGGGGTTGGCCGGGGTGGCTGTCGCGGGTGCCAGTAGTCTGTTCGGCGCCGCCGGTAAGCTGTTTGCCGATGATGAAGCCGCAAGCCCTGGCAAAGGCAAACCGGGCGGACGGATTCGCGTTGCGGGTCAGACCTCCTCCACCGCCGATACCCTGGATCCGGCCAAAGGCTCATCGTCCACCGACTACGTGCGTCATTACATGTTCTACAACGGCCTGACGCGTTTCGACAACCATATGGTGCCGCAACTGGAGTTGGCCGAGCGCATCGAAACCACTGACGCCACGCTCTGGGTGATCACCCTGCGCAAGGAAGTGACCTTCCACAATGGCAAGGCTCTGACCGCAGCCGACGTGGTGTTTTCTCTGTTGCGGCACAAGGATCCAATCACCGGTTCCAAGGTCCTGCCGCTGGCGTCGCAGTTCGCCGAGGTCAAGGCCGTCGGTACCCACGAAGTGCAGATACAATTGAGCGGCCCGAATGCTGAATTGCCGTCGGTTCTTGCCATCTCTCACATGTTGATCGTTCCCGAGGGTACGAGCGATTTCAATCAGGGCATCGGTACCGGCCCGTTCAAGGCCAAGGAGTTTAAGCCCGGGGAGCGTTCGATTGGTGTGCGCAATACCAATTACTGGAAACCCGGCTTGCCGTATCTGGACGAGATCGAATTTATCGCCATTGCTGACGAGCCGTCGCGGATTAACGCCCTGTTATCGGGCGACGTTCACATCGTCAACGAGGTTAACCCGCGCTCAACGATCCGCATCAAGGCCAGCACCAAGCATCGGGTCGTGGACTCGCCGTCGGGTAACTACACCGACCTGATCATCCGTCAGGACCAGATGCCGGGCAAAAGCCCGGAATTCACCCAGGCCATGAAGTTGCTACTGGATCGGGAGCAGATCAAGTCGGCGATATTCCGTGGTTACGCCAGGGTCGGCAACGATCACCCGATCGCACCCGGTGCGCGCTTCTTTAACGCCGACCTGCCACAACGTGCCTACGATCCGGAAAAAGCCAAGTTCCTGCTCAAAAAGGCCGGCATGGAAAGCATCACTATGCCTCTGATGTGCTCGCCGGCCGCGACCGGTTCGGTGGACATCGCCGTGCTGCTGCAGCAGTCGGCCAAAGAGGCCGGGCTCAAGCTCGACGTCAACCGCCTGCCGGCCGATGGCTACTGGTCCAATCACTGGGCGAAGCATCCGCTGAGCTTCGGCAACATCAACCCGCGGCCCAATGCCGACATGCTTTTCTCGCAGTTCTTCCAGTCGACAGCACCCTGGAATGAGTCCGGCTGGAAAAACGAACAGTTCGACCAACTGTTGGTGCAAGCCCGAGGTGAAACCGACGAGGCCAAGCGCGGCAAGATGTATGGAGATATGCAAACCCTGGTGCATGAGCACAGCGGTATCGGCGTGCCGGTGTTCATCAGCAACATCGATGGCGTCGATCAGCGAGTCAAGGGCTACGGCACCAATCCCCTAGGCGGTTTCATGGGGTACATGTTTTCCGAGCAGGTCTGGCTGGACGCTTGATGAAAGTTGGGTTTTTGCTGCAGCTACATTGCATGAGGATTTGGTGATGAACAGCAACACACTGTGGTTGATCGGCCGGCGCTTGGGCGCGGCGATCGTGACCTTGTTGATTGTGTCCATGGTGGTTTTTGCCATCACGGCTGTGCTGCCGGGAGACGCGGCACAACAGTCTCTGGGGCAATTCGCCACGCCGGAACAGGTGGCAGCCTTGCGCCTGAAAATGGGGCTGGATCAGCCCGGTGTGTTGCGTTACCTGCACTGGTTGATGAGCCTGCTTAGCGGTGACATGGGGCTCTCGGTGTCCAACGCCATGCCGGTCAGCGACTTGATGGCCGGGCGCCTGCCCAAAACCCTAATGCTGGCGGCCGCCACGGCGATGGTATCAGTGCCGGTGGCGTTGATTCTGGGCATCGGTTCGGCCATGGGCCGGGGCGGGCGCATCGACAGTGTCCTCAGCTTTTTCACCTTGACCATGGTGGCGGTGCCAGAGTTTTTGGTCGCGACCCTGGCGGTTCTGATTTTCGCGGTGAACCTGGGTTGGTTGTCGGCGCTGTCCTACGCCAGTGACATCACTTCACCCTGGCAATTCATGCGCACTTACGCATTGCCGGTGATGACGCTGTGCTGCGTGATTGTCGCGCAAATGGCGCGCATGACCCGGGCGGCGGTGATTGATCAGCTCGACAGCCCTTACGTGGAAATGGCCCGGCTCAAAGGTGTGAGCAAGATTCGGATCGTTTTACGCCATGCCTTGCCCAACGCAATCGGACCCATTGCCAATGCCATCGCCCTGAGCCTGTCTTACCTGTTGGGCGGGGTGGTGATCGTTGAAACGATCTTTAACTACCCCGGCATCGCCAGCTTGATGGTCGATGCCGTGACCAACCGCGACATGGCCCTGGTTCAAGCCTGCACCATGTTGTTTTGTACGGCGTATTTGACGTTGGTGTTGATTGCCGACCTTTGCGCGATTCTTTCCAATCCGAGGCTGAGAAATCAATGAACAATCTCATTGTGAAATCGCCGACTACTACCAAACTGGCACTGGGCAAGGTTTCCCACGGATCGTCCTGGGTCGGCCTGATCGGCGCTGCGCTGTGTGTGATCTGGTTGCTGGTGGCCATCTTCGGCCCATGGCTGGCACCGCATCCGGTCGGGGAAGTGGTCTCTGATAATGTCTTTGACAACCTGAGCGCTGCTTACCCGTTCGGCACCGATTACCTGGGCCGCGACATGCTCAGTCGAATCCTCGTCGGCGCACGATTCACCGTCGGCCTAGCGTTGGTGGCCGCGGTGTTGGCCAGCAGTCTGGGGACCAGTTGTGCATTGTTGTCGGTGGTGTCACCGAAGTGGCTGGATGAGCTGATCAGTCGCCTGATGGACGCTTTCATTTCAATCCCCAGCAAGATGCTGGCGCTGATCATGGTCTCGGCCTTCGGCTCCTCGGTCACCTTGCTGATCTGCACGGCGGTATTGAGCTTCACTCCGGGCGCATTCCGCATCGCCCGCAGCATGGCGGTGAACATCGAAGCGCTGGAATATGTGCAAGTTGCCCGTACTCGCGGCGAACGTCGGCTGTACATCGCCTGCGTGGAAATCTTGCCGAACATGCTCAACCCCGTGCTGACGGACCTGGGTTTGCGCTTTGGCTTCATCGTGCTGCTGCTCAGTGGCATGAGTTTCCTGGGGTTGGGTGTGCAACCACCGGATGCCGACCTCGGCTCGCTGGTTCGCGAGAACATCGGCGGCCTCAATCAGGGCGCGCCGGCCATTGTGATACCGGCCCTGGCCATTGGCACCCTGACCATCGGTGTGAATCTGTTTATCGACCGACTGTCGTCGCGACGTAGTCGACGTTCGGGAGGCCATTGAAATGAGTGAATTAATTAGGGTTCAGGACCTGCGAGTGGTCGCTTGTGGCGAGCTTGGTGAGGTGGAAATCGTCAAGGGCGTAAGCTTCTCCCTGCAGAAAGGCGAAGTGCTGGCGTTGATCGGTGAGTCCGGCTCTGGCAAGACCACTATCGCCCTGGCGTTACTCGGTTATGCCCGACGCGGTTGTCGGCTGGCTGGCGGCATGGTGCAAATCGGCGAGCACGACATGCTGGCGTTGAACGAAAGCCAGTTGCAAAAATTGAGGGGCAACCGAGTTTCGTATATCGCGCAGAGCGCCGCAGCGGCGTTCAATCCGGCGAAAAAACTCATCGATCAAGTGATTGAGGGGGCGTTGATTCATGGCTTGGGTAGCCAGGCTGTGCTTGAGGCCAAGGCCATCGAGTTGTTCCGCGACTTGGCCCTGCCAGACCCCGATCACATTGGCCAGCGCTACCCTCATCAGGTTTCCGGCGGGCAACTGCAACGTGTGATGGCAGCCATGGCGCTGATCAGCGATCCATTGCTGGTGGTGCTCGACGAACCGACGACGGCGCTTGATGTGACGACCCAGATCGATGTACTGCGGGCGTTCAAACGAGTGGTACGCGAACGTGGTGCGACGGCGGTCTACGTCTCCCACGACTTGGCCGTGGTGGCGCAGATGGCCGATCAGATCGTGGTGCTTAATGGCGGCGAGATCTTCGAACAGAGCGCCACGGCACCATTGCTCAAAGGCCCGGCCCACGAATACACCCGCAGCTTATTGGCGGCAGCTCGGCCTGACACCACAATTCGTCCACCTTGTGGTGTTGCTGAAGACACGCCTTTGCTGACCATCCAGGGTCTGACCGCCGGTTACGGCAACAAGAACGCGCAAGGCATGCCATCGATCCGCGTATTGGAGGACATTGATCTGACCGTGCGGCGGGGCCAGGCGATTGGAGTCATCGGTGAGTCAGGTTCTGGCAAGTCGACTTTGGCGCGGGTTGTGGCCGGGTTGTTGGAGCCGGCCCTCGGCGGGCTGACCTTCGATGGCCAGCCCCTGAGTGGCAGCCTGTCGTCGCGTACCGACGAGCAGTTCCGACGCATTCAAATGGTCTTCCAGAATGCCGACACCGCACTCAACCCAATGCACAGCGTCAGCACTATTCTAAGTCGCCCGCTGAAGATGTATTTCGGCCTCAAGGGTGCGGCTTTGCGCGAGCGTATTGGTGAGTTACTGGATCTCGTTCGTTTGCCGCGCACGATGGCTGAACGTCTTCCGAACGAACTGTCCGGCGGGCAGAAACAACGGGTCAATCTGGCCCGAGCCCTGGCGGCCAAGCCAGACCTGATTCTCTGTGACGAAGTGACCTCGGCGCTGGATACCGTGGTCGGTGCAGCGATTCTCGAACTTCTGCGCGACCTGCGCCAGCAACTGGGGGTGTCCTATCTGTTCATCAGCCATGACATCTCCACCGTGCGAGCCCTGTGCGACGACATTGTGGTGATGTACAGCGGCTACAAGATTCAGGCCGGTACTCGACAATCGTACGCTGAAGCACCATTCCATCCCTATACCGATCTGTTGATCCATTCAGTGCCGGAGTTGCGCCAGGGCTGGTTGGAAAGCTGCGGAACAACGACCTGTGGCACGCTGCCGCACCATAGGTGCGAAGGCCAATGTGCCAGGGTTATGCACCTTCCTCAATCGCTGTCCTGTGCGGGTTGACGGTCTGTGTAATTGCGTCCCGCCGGAGCGCCGGATGATTGTTGGTGGCAGTGAAATCCTTTGCCATCACGACAGTGCGGAGTTGATGAAAACTCAGCAGCATTCAAACAACCTGATCGTGGGAGCCTATGCATGAACGGGCGTTTCGTCAGGCTGGCCGAACAGGGCCGGCCAACCGTCCAATTGAAGGTCGACGGCATGCCGATAGAGGCGCTGCAGGGCGATACGCTGATGGTCGCGTTGCTGACTCAGGGCTCGGCGTTGCGCCAATCGGAGTTTGATCCGGGTCGGCGCGCCGGTTTCTGCCTGATGGGAGCCTGCCAGGACTGTTGGGTCTGGACCCGCAGCGGCGAGCGTCTACGCGCCTGTTCCAATGAGGTCCGTGAAGGCCTGGATATTGTCACCACACAACCGGAGGCGATATGGCCACTGCGCGGCTGAGCACTCATCGAGTCGTTATCGTCGGCGCCGGGCCGGCCGGTACACGTTGTGCCGAAACCCTGGTCGCCGTTGGATTCAAGCCCATCCTGATCGATGAAAATCGCCGGGATGGCGGGCAGATCTACCGTCGCCAGCCCGAAGGTTTTACCCGGAATTACGCCACGCTGTATGGTACCGAAGCCGCCAAGGCCAACGATCTGCACCAGAGCTTCGATCGCTTGCGCGGGCAGATCGACTATCGCCCGGACACGCTGGTGTGGAACCTGACACCGGGGCAACTGTGCTGTGTCAGCCAAGGCAAGCACTCGACAGTGGATTACGACGCGCTGATCCTCTGCACCGGTGCTACCGACCGCTTGATGCCGATCGAAGGCTGGCAGTTGGCGGGCACGTATAGTCTCGGCGGTGCGCAGATCGCCCTGAAATCTCAGGCTGTGTCTATCGGCCACCGAGTGGTGTTCATGGGCAGCGGGCCGTTGCTGTATCTGGTTGCCAGTCAGTATGTGAAGGCCGGAGCGAAGGTCGCGGCAGTGCTCGACACTTCGCCTCTGAGCAAACGCATTCTTGCCATGCCGAAACTGCTGGCGCGCCCGGGGTTGCTGTTCACCGGGATGAAATTATTGGCACAGTTGTATCGCGCGAAGATCCCGGTGCATCTGGGCATTTCGCCGCTTCAAGTGCAGGGCGATGCGGCCAGCGGTGTCAGTGGCGTACGCGTGCGCACGGCACGTGGTGAGACCTTGACGGTGGATTGCGATGCCGTCGCACTGGGTTATCACCTACGGCCGGAAACTCAATTGGCCGACCTGGCCGGTTGCCGTATGCGCTTCGATGACGCGTCGAGCCAATGGTGGCTGGCTACGGATGAAGACGGCCGGACCTCGGTCAGCGGCGTGTATGCCGCCGGTGACGGTTCGAAGATTCGCGGCGCCGATGCCGCCGAGCACGCCGGGCGCCTGGTGGCCATCGCGTTGCTGGAGGATCTGCAGCAACCAGTGAATGTAGGGTCGCGCGACGAACAACGCCATGCCCTGGCGGTGATGGATGAATTCCGTCTCGGCCTGGCGCAGGCCTTTCCCTGGCCCTCCACCCAGGCCAAAGCTCTGCCGGACGAAGCCATCGTTTGCCGCTGCGAGATGATCAGCGCCGGCGAGTTGCGCCGGACCGTTAGTGAGAAGGGAGCCTGTGAAGTCAATCGGGCCAAGGCCTTCAGCCGGGTCGGCATGGGCCGCTGCCAGGGGCGTTATTGCTCGCAGGCCGGGGCAGAGGTGATTGCCGCCGCCGCGGGCGTCAGTGTGCAACAGGTCGGCCGACAACGGGGGCAGGCGCCGGTCAAACCCCTTTCGATACTTACCGAGGAGGTGTCGCCATGACGGTACAGAAAGCCGATGTCGTGATTGTTGGCGGCGGCCTGATGGGCTCAGCGGCGGCGTTTTTCCTGCGCCTGCGCGGGCAGTCGGTGATTTTGCTAGAGCGCGACCAGATCGGTCAGTACGCCAGCGGCGTGAATTTCGGCAACGTGCGACGTCAAGGGCGTTATCTCGGGCAGCTGGAACTGGCCAATCGTTCCTGGGCGTTATGGAAGCGTCTGCCAGAACTGATTGACGATGACCTGGAATTCATCGCCAGCGGGCATATGCGGGTGTGTTACCGCGAAGACGAGATCGCCGAGCTGCAAGCCTACGCAGACGCCCCTGAGGCAGAGCAGTTGGACCTGAAGATCTTTAGTGGCGACGAATTACACAAGCGCTTTCCGTTTCTCGGCCCGGATGTGAAAGGCGGCTCCTATGCCCCCCACGATGGGCACGCCAACCCGCGTCTGGCGGCCCCGGCGTTTGCCCGTGCAGCACGACGCCTCGGTGCGCGGATCGAAGAGCGCACGGAAGTGGCCGAGGTGCATAAGATCGGCGGTGAGTTCCACATCAGCACCACCGACGGTCGTCAGTTCAGCGCCGCTCAGCTGTTGATCACCGCTGGCGCCTGGGGCCAAAAACTCTCGGCGCAGTTCGGCGAACCGGTGCCGCTGGACACCCACGGCCCGCAAATGGCCGTGACCGAGCCAGTGCCTTACGCCTTGCCGACAGTCATCGGTGTCTATACCAAGATTCCCGAGGAAGTGATTTATTTCCGCCAAATACCCCGTGGAAACATCATCATCGGTGGCGGCTATCGCAGCGAACCGGACATGCTCAACCGCCGGGCCTATGTCGAGCCGCGCAGCATTCTCAATCAGTTCGATCAGATGCGTCGCCTGCTGCCGGGTGTCGGCAACCTGAACATCATTCGGGTCTGGAGTGGTATCGAAGGTTACCTGCCTGATTCACTGCCCGTGATGGGGCCAAGCGGCACCGTTGATGGTTTGTTCTATGCGTTCGGCTTCTGCGGTCATGGCTTCCAACTCGGCCCAGGTGTCGGCGATGTTATGGCCGAGCTGATCAGCACCGGCAGCACCAGCACTTCGATTTTGCCGTTCTCCATCAACCGCTTCGCCTCTTCAGTCGAGCAACGGAGCAAGGCCTCATGAAGCCCCGTGTACTGGACATTCTTAAACGCCTGATGGCCTTTGAAACCGTTTCTTCGGAATCGAACATGGCCTTGATTGAGTACGTGCGCGATCTGCTGCTGACCAAGGGCATCGAGTCGCTGATCGTCAAGGATTCCAGCGGCAAAAAGGCCAACCTGTTCGCCAGTACCGGTCCGCGGGAGGTGCCGGGGATTCTGCTTTCCGGCCATACCGACGTGGTGCCGGCAGCGGGGCAGGCCTGGACCTTTCCGGCGTTTCAGGCGACCGTGCAGGAGGGTCGGATCTATGGCCGTGGCAGTTGCGATATGAAGGGCTTTGTCGCGCTGGCTATCGACGTCATGCTCGATGCCGCCGATCATCCGTTGAGTCGGCCGTTGCAACTGGCGCTGTCCCATGACGAAGAAATCGGCTGCGTGGGTGTTCGACGCTTACTGGATGTATTGCATCTGGCGCCGTTGCGGCCGTTTCTGTGCGTGATCGGTGAGCCGACCAACATGCAGTTTGTGCTTGGGCACAAGGGTAAGGGTTCTTACCGTTCTTACTGTCGCGGCCTGGAAGCCCATTCCTCCCTGGCACCGCGCTCGGTCAATGCGATTCACGTGGCTTGCGACTTCATCACCGCGCTACGTCAGGGCCAGCAGCAATTGCAAGAGCAGGGCGCTCAGGATACCGAATACGACGTGCCCTACAGCACCGTGCATGTCGGGCAGATTATCGGCGGCAAGGCGCTGAACATCGTGCCGAACCTGTGCACCCTGGATTTCGAAGTGCGTAACTTGCCGGCGGACGACCTGGACCAGTTCCTGGAGCAGATGCGCGAACGGGCCGAGCTGATCGTTCGCGAAGCCAAAAAGCTGTCCAGCGTGGCGGATATCGAGATCGAAACCCTGAATGTCTATCCGGGTCTCGATACCCACCCGAGCGTTGAAGCGGTGCGTTTTTTGAAAAACTTCGCCGCGCCGGACACCGGCACTGCCAAAGTTTCATTCGGCACCGAGGGCGGGTTATTCAAACAACGCTTGGATGTGCCGGTGGTGGTCTGTGGCCCGGGCTCGATAGAACAGGCACACAAGCCTGACGAGTTCATCGAGATCAGCCAGATGGAAGCCGGCGAGCACTTTCTGCAAGGGCTATTGGGCTCGCTAAGGCTCTAATGCTCCTTTTTGCCGGGTGTCTGACACTAGGTCATCACGCTCGTTACTCGGTTACGACCTGATGTCCAAGGAAGTGTGATGTTCGACCCCGAGTTCACCCACTCACTTTACAGACAGTGTGGGAAGCGCTGAGAAAGGCTTCCCTAGCTTGCTCAGCTGTGCCCGCTCAGAAAAAAACGCTAGCCACTCGCAACTCTTCCGGAGTCCCCCATGAAAGTGCTTGAGCGCCTGTCATTCTCTGGCAAGTTCGTCTTGCTCGGCTTGCTAGCCGTGACCCTGATTACCATTCCAACCTGCCTTTACGTACTGGGCGCCTATCAGAGTAGCAACCAGACAAATCAGGAGCTTCGCGGCATACGACCGGTGCAGGCGTTGCTCGAGCTTATTCACTTGACGCAGCAGCATCGCGATTTGTCATCCGTCGCGCTGGTCGGCAACCGGGGCTTCTACAAAGCCCGTCTGGATAAACAGGCCGAAGTGGATCGCGTCCTCGCGGCAACCGATCGGGTTTTACAGGAGGCCCAAGTCGCCCCCACCATTCTGGCTACCTGGCGACAGGCGCAGCAACAATGGCAAGAGCTGGCCGGCCAGGTTGCTCAGTCCACAGTCAAGGGCCCGCAGAGTCTGGCCCGTCATAGCCAGTTGATCGCAGCCTACCTGCTGATCGAGGACGCAATGCTCGATCACTTCAAACTTTCCCTGGATCCAGTATTAGGGACTTACTCGCTAATGGCGGGTGCCTTGATCGAATTGCCGCAAGCCACCGAGTCATTAGGTCAGTTGCGGGGTGCCGGCGGCCTGTATCTGGCACAGGGCCGGATCCTGCCTGAGCAACAAGGTGCACTGCGAGGCTTGGCTACCCAGGCGCTGAGCAGCGTAGACAAGACGATACGTGCCTTGACCAAGGCGAGTGCCGCCGAGCCGGAACTCAAGGCTCTACTTGAAGCACCGCTAACGGCACTAGGCCCGCAAATCCAGAAGGCACTTGAACTCAGCAATGCGCGATTGGTATCGGCCGTCGAAATGGACATGGATTTCGCGCCCAGCGTAAGCACCGCAGGAAATAACGAGCCTACCGATGCCTTGTACGCGCTTAAGCTGAGTTATCCGGTCGGCGACTATCTGACTGCTTACAGTAAACCCGTTGACGCCTTGTACACACTTGGCCGTTCGGCGCTGACGGCGCTCGATGAAGCGCTGATTGAACGTCGCGACAGCGCCCGGCAGAGCGTCATCCTGATGTCCGCAGGTTTGCTGGCGCTGTTGTTAGCTGGCGGCACCTTGGCCACCTTGATCGTGCTGCGTCTTCTTAAACAGTTGGCGAAGGCCATGGCAGCAGCCGAACGTATCGCCGAGGGTGACCTGACCCAACCACTGGATATCGTTGGTATGGATGAAGCTGCACGCCTGCTGCAGGCGCTAGAGCGCATGCAAATGAATCTGCGCAGTACGGTCAGGCAGGTTTTGAGTTCTTCCGAGCGACTTGCCACGACGTCCGCTCAGTTAAGTTCCGTGACCGATGACACCACTCGTGGTGTGCAACGGCAGAGCGCTGAACTCGACCAGGCGGCCGCTGCGGTCACAGAGATGACAGGTGCGATCGAAGACGTGGCGCGTAATGCCGCCTGGGCCTCGGAGGTTTCCCAAGCTGCAGACCAGCGTTCGCGTCAGGGGCAAGAGAGCGTCAGCCGTACAGTCGGTGCCATCGAATCGTTGACCGAGGATATCGAGGATACCGCAAGCACCCTGCAAGCCCTGGCAGGTCAGATAGGTGACATCGGCTCGGTATTGGATGTGATTCGTGGCATTGCCGAACAAACGAATCTGCTCGCCTTGAATGCGGCGATCGAGGCGGCTCGCGCGGGCGAAAGCGGACGGGGCTTCGCTGTGGTGGCCGACGAGGTCCGGGCCTTGGCGCAACGAACCCAGGAGTCGACCAAGCAGATTGAGAGCATCATCGGCTCAGTGCAAACAAGCAGTCACGGCACGCTGCGAGCCATGCAAAGCAGTAATGGTAAAACCCGGGAGACCCTGGAGGTCGCCCGTGCGGCTGGCGCGGCACTGAATGCCATCGTAGACGACATCGCCCAGATCAACGAACGCAATCTGTGTATTGCAAGTGCCACCGAAGAGCAATCCCATGTTGCCCGTGAGGTGGATCGCAACCTGCTCAATATCCGTGATGTTTCCCAACAGGCCACGGTCGGGGCCAATCAGAGCCAGGCCTCTAGTCGGGAACTCGCGGGATTGGCCAGCGAGCTGAATAGCATGGTCAAGCATTTCATCGTCTGATCGAGACTCGTTGCGCCTCATTCATGCCCGATAACCGGCTGCATCTCGGCACCTGGGAGCGTGACGATCGCCATCACAAACCAACAGTAGAGCCTGCTGTCGAATGCTGATTTTCAGCATTCAAGGCTGCCGGGGCGGCGCTTTCAGCATCCTCGTCTGTGGCGACACAATAGACTGAAGGCTGTCTCGGAACAGGACTCGACCATGCTCAAGAATCGCCTGAAAGACCCCAGCCTGCTGGTAGAACTCGCTTACATCGACGGTCAGTGGATCAGCGCCGACAACGCCGCGACCCTTGACGTTATCGACCCGGCCAGCGGCCAGTTGCTCGCCCGCGTACCCGCGATGCAAGGCAGCGAAACCCGACGCGCCATCGAAGCTGCCGAAAGCGCCTGGCCGGCTTGGCGCGCACGCCCGGCGGCAGAACGGGCAGCGCTGCTGGAGCGCTGGTATCAGGCGATGATCGACAACCTCGACGACCTGGCGCTGATCATGACCTGCGAACAGGGCAAGCCGCTGAATGAAGCCAAGGGCGAGGTCCGCTATGGCGCCAGTTTCGTCAAATGGTTCGCTGAGGAAGCCCGCCGGGTTTACGGCGAGACCATACCGGCACCCAGTGGCGACCGCCGCTTGCTCACGCTCAAGCAGCCGGTCGGGGTTTGTGCCGCGATCACCCCGTGGAACTTCCCCAACGCGATGATCACTCGCAAGTGCGCGCCGGCCCTGGCCGCCGGGTGCCCGGTCATCGTCAAACCCTCGGATCTGACTCCGCTGTCCGCCTTGGCTCTGGCGGTGCTTGCCGAGCGCGTCGGCATTCCGGCCGGGGTGTTCAACGTAGTGACCGGTATGCCCGTCGGCATCGGCGAAGAACTGACCGGCAACCCGACGGTGCGCAAGATCTCCTTTACCGGTTCCACCGCTGTCGGTCGGCTGCTGATGCGTCAGAGCGCCGAACACATCAAGCGCCTGAGCTTGGAACTGGGCGGTAACGCGCCATTCATTGTGTTCGACGACGCTGATCTGGAACAGGCAGTGGCCGGCATCATGCTCAGCAAGTTCCGCAACGCTGGCCAGACCTGCGTTTGCGCCAACCGGATCCTGGTGCAGGATGGGATTTACGAGCGCTTCGCCCAGCGCTTGGTGGAGGAGGTGGGCAAACTCAAGGTCGGCAATGGCCTGGACGCAGATTCCACCATCGGCCCACTGATCAATGCAGCGGCGGTGAGCAAGGTTGCCCGGCATATCGACGATGCTTTGAGTCAGGGAGCTCGTCTGCTTTGTGGCGGTATCCCTGAGGGCGACAGCCAGTTCGTCCAGCCAACGGTGCTCGGCGAGGCCCATGCCGGGATGTTGCTGGCCAACGAAGAAACCTTCGGCCCAGTTGCACCGCTGATGCGCTTTACCAGTGAAGAAGAAGCGCTGGCCCTGGCCAATGCCACGCCTTATGGCTTGGGCGCCTATTTCTTCACCCAGGACTTACGCCGTTCATGGCGGTTCGGCGAGGCGCTGGAGTTCGGCATGATCGGCCTCAACACCGGGCTCATTTCCATGGAAGTCGCCCCATTCGGCGGTATCAAACAATCGGGCCTGGGCCGTGAAGGCAGCAAGTACGGCCTGGATGAATACCTTGAAGTCAAAGCCTTCCACATCGGTGGGCTGTGATCCGGTCACCGTTTGAACAGGACATTGAGGAGCCACGATTGATGAGTAAAACATTTAGAATTGCCGCGATTGCCGGCGATGGTATCGGCAAGGAAGTCTTGCCTGAAGGGCTGCGGGTACTGGAGCAGGCCGCGAAGAAATGGCAGCTGGATTTGAGCATCGAGGTGCTCGACTGGGCTCATTGCGATTACTACCTGGAACACGGGCAGATGATGCCCGCTGACTGGTTCGAACAACTCAAGGGCTTCGACGCGATTTACTTTGGCGCCGTGGGCTGGCCGGACAAAGTGCCGGATCACATTTCCCTGTGGGGTTCGCTGCTGAAGTTCCGCCGTGAATTCGACCAATACGTGAACATCCGTCCGGTACGGCTGTTTCCCGGTGTGCCGTGTCCGCTGGCCGGGCGCGAAGCCGGGGACATCGATTTCGTGGTGATCCGCGAGAACACCGAGGGCGAGTATTCGTCGGTCGGCGGCAAGATGTTCGAAGGCACCGAGCATGAGTTCGTGCTGCAGGAGTCGGTGTTCACTCGGCGCGGCGTGGACCGGATTCTCAAATTCGCCTTCGATCTGGCCCAGACCCGGCCGCGCAAACGTCTGACCGCGGCCACCAAGTCCAACGGCATTTCCATCAGCATGCCGTACTGGGATGAACGCACGGCGTTAATGGCGCAGCAGTACCCGGACGTCACTTGGGACAAGCAACACATCGACATTCTCTGTGCGCGCTTCGTGCTGCAACCAGATCGTTTCGATGTGGTGGTGGCGTCGAATCTGTTCGGCGACATTCTCTCCGACCTGGGACCGGCCTGCGCCGGTACCATCGGCATCGCCCCCTCGGCCAACCTCGATCCGGAGCGGCGCTTTCCTTCGCTGTTCGAACCGGTCCATGGCTCAGCGCCGGATATCTATGGACAGAACATCGCCAACCCGATTGCGATGATCTGGTCCGGTGCCTTGATGCTGGACTTCCTGGGCAATGGCGATGAGCGCTACCGTGCGGCCCATGACGGCATTCTCAAGGCTATCGAGCAGGTCATCTCCGAGGGGCCGATCACCCCTGATTTGGGTGGACAAGGCTCGACCCAGGATGTCGGTATGGCCATCGCAGCGGCGCTTTAACTCCAGATAGCAGCAGGTCGGCTGGAGAGCTCCACCCCTTCTTGTGTCTCACCCTTTTAGCCCGTCTCACTGCGGGCTTTTTTTATCGCGTGCGAATACCCCTCTGACAGTCTCTTTTCAAGGTGCCCTGCTGAGCGCCTGCACAGTGGAACTGCTTCTAACGGCTCTTTCCTTCAGTGTTGCGAAGGTCCAGAGAAGAGGGTTCAAAGGAATGTGAAGGAAGGCGAGTATGCGGTTGTTATTGATGATTTTGGTGGGCTGCGCCATACACGCCAAGAGTTGGGCGAGCGCCCCCATAGACGTGGTCATTCTCTGTGACGCCGGCTATCCACCATATAGCTATGCCGAAGGGGATGAGGCCAAGGGGCTTTACACCGATATTCTGCGCAAAGCCTTTACCCGCATGCCGGAATACAACGTGAAAATTCGTCCCGTGCCCTGGGCGCGCGGTCTGGCAGAAGTGGCCAGCGGCCGCGCCTTTGCTCTCTATCCACCCTACTATCGACCCATCGCACGGCCCTGGATGGACTACTCACGGCCTATTTTGATGGAAAAGGTAGTTGTCTTTGTGCGCGCAGAATTGACGCGAATACGATCGGTCGAACACTTTCCGTTCGGCTATAGCGGTCTACGTATTGGCATGAACAGAGGGTTCATGAGCATTGATGATCAGGACTACCAACGCATGCTCGCTACAGGTGCCTTGAAGCAGAGTTATGCCAACGACAATCGTAGCAACCTGGCCAGGCTCTATCATGGGCGAATAGATGCCTATATCAATGACCGCCTTTCGGTCCAATGGGAACTTGAGCAGATGCAACGCGAGGGCGTCTTTGCCCAGAACGATCTCAACTGGCTAGTCGAAGGACCTTGGCTCTCCGGTGAGGCGGGGTACCTTGGTTATACCCGGCTCAATGCTTCGGCTTATCCTTACAAGCCCCAGTTCATGCAGCGTCTCGATAAGGTTCTGGCGGAGTTGGAACGTGATGGCAGCATCGAGCGCCTGACAAAGAATTACGATTTGGTTAACCCTTTGTACTCCCCGGGTGATGGCATCTAGCAGCGGTGGGGGGAACACACCCAAGCTACCTTCAGGGGCCACTGCCTCTGCGGGTCTCAAGTGTATCCCCTGGCCCGCCGGGGTTACTTGCTTGCAACCACCTGCTTTAGCGCCTCAACAAAGCGCCTTAGATCACTCTTCTGCGTGTAGATGCTCGGCGACACCCGAAGTCCGCTGATGTGTCTGATCTGGCGAAACTTGACATGCACCTGGTGGGTTTTTCGAAGCTCTTGCTCAACCCATCGAGCATCACAGTGATCGATAGAGAACAGGCTTACTGCGCCCAGTTCGACGGTATCAAGTGGCGTGTGGAGCCTGAAACCAGGAATGTCTTTGGCGAGGTCAACCCAGTAACGGGTCAGCTCCTGTAGGCGCGCGTGAATGACTCGTGTGCCGATTTGAGCATGGAAACGGATGGCCGGGGCAATGCCCGCCTGTATCGCCGAGTTATAGGTGCCGAGATTCCAGTGGTCGAATTTGTCGATTTGAAGCGGCGGCGGATCGAAAGGCCCCAGCAACGGCCAGGTGCTGTCGATTCGATCGCGCCTGACAATTAGCATGCCATTGCCGACCGGCGCCCCCAGCCATTTGTGGAGGCTGGTGATGAAGTAATCGCAATCCAGTTCGCGGAAGCTGAGCGGCATCTGCGCAAACGTCTGGGCACCGTCCACTACAGTGACAATTGCCCGCGCTCGGGCTAGCGCACAGATGCGCTTGACCGGCAGGACTCGCCCGGTCCAATGCAGCATGTGGGTCAGCTGGATCACCCGGGTACGCGGGGTAATTGCCTGTGCATACGCTTGCACGATGACATTCTCATCGTCCATCAGGTCGAAGTCGACAGTCACCACTTCGATGCCTTCGCGTTGCTGACGCTGCAACCATCCGGCTATTACGCTCGGATAGTCCCACTGTGATACCAGCACTTGGTCGCCGGCCTTCAATGGAATGCCGAAGATGGCTGTCGACAAGCCTTCGGATGAGTTGCGGTTCAGGGCGATCTCATCGGGATCGCAATCGGCCATGTCAGCCAGCTGTTGCTTGATCGCAGGGAGCTCGGCGTCGAGCTTGCTCCACATATTGACGTCCGGGTTGTGGCTGATCAGCCGATAGGCATCAATCATAGCCTGCTCTACCACCAGCGGTGGCGGACTCACGGCCGCGTTGTTCAGGTTCAATAGGGGGCGCTGCTCTGGATAGGCTGCGCACACGCGCTCCCAGAATGCTTCCTCAGCGACAGACTTGTCTGACATCAGCTGCACTTCCATTTTCGCTTCTCACCTCTGTTTGAATTGTTTACTTGGGCTTGGGCTTGGGCGCTCGCCACGCCGACGAGCTTCAATGGCACGATTAGTGATCTCTTCAGAGTTGTCTGGACCACCAATAGACGTTCGCTAAAGCCGATATAGAATAGGGGTTAGTATTTTTTTACCGAGTCTTCGAGTGTGCGCGCCTGAGCGTCAATGGGCGGGTCGCTGGGCTCCTCGGTGACTGGCTTATCGTCGTCCATGGATTTGCGGAACCCCCTGATCGTGTCGCCGAGATCCGATCCCAAGCCTTTCAGACGCCTGGTTCCGAACAGCATGACAACGATCAACAGGATGATCAGGAGTTTTCCGGTACTGAAGCCACCCAATCCCATTGTCTGTACTCCGCAAATGATTGATCGGTTTGGTGGTGGGGCCGGAGGAGGAAAATCCGTCTGCCGGCGCTAACTCGGTTCGAGTTATTTGACGACGTAGAACTTGCGTACATAGGCGCTGCTATGCCAGGCGCATGGTGCGCCTCGGGGCACGAATACCGTATCGCCAGTGTTGACTGTCAGATCGATCCCGTCCGCCAGCTGGAGGGTGACGCTACCTTCGATCAGGTGCATCAGTTCATGCAGCAGGTGCGGCCTCGCCCCGCGGGTATAGGGTGTCGAATCCCAGACGCCGATGCGCAGGTTGGTCGCCTCTTCAACAAACAAATTGTGCGAGCGACATTGCGGTGGCGGGCTTAGCAGAATTTCTGGCCCCGGTGCCGCCGAGGGAGAGAGCAGGGTTAGCGGGGGGAGCAAGGTGAGCCCGGGATGGCGCTCTTCAACGAGCTGGGTATCCGCGCAGAATGCCCAGAGAGAGTCGGGTTGCGCCTCGATCTGGAGCGACGTACCGCGGGCGATCACGGCGCTGTCGCCGGGATTTAGTTGGAGCCTGTGATCCTGGCTCTGCAGGGTGACGCGTCCCGCGTGAACCACGATCGTTTCGCTATAGGGATAGTCATCGACGTTGAACTGTCCGCTCGCCTGGACCACGCCGGCAGCGATGTCATCCGGCCCGAGATAAGCAATGTGCCGGTCGAAAGGATCGGTGGCCCCTAACGAACCGGGGGTGAATTTTGTTGAAGCGGGACTGCCGTCGGCGTGTGCCAACAGCACTGCAGTGGGTTCGAGCATGAAGGTGTTTCTCCAGGAAAATGCATTGGATGTAACGCTGGTTTGTCAGCCGATGGCCTGAGTCACCAGCGCAAACTGGCGCACTGCGCCGATAGCCTGCGGTGGGGTGCCACGAACCATTTGCGCAACGGTGTCGACCTGCTTCAGCCCGGCCTCTTCCAGCCAAGGGGCCAGTCCGCTATCGGACGGTATATCCATGCGCACGAATGCGTCCGGAACTCGGGCCAACAACACCGCGATCAAGTGCTTGGCCTGCTCTGGACTTTCCGCGATGACCGGGCCGATGCAGCGACCACGGCCGAATGGGCGCAGCATGGCGAAGGCGCGTAGCTGACCCTCGCGCTCGATACCGACCGAGTGTTCGACACTCTCGAACAGATCATTGAGCACGGCCTGTCTGTTCAGGCCGCTGCCGGCGTTAGCCAGTTCGATTTGATCGCTTCGATCGGCTTCGGTCAGCGGGCGGCAGTGCTCACCGGCTGGCAGATCATTGGGTACTGGAGACAGCGCATGCCCCTGATGTTGTTGAATATGTCCAAAGTCAATGAATCCCTGGCTGGCATAAAGTGGGGCACCGGCTAACGTCGCATTGAGCATGGCGGTACGTGATCCGCAAGCCTCAAGTGCCAGTTCCATCAGCTTGCGACCGATACCCTGGCCCTGGTACTCATCACTGACGATCACCAGGCCGATAGTGGCGTAATCTCCCTGCGCACAGGTGAACGCGGTACCTATCAGGCGACCTCCATCTTCTACGACAAAACCCTGCGCGATGCGCTGCAACATGGCCCATTCCTCCAGGCGGTGGGGCCATTTCAGCTGTACGGACAAAGCGTGGGCCAACGGCACATCGGCCGGGGTCATGGGGCGATAGCTATACGTTGGGCGTTGCGAGTTTGACATGACAGATCTCCGTATACAGGGCGCGTGACCGGTCGGATTTCTCCGTGGAAAGTATTGGTATCTCACCTGCTGCGAGGCCTGACAAGAGGCCGCCATTGATTCGGTAGATTCTTTAAGCGATCGCTTTGCCAGCCACATTTACTGCTCAAATGAGAAGCAGTATCGGCAGCAAATACTGGGTCGACTTTCAGGATGCAGAGCACGGCAAAAGCCACTTTTGATGGGGAGATTGCTCAAAAAAAGGCGCCCGGATGGGCGCCTCAAGGCAAAGGGAGCGTGGAGCAGACCTTCAATAAACCGGCCGGTCCACAGGTAAATCGGCCAGGACCTAACGTTACAGAATGCTCAGCGGGTACTCGATGATCAGGCGGACTTCGTCGATATCGCTCTCAAACGAGGTCGCGCGATGCGTAGCCTGGCGCAGGCGCAAGGACAGGTCCTTGGCGGTCCCTGCCTGGACCACGTATTTGGCTTCCAGGTCACGCTCCCACTCCTTCTGGTCGTCACCCACCTTGTTGGCATAGGCACCGTTTGGATCGGCCTTGGTGCCATCGATTTGATCACCTTTGACATAGCGGGCCATAAAACTCAGCCCCGGTATGCCGAACGTGGCCATGTTCAGGTCATAACGAGCCTGAATGGAGCGCTCGTTGGGGGCGTTGAAGTCGGAGTACTGAATCGAGTTGGCCAGCCAGATCGAGTCCACACCGATGTAGTCGAAATACTCGTCACCATCAATCTTCTGATAGGCCAGGGTGAGCTTGTGGGCCCCCAAGGAATAGGCCGCCTTTGCCGACCAGCTCGTGGTGTCCAGTTTACCGGCACGCGCTTCGCCTTGGTCCTGGGTCTTATAGGCTATCAAGCCAAAATTCAGCGACTGCTGGTCAGCCAGAGGAATCGTATAGGAGGCACTGCCGAAGTGCTGACGCCAGACATTGACGGCCTCACTGGTGTACGCCATCAGGCTGAGGTTGTTGTTGACTTTATAGGTGCCGCCAATGAAGTCGACACTGTCAGCTTCGGTCCCACCGTAAGTGGTGAGCAGTTTGTCATCGGAGTTGGTCGAGGCTCGATTGTTGAATGCGGTGAAGTGGCCAGCCTCGAAAGAAACAGCGTCGAACTCTTTGCTCGACAGTTGGAAGCCGGTAGCGGTTTCCGGCAGCAAGCGGTTGTCGCCGGTGGCGAATACCGGAGCGGTCGGGCGTTGTTCGCCGTACTTCAGTACGGTAGAGGAAATGCGCATCTTCACTGCGCCGCCGATCTCGCCATAGCTGTCCGGCACTTCAGCTTCGGCAGTGCGGTTGTTGCTGATCGGCAGCAGGCCGTTGCCGGCCCGGCCGCGGCCAGTGTCCAGCTTGACCCCACCGTACGCGTAGGCATCGGTGCCGAAACCGATGGTGCCCTGGGTGAAACCGGAGGCGAAGTTGAGCATGGCCCCTTGTGCCCATTCCTCGCGATAGCCATTGCGCTCGCTGGCCGGCTTGGAGCCGTTAGTACCTTGGCTATTGCTGCCGCCATTACGGAAGTCGCGATTCATGTAGAAATTACGGTTTAGCAACCCGAGGCTGCTGTCTTCAATGAAGCCATCGGCCTCCTGTTGCTGACCAGCGATTGCCAGTTGCGTGGTGGCGGCAATGACAGCCAAGGAGAGAGAGCTTAGTTTTGCGATGTTCATCGCTTACCCCATTTGATCTTATTAGTGTTGGTAATCTGCGCGGCAGGCGATGCCCTTGCGGCAGCTCAGGTAAACCACTGCGAAGTAAACCCGGGAGAGTCCTGTCGATCAGTGCCTTGCAGTGGACTTGACCCGCAGCCGGGCTTCGCACAGCGGTGGCTGTATCGCAGTTACGGCGAGACCTGACAATGGGGTGCAGTCAATTCGGTAGATTGCATAAGTTGCGGCTTCACGAGCCGCAATTAGTGCTCAATCGGGGGGTGAGATCGGCAGCAAATGTCGGCTGATTCTTGGGGGTAGGTGTGCGCATAAACAGCAAAATGGGATGAGCATCAGGTCTGTTTTGTATAGCGCCAGATTTGCCTCAGAGAAGTAAAAAAATCTGGCGCCGGTTGGTTGTTACTGGTGAGTTGACAGCCGTTGCTCAGTAACTTCGCTCGCGGTCAACCTGACCAAGCATTGATTCGCCGCGTTGATGCCGGCGGATATTCTCCAGCAACACGCTAAACGCACTTTCCGGTTGGGTCATTGCGGCGATATGCGGTGTCAGCAATATCTGCGGATGGTGCCAGAAGGGGTGGTCCGGCGCTGCCGGCTCCTGTTCCAGTACGTCGAGCACCGCCGCACTGAGCTGGCCGCTGGCCAATGCCTCAAGCAGGTCCTCTTCTATCAGGTGTCCGCCCCGGCCCATGTTGACCAAGGCAGCGCCTTTGGGCAGGTGCTGGAACAACTGTCGGTTGAGAATCCCTTTAGTCTCCTCGGTCAATGGCAGGACACAAAGCACTATGTCGCACTGGCCGAGAAACGCTGGAAGTTGCTCGGCACCCGCAAAGCAGTCCACTCCGGCAATGTGGTGCTCGCTGCGTGCCCAGCCCGATAAGTCGAACCCAAAGGTCTGCAAGGTGGCCAGAATCTGTTGAGCCTGCGTGCCGAGACCCATGACACCTACCCGACGTTTGGCTGCCGGCTGTAGCAAGTGAGCCTGCCAGCACCGAGCCATTTGTTGCTGGCGATAACGGAGCATATCCCGGTGCAGGCTAAGCACCGCAAAACTGGCGTACTCGCACATGCCTCGGGTGATGCTCGGGTCGAGTAAACGTACCACCGGCAGGGTCGTTGGCAGACGTTCAAGGTCAAGTTGGTCGACCCCGGCCGACAAGGCGAACAGTACCTGCAGGTTTGGCAACAATGTTTCGAGATCGTCCGGCGCCTGCCAGGCTGCCAGGTAGCGAATATCCTTCGGATCGCCGATGTCCGGCCAGGCACGCCATTCGATATCCGGAGCGTGCTCAGCGAATAGGCGTTTCCATTGTTCGCCGCGCACCGGGTCAGCTTTATAGAGCAGGGCCATGGGTAACTTCTCGCTTTAGATTGGGAGTATCCAGCATGCCCGAGTGGCAGAGCAGGATATGTCGAAAGAATCTGCGTAAACGCATAACGTTGCGTTGTATGGGGTGCACGTCGGCAGATTCCATGGAAGCTGGCTACAGCTGAAGGATTCTGCTGTTTACCGGGGTGAAAACAGTCGATCCGAATTTCTCAGAGGCCAAGTTCGGCTTAGACAATTGCGTCGAAAGCTTAACCTTTGGAACACATCGCAGCCGTTTCCCGGTTGCCAGGTTCACTATGGGAGATGCCATGAACAGTAAAGTCGAAGAAACCCCGAGTTTGCTCCGTCAGCGCGATCAATTCGTGCCACGGGGTTTGGTCACGGCACACCCGTTGGTCATCGACCGGGCCCAGGGTTCTGAGGTGTGGGACGTGGACGGGACGCGCTACCTGGACTTCGTCGGCGGCATTGGCGTTTTGAACATCGGTCACAATCACCCGAAGGTGGTCGCGGCAGTGCAGAGCCAGTTGCAAAAGATCAGCCATGCTTGCTTCCAGGTGGTGGCGTACAAACCTTATATCGACCTGGTGCAGCGTTTGTGCGAGTTGGTGGGTGGTCAAGAAGCCTACAAGGCGGCGCTGTTTACGTCCGGTGCAGAGGCTGTGGAGAACGCGGTGAAGATCGCCCGCGCACATACCAATCGTCCAGCCGTTATCTCCTTTCGTGGCGGTTTCCATGGGCGTACTTTACTCGGTACGACGCTGACGGGCATGAGCCAACCCTACAAGCAGAACTTCGGGCCCTTCGCTCCCGAAGTCTTCCATACCCCATACCCTAACGCCTATCGCGGTTTCAGCAGCGAGATGGCGCTGCAAGCTCTGAACGAATTGCTGGCGACCCAAGTCGCTCCGGATCGAGTAGCTGCGATCATCATCGAGCCAGTGCAGGGCGATGGAGGCTTCCTTAGCGCGCCGCCGGAGTTTCTCCAGGCGCTGCGGGCTCTGACCGAACAACATGGCATCGTGCTCATTCTCGATGAAATTCAGACCGGATTCGGCCGTACCGGCAAATGGTTCGGTTTTCAGCACGCCGGGATTCAGCCGGATCTGGTCACCGTCGCGAAGAGTCTCGCAGGTGGTTTGCCAATATCGGGCGTGGTAGGTCGTGCGCACATCATGGACGCGCCATTACCCGGTGGTCTTGGCGGTACCTACGGCGGTAACGCCCTGGCTTGTGCGGCCGCGTTGGCGGTGATCGAAACTTACGAACAGGATCAGTTGCTCGAGCGTGGTGAGGTATTGGGCGAGCGGCTGCGTCAGGGCCTGCTGCGCTTGCAGGCACGTTACCCTTGTATTGGTGACGTGCGCGGCACCGGCTTCATGCTGGCAATCGAATTGATCAAAGACGATGAGGCCCGCAGCCCCGATGCAGAGCTCACCCAACAACTTATCGATCAGGCCAGGATTGGTGGGCTGTTGGTGATCAAATGCGGGGTGTACCGAAATGTGCTGCGCTTCCTTGCTCCTCTGGTAACCGAAGAAAATCAGATCGACGAAGCGCTGACAATTCTTGAAGCGGCATTGTTGCGAGTGTTGGATTAATCTCAGGTCTCGGTTGGCGCAATGTATCAATGCGCCGACCGAGGGCATTAAGAGCACATGGATTGATGAATGCATCATGGGAGGCTACACACCATGTACCTGACTGATTATCGTGCACTGCTGATTGATTGCGACGAAGTCCTGGTCGATCGGGATTCCGGTATCTGGACTGCCCTGCAACCTTTGCTCGAAAACCATCCGGGTATGCTAGGCAGGGAAGAGGTATTGGCTGAGTTTGACGAGGCGGTGCGCACGCTCTATCCACGTTTTTCCGAGCTGGGTTTCAGTGGCTTGTTGTGCTTTGCCCATCGTCAGCTGGCAGAGCATTTTGGGCTCAGGGTCAGTTGGGAAGAGGGCATGAGTTTCGCCCGTTCGGCATGCAACTGGTCGCTGTTCGAGGACGCGCCCGGAGCCATGTTGTATCTGCGAAAATTCTATCGGCTGCTGGTGTACTGCGATCGTGATGCCGAGGATCGCGAACAGCTCTGCGAGCGTTTGGGGATTCTGCCCGAAGACCTACATTCCCGAGCCAATAATCCATTGGAGGACAGTGAATGGTTGCGGGCCAACAACCTGGAGCCCAAAAAAATTCTGCAGGTTTCCACACCTCCTGCGCAGCCGCCAAAGTCGGCTGGTTTGTGCCTGATTCGCCGCGGCCATGAAGATTCTACTCAGGAGTACTCCGCAGATTTTTACATCACCAGCATGGCCGACCTGGTCGCTCAGCATCAGCTATCTTTGCGACGTTGAGTTTGCTAAAACCACTGTCTAACTGAACGGCAATCACGAGGTACCCGATGGAAGGTTTAATTAAACTAGACCGAATTGATATCAGTATCCTGGTTGAACTTCAAAAAGACGGTCGAATGACCAACGTCAGTTTGGCTGATGCAGTGGGTTTGTCATCCAGCCCATGCTTGCAGCGGGTAAAACGACTTGAATCGGCCGGCTATATTTCCGGGTATAGAGCTCATCTAAACCTTGCCAAGATCACCGACTCGGTCACGGTATTTACTGAAATCACGCTCAGCGACCATAAACGGGAGGACTTCGCCAAGTTCGAGTCCAATATTCGTTTGGTCGATGAGGTACTGGAGTGCCATTTGGTCAGTGGTGGTTACGATTACCTGGTGCGCTTCATGACCTGCAGTATTCAGCATTATCAGGAAGTGATCGAAGGGCTGCTGGACAAGAATATCGGTATCTCCAAGTACTTCAGTTACATCGTCATCAAATCCCCTGTACTTAAAGATGGGGTCCCGCTCCGTAGGCTATTGCGTCACTGACGCTACTGCGGTGAGTTGACTTCGTTGATTTCACTGGCTGCTTAAACTCGATTGCCAACGAGAGGCAATGGGGGCAATTGACTGCGCATTTAGCACAATTGTTGAAAGTAACAGCTATTAAATGAGAATGGGAATTGATATTATTAAGTGCAATTCCTGCCGGCTCTTGATGTATCCGGTAATCTCTCAAAGGTTGCATGTCCATGCGTCGAACTCTCGTTTCTCTATGTGTGATCCAAGCTATCTCCCAGACCAGTTGGGCTGAACAATCAACGACTGATCCTGCATTGATAGAGTTACAAGCGATCGACATCAATGGCGCATTCGAAGAGCAGGCCCAAGGGCCGGTCCAGGGTTATCGCGCGACCCGTTCGGCCAGCGCCACGCGTACTGACACTTCGATCCACGAAACGCCTCAGTCCATCACGGTGGTACCCAAAGATGTCGTCGAGGACATCAGTGCCACGCGCTTGCAGGACGCCCTTGATTACGCGGGCGGGGTGGGAAGGGCCAACAATTTCGGCGGCCAGGGGCTAACCACCTTCACCGTGCGTGGCTTCACTACCGGCGAGTTTTATCGCAACGGCTTTCCGATCAACCGTGGCTATCCGAACATGCCGGATGCCAACACTATTGAGCGCCTGGAAGTCCTGCGCGGCCCCGCGACCATGTTGTACGGCCGCGGCGATCCGGGTGGCACCTTCAACGTCATCTCCAAACAACCCCTGGCCGAGCCCACTGTGACCCTGGGAAGCCAGCTCGATGACCAGGGCATGCAGCGTGGCACGCTGGATGCTTCCGGCCCGCTCGACGAAGAAGGGCGCCTGGCCTATCGCCTGAACGTAGTGGGTGAGGGCGGCGACACCTTCCGCGATCATGTCGAAACCGAGCGGTACGGCGTGACGCCGGTGCTTGCCTGGCAGGTCAACGACGACACCAAGGTGATTTTCGAAGGCGATTTCATGCGCAACAATCACCCACTGGATCGCGGCCTGACGCGCTACCCCAACCAGATCGGCACGGCATCCCGTGACACCTTCTTCGGCGAAAAAGACGTTGGCAAACTGCACAACGACAACAACATGGCGCAGCTGCGTTTCGAGCACCTGCTGAGCGATAACTGGGCTTTGGGCGGCGGATTCCAATGGCTCAATGGCACCCTGCAGGGCAATGCGGTCGAAGCCAACGGTGTGGCCGCAGACGGGCGCACCCTGGGCCGCAACTTCAACTACCGCAAACTGGAGTGGACGGACAAGGACACTCAACTCAACCTCACCGGGCATTTCAGCGCAGGCGGTTTCGACCACACCTTGCTGACCGGCGTGGAGTACGAGGATTACGACTACCGGTCGATCATCCAGCGCTCCAGCGGCGCGGTGAGTGCCTACCCGATCGATATCTTCAATCCGGTGTATGGCCAGCCTCGTCCAGCCCTGACCCGCACCCCGACCAACGACCAGGAAAACCTCAAAACCTACGCGGCATTCGTCCAGGATCAGGTGGCCTTGACCGAACGCTTGAAAGTATTGGCCGGGGCCCGTTTCGAGCGCTTCGAGCATGACTACCAGACCTTCGTGCCCGGCGGCAGAAGCTGGCAGGCCAGCGACAATGCCGTGACCCCGCGCGTGGGGGTGACCTATGACCTCACCGACACCGTGGCGGTCTATGCCAATACGGCGCGCTCGTTCAAGCCCAATACCGGCGCCAGTCGCCAGGGCGGTGGTTTTGACCCGGAAAAGGGTAAATCCTATGAGCTGGGTATCAAGTGGGAAGCACTGGACAGTCAGTTGAGTGTCGAGGCGGCGATCTACCAGATCGAAAAGCGCAACGTGCTCACCACCGACCCTGTGGATTCGACCTTCAGCGTGGCAGCCGGCGAGGTGCGCAGCCGTGGCTTTGATCTGAATGTGGCCGGCAACCTCACGCCTGAGTGGCGCATGATCGGTGGTTACGCCTACGTCGATGCAGAAGTGACCAAGGACAACGTCATCCAGTCCGGCACCCGACTGATGAATATTCCACAAAACAGCTTCAGCCTGCTCAATGTCTACGAGTTCCAGGATGGTGCACTCAAGGGGCTGGGTCTCGGTACAGGGCTCAAGTACGTCGATGAGCGCGCCGGGCAGACGGCCAACACGGCGTTTTCAATGGGCAGTTACACGGTTGTCGACCTGCTGAGCTACTACAAGCTCAACGACCGGATCAGGCTGAATCTGGATGTGAAGAACCTGACTGACGACGACTATGAGGAAGGGGCTTTCGGCAACGTCTATGCCTATCCAGGGGCGCCGAGAACCGTGCAGGTGGGAATTTCATACACCTTGTAGGAAGAATTTTCCCGAGACGCGCGAGAGGCCTTTGGACAGCAAGTATTACGAATGCTTCTGCAACAGTACCTGGGTCATGCCGGCGATCGGCGCAACATCAGCTTTAGCCTAACCAATAACCTCTAAATGCACGGTAATATTTCATGACTATTCACAAGCCCTCCCTCCTGGCAATCCTAAGTGCTGCCTTGTTTATTGGACAAGTTCAAGCGCATGGTTTGTGGACTGAACAGCGTCGCGGCAACATCGAAGTTATCTATGGTGATGGCGCGGAAGATGATGCGTTCAAAGCGGAAAAAATCAGCGGTGCCTGGGCCTATGACGCAACCGGCAAACAGGTTCCGGTAACAGTACAGCGCCTCAATGATCACGCGCGCCTGCAACCGATCAAGCCCCCGGCAATCTTGGCCGTGGCTCTGGATAATGGCGCCTGGTCACAAACACCCGATAAGAAATGGGTGAATTCCGGACGCTCGCAAGTTCCGAACTCCGTGCATTCGCTTCATACCTATAAATACACCTTGGCCATCTATCAGGAGGGGGCCAGACTCCCGGCGCTGGAGAACATGAAGTTAGTCATTGTGCCGCAAAACGACCCGCTTAACGTCGGTCCTGGTAAACCACTGCCGGTGCGCGTACTGCTGGACGGCAAACCCGCAGCGGGCGTCAAGCTCATAGGGGACTACCGTAGCGCGCCGCATGAGGTCAGCGCCGAGACAAATGCCGAAGGTCGCGCAGAAATAGTGGTGCGTAACGAAGGCCTCAACATCATCGCTGCCGAAGTCCATGTGCCGGTCGAGAATGACAAAGATATCAGCGAACGTGGCCTATTCACCTCTCTGACTTTTCTTGGCAGTCCGCACCATGATTAGTGCAGATATTTCTCTCAAAGAAGTACTGCGTGTTGTGTCTTCGTACTTCTCTGGAAGACGAAACGCTGGGCTCAGTAATTTATCTATCGGTATAACGTCTGCATGGTTGCTTCATCAACGGCTTGGCGAATTTTACCATTCTCAAAAGTTTGGTCTGTTGTTTGCTTTCTCTATCTTCAGGTCTATACGCACTTGTCGATTTCCGAGCTGGAAGCTCCGACGCTCAACAACGCCTGGCAGATCTTCACGTAACGGTTAAGTTTACGGTAATTTAACCGAGTCGTATAACTAAAGCCGATTTCCATCCATGCTCATCAACGTTGGATGAGAGTTACGTTACGTTTAATTTTGGGCATGTCGGCAGATTACATGGGGATGACTAAAGCTGACGGATTCTGCTGTTTTCAGGGGTGAAAACAGTCGATCCGAATTTCTTAGGGGCCAAGTTCGGCTTAGACAATTGCGTCGAAAGCTTAATCTGTGGAAAAAATCGCAGCCGTTTCCCGGTTGCCAGATTCTCTAGAGGACATGCCATGAACAGTAAAGTTGAAGAAACTCCGAGCTTGTTTGCAGCGGGTCAAACGGCTTGAATCGGCCGGCTATATTTCCAGGTATTAGAGCTCATCTCAATCTTGCCAAGATCACGGACTCGGTCACGGTAATAACTGAGATCACGCTCAGCGACCATGAGCGAGAGTCAAATCGCCGGTGGGCCTGCTGCGTAGGCTATTGCATCACTTATTCCACCTATGTCCAATAGATCAGACGAAGTAAGAAGTAGTACGAAGTCCAATTCCATATTGCTCAGCCGCTTCCAGATATGACTTGTCGTTAAGAAGCACAATACCTTCACGGACGGGCTTGAGACGTCGGCTGTAGCGCTTGCGAGCCGAGCACGTTTAATCAGTACAAATACTTAATAAGAATTATTCCACCGAGGTAAAAAAGATGAGTGCGGCTTCTCTGTATCCCGTTCGTCCCGAGGTTGCGGCCAACACGCTGACTGACGAGGCGACCTACAAGGCGATGTACCAGCAGTCCGTCGTCAACCCGGATGGCTTCTGGCGCGAGCAAGCCAAGCGCCTCGACTGGATCAAGCCTTTCACCACGGTGAAGCAGACTTCTTTCGACGATCACCATGTCGACATCAAATGGTTCGCCGACGGCACCCTGAACGTTTCCTACAACTGCCTCGACCGGCATCTGGCCGAGCGCGGCGATCAGGTCGCGATCATCTGGGAGGGCGATGACCCTGCCGAAAGCCGCAACATCACTTACCGCGAACTGCACGAGCAAGTGTGCAAGTTCGCCAACGCCCTGCGTGGTCAGGACGTGCACCGCGGCGACGTGGTGACTATCTATATGCCGATGATCCCCGAAGCCGTGGTCGCCATGCTGGCCTGTACCCGGATCGGCGCGATTCACTCGGTGGTGTTCGGCGGTTTCTCGCCGGAAGCCCTGGCTGGTCGCATCATCGACTGCAAATCCAAAGTGGTGATCACTGCCGACGAAGGCATTCGTGCCGGCAAGAAGATCCCGCTCAAGGCCAACGTCGACGACGCGCTGACCAACCCGGAAACCAGCAGCATCCAGAAAGTCATCGTGTGCAAGCGCACCGGCGGCGACATCAAGTGGAACCAGCATCGCGACATCTGGTTCGAGGACCTGATGAAAGTGGCCGGCACCGTTTGCGCGCCGAAAGAGATGGGTGCTGAAGAAGCGCTGTTCATCCTTTATACCTCCGGCTCCACCGGCAAGCCGAAGGGCGTGCAGCACACCACTGGCGGCTACTTGCTGTACGCGGCCATGACTCACGAGCGCGTGTTCGACTACCGCCCGGGTGAAATCTACTGGTGCACCGCCGACGTCGGCTGGGTCACCGGCCACAGTTATATCGTCTACGGCCCGCTGGCCAACGGCGCGACCACGCTGCTGTTCGAAGGCGTGCCGAACTACCCGGACATCACCCGGGTAGCGAAGATCGTCGACAAGCACAAGGTCAACATCCTCTACACCGCGCCGACCGCGATCCGCGCCATGATGGCCTCGGGTACTGCGGCTGTTGAAGGTGCCGACGGTAGCAGTCTGCGCCTGTTGGGTTCGGTGGGCGAGCCGATCAACCCGGAAGCCTGGGACTGGTACTACAAGAATGTCGGCAAGTCCCGTTGCCCGATCGTCGACACCTGGTGGCAGACCGAAACCGGCGGCAACATGATGAGTCCGCTGCCAGGCGCTCACGCGCTCAAGCCAGGCTCTGCGGCGCGTCCGTTCTTCGGCGTGGTGCCGGCACTGGTGGACAACCTGGGCAACATCGTCGAAGGCGAGACCGAGGGCAACCTGGTGATTCTCGATTCGTGGCCCGGCCAGGCGCGTACGCTGTTTGGCGACCATGACCGCTTCGTTGATACCTACTTCAAGACTTTCCGTGGCATGTACTTCACCGGTGACGGCGCCCGTCGCGATGCCGATGGTTACTACTGGATCACCGGTCGCGTGGACGACGTGCTCAACGTGTCCGGCCACCGCATGGGCACTGCCGAGATCGAAAGCGCGATGGTCGCTCACCCGAAAGTCGCCGAAGCCGCTGTGGTCGGTGTGCCGCACGACATCAAGGGGCAGGGCATTTATGTCTATGTCACTCTTAAAAACGGTGAAGAGCCGAACGAGCAGCTACGCCTGGAACTGAAAAACTGGGTGCGCAAGGAGATCGGTCCGATTGCTTCGCCGGATGTCATCCAGTGGGCGCCGGGGCTGCCGAAGACCCGTTCGGGCAAGATCATGCGCCGGATTCTGCGCAAGATTGCTACCGCTGAATATGAGGGGTTGGGCGATATCTCCACCCTGGCTGATCCGAGTGTGGTTCAGCACCTGATCGACACCCACAAAACCATGAACGCTTCATAAACTACAAAAAAGCCATGTCGAGCATGAAGTTTCGCCCGATCATTTACCGGGAGGAGCTTTTTTGTTCATTGAGCTGTCGGACAGTGAGTTGTCTTCACCGTGATCTCTGAAAATAGTCGATCCTGGAAAACTCAGGCGCTTCCAACAGGCAGGATCGTTCGGCTGGAGCGATACTTACTTCGACATCCAGGCGATAACGGGCTTGTAGTCTTCGGCGCTACAGTTCATGCACAGGCCCCGCGCCTACATGGCGTTAAAGCCTTCGGTCACGTGTTTGACCGGCACGTCGCTGCCTTGCTCCTGGCGCGGCTTCCACACGGCCTTGTCACCTTTTTCGGCGCCATTGGTAACGTGTTTATCTTGTTAATTGATATGATATAACATTGTTTATGGGGTGGCATTATTTGCACGACTTTGCCGAGCTGTCAGTCAGCCGTAGGCGCCCCACAACTGGATAGGCAGCCAACACGCAAGCACACTTTCCTGATGCCCCCATCCTTCGAGCCCTGTACGCCCCGCCTGCCAGTCGGCGCGCGAAAGCTGACGGCGAAGCGCTGTGTCTGGTACCTGGGACAATCACTACAAGGAACATGCATGAAGAACAATCTGGCTCCCCTTGCCGTGCTCGCCGCCCTAGCCAGCGGGGATAGCCTCGCCGCGCAATCCGCAGAATCTACCATTACCCTCGGCGAGATTCATGTGGATGGCAACGCCGGCCAGCCGCTAGAGACTGGCAGCAGCGTGTTGACCTCGGTGGATGTACTCGGCGCCGATAAAATCGAAGACAAGAGCGTGATGAACAGCTGGGAGCTACTGGGCCAGATGCCTGGCATCCAACTGACGGAAACCCGTCAGGGCGCCGAATCCGGCAAGGTCACCTTTCGTGCCTTCAATGGCGAGGGCTACATTAACGGCATCAAGACGCTGATCGACGGGGTTCCGAGTAACGTCAACAGCGGCAACCAGCGCTTCATCGACATGGTGTTCCCCCTCGATATCGACTATATCGAGGTGGTGCGCGGCACTAACGACCCACGCTACGGCCTGCACAACATCGCCGGCAATATCAACTTTGTCACCCGCCAGGGCGGCAATTACACCGACAGCCGTCTGACCTACGGCAGTTTCAACACTCGCGAGTTGCAACTGGCGGTGGGCCGCGAGTCGGGGAACTTCGCGCAGAACTACTTTCTCGCCAAGCAGGACTCCGATGGCTTTCGCGACCATGATGAGTCCGACAAGTACTCCCTGAGCGGAAAGTGGTTCTATGCCGATGACGAGGGCCTGCTTAAGCTCGGTCTAGTAACCCGCCTCTATCACCACGAGGCTGAGGAGTCAGGTTTTATGACCAAAGCGGAATTAGATGCCAGCCGCACCGATTCGGCTCCAAAGAACGCCAACGACGGCGACGACCGTGACATGAAGCAGGTGGCGGTACATCTCGATTGGCAGATGCGCGACGACCTGAGCCTGAGTAATAAGCTCTACTACAACAGCTACGAAGACGACCGGAAAATGACCTTCACCAGCTACCCAGCTGGCAATGCCCCGCGCCAGCGTCGCCAATGGGATGAACGGCAGACCGGGATGCTGAGCAATGTTGTCTGGGCCGCCACCGGTGGGCTTACCCTGGATGGCGGTATCAACTTCGAGCACCAGGACAACGAATACCGCCGCTACCGCTACAACTATAGCGTGCCCACCGACTTCGACGTCACCCCGGCGCGGATCCAGAACGACGACGCCTACACCCTCGACAACTTCGGCGCCTACATACAGGCAGTGATTGAGCCCATCGATTCGCTAAAGATCATCCCGGCCTTTCGGGTGGATCGGTTCTATGGTGAAACCAACTTGCCGGATGGCGTTGACGCCGACCTGCAAGAATACGGCTGGATTCAGCAGCCCAAGCTGAGCGTGGTTTACAGCCTGACCCCGAACATCAACCTCTACGCCAACTGGGGTCGAACCTTCCAGATACTCACGGGTTCCAGCGGGCCGGCCTACATAGCGGCCGGGCAGAAGAGCTTCGATCCGTCCATCAACACCGGCAAGGAAGTGGGCATCAAGTTTACCCCGGTTAGTGGCACCGAAGCGCGCATCGCAGTCTGGCAGCAGGATGCCACTGACGAAGTGGCAAACATGCCGAGCACCGGTACCACCGTAGGCTTGGGGGAAACCAGGCGACGCGGTATTGACCTCCAATTTACTTCGAACATCACCGAACGATGGAGCCTCTGGGGATCCCACGCTATACAGGAAGCCAAGGTGGTCAGCGCGTACACCTCCGATGGCGAGTCTCTGGCGGGCAAGGAAGTGTTCTCCACGCCGCGCTATATCAGCAACCTTGGTACCGATTACCAATTCAATCAGGACTGGCGCTTCGGCCTCCAGGCCAGGGCTCAGGGCGACTACTACATCGACTCTCTGAACCAACAAGGCAAGTACGGTGGTTATGCAGTGCTGGACGCCAACGTGCGCTACACCCTTTCCGAAACCACAAGCTTGGATCTACAACTGAAGAACCTGACCAACAGAGAGTACGAGTACGTCTGGTACGACAACTTCTTCTGGGGCGGCGACAACCAGCCTATGTTTTCGCCAGCACCGGGACGAACCGCTTACGTGTCCCTCAATCTGAAGCTCTGAACCTTAGATTGCAGACGGGGGGGCGCCGCGCCGCCGTCAAAGTTCTTATTGGTCTTCACTGTCCTAGACATTATCAGCACGGCAGCCTCTGGCTGCGCGAGGCGGGCTGCGCCTGGGTGATCCGTTGCTTGTGGAGTTGCTTGAGATTGATCCAGGTATTCGCCGGCCGGTCAGTGGCAACACTGTATGCCTGTCATCGCCTCAATTGCCAGCGCTGGAGCGGTAGCGCGTTCGGCCTGCACTGTTGTACGCGGCAGAGGCGGTGCGCGTGAATGGCGAGCCCTGCACTCATGTGCACGAGCACGACTGGCAGACGTCGACGTAGTATGCCTACTGCGTGTGTGGTACCCGGCAGTTCAACGAGACCACGGCGGCACCCGGGATGCAAGTGGTGCGTGCCTAGATCAGACGCAAATAGCCTTGGCTGGTACTGCCGGAGGTGTGCACGGTGGCAGGAAAGTACGACACCGAAGCGTTTGCCACCGTACTGATGGGTTGAGTTGCATGGAATGAGTGCCAATGGCCGATGCTGTTGAAAGAGTCGGTTTTCTCAAACTGCCCGAAGACTGATCGATGACAGCGCCTTTTTACACGCTGCTACGTGAAATTTGAATCCGAATGCTGTTGGCGCCGACGCCGAACTGACCCAGTTGCCGAGATATCACTGACCCGGTCCGATTCCTCGCGAACCACTACCTTTGGTGGGTTTGAGCCGATTTTAAGGTGGGTTAGTTGAGCGTCAGCACGTGGGGCAATTCGGCATTGGCGTCAACACTGCAGTGATCTTCAACGAGCTTTTTGGCCTGCGCGCGATGGTGGCAACTGTCTCAAACAACAATCTCTTGTTATGTGGATGAGTGGCGCGCGCAATCACTCATGAAGCGACTCATATCACGAGAAAGGTTCATAAAAAATATTTCGTACTGCAGGCTATCCAGTTCATGAAGGCTGTATAGAAACTGACAGGAAATTTTAAGCGCTATGCATTCGCCGGTCGCTGCGCCATTAAAGAGTCTTGGCCGCATCGCCAGCATTGCGGGAAACCCGACGCTTTCCCCCTCATTTGTCGTTCGGATGATTTTGCAACCGGCTTGGGTGTCCTGATAGATCTTCACATGCCCCTTTAGAACGACATAGAAGCAACCTGCACTTTCTCCCTGGCGATAGAGCATCTCGCCTTCCGCTAATCTGATCAACTCACCGCCCGCCAGTACTTGCTCCACGAAATAGTCCGAGAGGGCTCCGAAAGCGGACATATTCCGGAACACTTCCGCAGGAAGGATATCGCTGAGTAATGCTCTGTCGAGAGATTGCATGGCTGTACACCTGCTGTCCTCCCCCATTGGAATCGCGTGCTATTCATAAACTGGCGACGTTGGCGCCGTCATGGACATTTGGCCGATACTGGGCTTTGCGCCTCTGCATGGCTGCCAATATGCATGCAAGCATTATAAGGCATACGAGACTACATGGCCCCTTTGAGCTAGTTCCGTGGCAGACAGGATGCGTTTCAGGCCGGAGAACTGTCAGACGGAAGCAACAGCTCGACACCCTGCTTACGGATGCTATCGACCGCGGCGGGGGTCAGCGCGTCGTCGCTGAGGATGATGTCGAACTGTTCGAGCCCGGCGATCCGGTACATGCTGAACGTGCCGTACTTCGAACTGCTGGCCACCAGTACTACTTGCGAGGCCGACTGCATCGCGACTTGCTTGACCTCCACCTTCAGGGCCGAAGGCGTGGTGAGGCCGCGACGCAAATCTCAGGAGCTGGTGGAGATGAAGGCGATATCGGTGACGACCTGACGCAAGGTGGCCACCGCCAGACCGCCCACGCACGATTGATTGGAGTGATCCAATTGCCCGCCGGTATGAATCACCGTGACATGGGGCGCATCGATCAGCGCCTGGACAATCCCGAAATCGTTGGTCACCACGGTCATGCCGGACAGTGCCTTGATGTGGGGGACGATCTCCAGCGTGCTGGTTCCCGCATCCAGGTAAATCGTCATATCAGCATGCAGTAGCCGGGCGGCGAGCTTGGCCATGGCCTGCTTCTGCGGCAACTCCACCACCGCCTTGAGCTGATGGCTGGGCTCACTGTGCAGCTGGCTGGCGATTCGTACCCCACCCGTTACCGAGTAAACACGTCCTTCCTGCTCCAGCAACGCGATATCGCGGCGTATGGTCATGTGCGAACAGTCGAACATGTCCATCAATTGATGAACGCTCAGCACCTGATGCTTGCGCAACTGCCGCAGCATCAATTCACGGCGCTGTTCAGGAATCATCGGTGCGCCGCTTTCGGCGGCGATGTCCTTTTGATTAGGCATTCGGGCTCCAGAATGAAGAAATCCGCAGACAAGGTACGCGGGCAAACATAGTAGCGAATCTATGGTGAAGGGACGAGTTGTTGCGAACTTGGTAAAGACCTACTTCAGCACACGTAGGGACTTGTTCGAATATGTCCTACGTCTGACCAAACCGCCGACATATTAAGCTACCTGAACACTCACCGAACCGTGTAATTGGCACTGTCACCGTAAAGCCTGGCAAGGTGCACGATGATGCTCGCTAGTCTGCTGATCGTTTCCGAGAAGTGTTCGAGGCCGGTATCATCTTGGGTATCTTACTGGCGGCCACTCAAGGCATTTGCCGCAGAAACGAGTTCACGCTGCTGGCATCCTAGCCGGTCTCATCGGTGCTGGCTTACTCGCCTTGTTTGCCGAAACTATTACCCATGCGCTCTCCGGTTTCGGCCAGGAAGTGCTTAATGGAGTCATTCTGATCATAACGGTCATCATGCTGGGTTGGCATAACCTGTGGATGGTCGTTCACGGCCGCGAACTGGCCGTCCGGGTGCGAGTAATCGGAGATGCAGTATCAGATGGGGGAATCCTCTCTCACGGCGATGGCTGTCGTGGCAGCTTTGGCGGTGTTGCGAGAGGGCTCGGAGGTTGTACTGTTTCTGTATGGCATCGCGGCCTCCACCCAAACCAGCTTATTTATGTGTCTGATACGCTTGTGGATATTTTCAGCTGGTGTTCAGCTTTCACGGTGCTGATGAAGGCTTGCATGGCTGATGACATTATCCGATGACGACGAGTGATCAGACCGAACGGCGGCAAGCGCGGTTCGAAGCTAATCGGCAGAATGGCCAGTAGGTGACGTCCAGGGTAGTCCTCGACCACCGAGAGTGGTGTAACGCCGAGCATGTCGGTGTGTTGGATCAGCGAAAGCAGGGTCATGATTGATGTGGTTTCGACGATGCTGCTGGGGACATCGACCCGTGCGTTGTGAAATACCTGGTTGATGATTGTGCGCATCGGGCTGGGTTGTTGTTGCAGAACCCAAGTCATGTTCTGTAGTTCTCCCCAGGTCAATTGCGTGGCTTGGGCCAAGGGATTCTGCGCTCCGGCGATGACACATAGTTGCTCTTCGCCAAGGCTGTCGAAGAGCAACTCTTCGGACCGCGCTCCGGGTGGAATCCTTCCTAGTACCAAATCCAGTTGATCCTGAAGCAACGCATTCACCAGTACGTCACTGGTGTCGACCTGAATGCTCATCGACAGTCGTGGATGACTTTTCTTTAAGGTTGCAATAGTCCGTGTCAGTAAGCCCGAGGCCAGGGCTGGAATGGCCCCGACGGTGACCCGGCCAAGATTGCCAGATTCCAGCGCAACCAACTCTTCACGCATGCCACTGAGTTCGGCGAAAACCATACGAGCGTAGTAGGTAACAGTTTCTCCGAACGGTGTGGGGCGCATGCCACGAGATAAACGCTCGAACAGTTCGATACCGAGTACTCCCTCGGCCTCATGCAACATTTTGGTCGCTGCGGGTTGGGTCATTCCGATATTTTCGGCGGCGCGGCGTAGAGAGCCAAACTCCTCCAAAGCGAGCATCAGCCGCAATTGGCGCAGGCGCAAGCGGCTGTGTATCACGCTGGCATCGGGAATTCGGGTCATGGGTTCGGCTCGGCAATGGGGTGGCGGCAAGCCTGAAAGAGATCTCCGGCGCTGCCAGTGGTTGCTGTTCAGGCAGCCATTTTTCCATCATCAAACGTGGATGGCGGCAACGAACCCTAGTGCAACTTGCAAGGTATCACCGCGTCTTGCGGCAGGATGAGTGTGTGGGGCTATGTATCGAGCGTCTAGTCAAAAAAATAAATATGGTGATAGCCCACGGTTATGTCAGCTTGAATTATAGGCAAGCGGATGCTTGAGATGGGATCTTTCATGGATACAAGCGACCCTGCTCGGACTAGAGCTAGGTCGTTAGCTTTTCGCTTATACCCTGAGGTGATCACCCTATCAGAAGCTTTGATTAGACGGTTATCGCCTGTTCTCCGATAGTTCGTCCTACCGGGAGGCGGGAAAGCAGTTATGCCTTCATTGCCTTAACTATAAAAATAAAGGCTGAGGTTTGCGACATGGCCCATTCAAGTACTGTTCAGCGCGAGCTGTCAGAAAACCTTCAATCGTACAAACCGAAGATCGCCCTTGTTTTGGGTGATCCGGCTGGAATCGGTCCGGAACTGATCGCCCGCTTGCTCGCCGAATCGGATGTGCGCTCCAAAGCCCATCTGCTGTTGATCGCCGACGAGGCGCAGATGTGCCTTGGCATGGACATCGCCGGTTGCACCTTTCCCTATCGCACCATCGATTCACTGGAGTCCCTGGATTTCAGTGATGACACCCCTCTGTTCTATCAATATCGCGGCGCAGCGCAGGGCGAGTTCCCGCGTTCCGAGGCTAGTGCCATTGGCGGTCAGTACTGTCTGGACACTCTGGAAACAGGTCTGCGCCTGACTCAGCAGGGGACCACTGACGCACTGCTGTTTGGCCCGTTGAACAAGACCTCGTTGCACATGGCGGGCATGACCCATAGCGACGAGCTGCACTGGTTCGCCGAGTACCTAGATTTCCACGGGCCGTTTTGCGAGTTCAATGTCCTCGACAACCTCTGGACATCGCGAGTGACGTCTCATGTGGCACTTGCCGAGGTGCCGGGATTGCTCAGTCAAGCCAGGGTCGTGGAAGCCATCGAGCTGATCGACACGGCGCTCAAGCGCAACGGTCTCGCCAAGCCACGGATCGGTGTCTGTGGGCTCAACCCGCACAACGGTGACAACGGCAGTTTCGGCCGTGAAGAGCTCGACATCATTGGCCCAGCGGTGAAGACCGCGCGGGAGCAGGGGATCGACGCCGATGGCCCTTATCCGGCCGACACCATTTTTCTCAAGGTTCAGGGCGATGCCAAAGCTTTCGATGCGGTGGTGACCATGTACCACGACCAAGGGCAGATCGCGATCAAGTTGATGGGGTTCTCCCGCGGGGTGACCGTGCAGGGTGGATTACCGATTCCCATCACCACACCGGCACATGGAACCGCCTTCGATATCGCCGGGCAGGGCAAGGCCAATGTCGGAGCCATCCGCCAGGCTTTCGAGATCGCCTGCCGGATGGGCAGCGGCCGGCGTTAAGCCGAAAGCGCCGCGTACCGCTCCAGTGCTCCGCTAAAACAATAAAAGGTACCCGATGATGAACACCAGCACGCTCGCCGCCGCAGACAGTCCGGCTATCCCTAATACACGTTGGTTGAGGGTTATCCCGCCAATACTGATCACTTGCATCATTTCCTACATGGACAGGATCAACATTGCCTTTGCCATGCCCGGCGGCATGGCGACGGAGCTAGGTATCACTGCCAGCATGATGGGATTGGCCGGTGGCATTTTCTTTATCGGTTATCTCTTTCTGCAGGTGCCCGGTGGAAAGCTGGCAGTGCATGGCAGCGGCAAGAAGTTCATTGGCTGGTCGTTGTTGGCCTGGGCCGTCATCTCGGTATTGAGTGGTCTGGTCACCAACCACTACCAACTGCTCTTCCTGCGCTTTGCCCTGGGGGTGGCCGAAGGCGGCATGCTACCGGTGGTGCTGACAATGATCAGCAATTGGTTCCCGGACAAGGAACGTGGTCGTGCCAATGCCATCGTGATCATGTTCGTTCCGTTGGCCGGGATCATCACCGCACCCTTGTCGGGCTGGATTATTTCCGCTTTGGACTGGCGCATGCTGTTCATCATCGAAGGGCTGCTGTCGGCAGTGGTGATGGTGTTGTGGATGCTGACGGTGAGCGACCGTCCGCAAGAGGCGAAATGGATCTCCAAGGAAGAGCGGGACTATCTGATCACGACGTTGCGCGAAGAGCAGCGTGCTATCCAGGGCAAACAGGTTGAGAGCGTTTCGTTAAAAACCATACTGGGCGACAGAACCATGTGGCATCTGATCGCGCTGAACTTCTTCTATCAGGCGGGCATTTACGGGTACACCTTGTGGTTGCCGACCATCCTGAAAGAGTTGACTCACAGCGGTATGGGCATGGTTGGCATGTTGGCCACCCTGCCGTACATCGGAGCCATGTTCGGCATGCTGCTGTTCTCCAACCTGTCTGACCGTAGCGGCAAGCGCAAAGTGTTCATCGTCGTGCCGCTGGCCTGCTTCGCACTGTGCCTGTTTCTCTCCGTCACTCTGCGGGAGCACATGTGGTGGTCCTTCGCAGCACTGGTCGGCTGTGGGGTCTTTCTGCAATCGGCAGCCGGCGTCTTCTGGACCATTCCAGCGAAGTTGTTCAGTGCCGAAGTGGCCGGCGGTGCGCGCGGTGTGATCAATGCCCTGGGTAACCTAGGCGGTTTCTGCGGGCCTTATTTTGTCGGCGTCCTGATCTCCCAGTATGACCAGAGTGTCGGTGTCTACAGCCTGGCGATATCAGTGGCACTGGCTGCATTGCTAGCGTGGATCCTGCCAGCCAAATGCGAAAAAGCTTAAGCCAACTATCTGCGCATAACGAATGAGGAGTCAAACCATGAGTCAGGAAATTCTTTTGCTGGTGCAGAAGTGCGCCCACACCTTCAGCTTCTACGATGTCGCCAGCGGCGAAGCCATCAAGCATATTCGCTTGCCGGACTTCCCCCACGAGTTCGTCGTCGATTCGCAGAACCGCTTTGCCTATGTCGGTCATTACGGCATCGAAACTTCCAGCCACAAAGGCGAGGGTGGCTGCTCGGTGTTTGTCATCGATCTGGAGAAGGGTGAGCACGTGCGCACCCTGGACATCTGGCCGTACTTTCGTCCGCACGGTTTGGCGATGGACCAACAGGATCGTCTCTACGTGCTCAGCGAAGGGCACTCGACCCTGCTGATTTTCGATCAGCCGCAACTGCGCAATGTCCCTGACCGGGCAATCCCTTCAGGCGGCTACAAGAGTCACCTGATGGCACTGACCCGTGACGGTGAAACGGGCTTTGCGCTCAATCTGTTGAGCAACACCGTGACCCGCCTTAAGCCTCAGGACCCGACTATCGCACCGCTGCCGCTGCAGCCCGGCAGCCAGCCCGAAGGCAACTGCTTCAGCCAGGACGAGCGCACGCTTTACGTGACCACCCGTGGCGACAACAGCATCGTCGCCATCGATGTGGAGACCCTGCAGGTCGTGCATCGCGGTCGAACTGGCGCCGACCCGACGCGCATCTACCGTGATCGCCAGAATCGCCTCTTTGTGACCAACTACGGTGAACAGTCGATCTCGGTATTCAACGCTGATTTGCAGGAAATTCACCGTATCGAACTGGACAGTGCGGCTATCGCCATGAGCCTGCATCCGACCCGCAATCTGGCATTCGTCACACTCAAGGATCAGCGAGTCGGCATGCTCAATCTGGACAACTGGACCTTCGAGCGCTACTTCGAAACCCTGCTCGAGCCGGATGTGTCGCAGGTCATCGTTCGCTGAGCGTTGAATACGAAAACAACATGACCGCCGTGACGAATCCTTCATCGCGGTCTGCCAGACCAGACTGTGCTCCCAGGGGACAATGAAATGCCACGCAGCCTGCACGAACGTCTGGGCCTGGAGGTGGAAGGCAACGCTCCCATCACCCTGATCGACGCCCACCACCACTTATGGGATCTGGATAGCCATAGGTACCCCTGGCTACAGGAACCCGCGGACCCGGCGTTCTTTCTGGGTGATTACAGTGCGCTACGGCGTAATTACCTGGCGCCGGACTATCTCGCCGACAGCGCCGGACACCGGGTACTGGCTACCGTGCACTGTGAGGCCGAGCATGATCGGGGCTTCCAGGTCGCGGAGACCCGTTGGGTCCATGAGCAACATGCGCGCTATGGCTTTCCCAATGCGGTGGTGGCGCATGTCTGGTTCCACCATGACAACTGCGAAGAGATTCTCGATGGTCATCTGAACTACCCGCTGCTGCGGGGTATCCGCAGCAAGCCGATCACTGCGGCCAGCCCCGAACTGGCCGCCAGTGTGCGCGGCCAGCCGGGCAGCATGCAGGATCCGGCCTGGTTGCGCGGTTTCGCGCTACTGGCCAAGTACGGGTTGAGCTGGGACTTGCGCGTGCCTTACTGGCACCTGGCTGAGGCCGCGCAAGTGGCCGCGGCGTTTCCCCTGGTGCCGATCGTGCTCAACCACATGGGCTTTCCCTGGGACCGTAGCGCCGCCGGTCTCGAAGGCTGGCGCAGTGGCATGCGGGCATTGGCGGCGCAGCCGAATGTCTGGGTGAAAGTGTCCGAGCTGGGTTTGCGCGATCAACCCTGGACGCTGGAAGGCAACCGCGTGGTGGTGCGCGAAACCCTGGAGCTGTTCGGTATTGAACGTTGCCTGTTTGCCAGCAACTTTCCGGTGGCCGGCTTACGTATCGGTTATGACGAGTTGGTGCGGTCCATGGATGCGATGCTCGAGGGTTACGACGCGGGGCAGCGTGAGGCTTTCTTCTGGCGAAACGCTCAGCGTTTTTACCGGATTACGCTGTAGCGGGATGCAAAAATCATAATAAGGAAAACAACAAAATGCTCAGTGAGTCACTGCAGTCTGCGGGATTGCCGCTCCTGTATTACGAGAATGTCAGCAAACGCTTTGGCCGAACCCTTGCGGTCAATCGGGTCAGCCTGCAAGTAGAGGCCGGCAGTGTGCTGGCCCTGCTTGGGGAGAATGGCGCGGGCAAATCTACCCTGATCAAAATGCTCGCTGGCGTACATGGCCTGGACGAAGGTCGCATCCTGTTCAAGGGGCGGCCGATCGAGAGCGAGGCCGATCGCTGTGGTATCGCTTTCATCCACCAGGATCTTGGACTGATCGACTCGCTCAGCGCTGCAGAAAATATTGCGTTCAGTTGCGGTTTTTCTCGTCGCCTCGGTTTGATCGACTGGGCTCAGGTGCGGCGCAAGGCTCGCGAGGCGTTAGCGCTGGTGGATGGCAGCATCGATCCAGACACGCCGGTCGGAGAGCTGGAGCGTACGCAAAAATCCCTGATTGCCATCGCTCGGGCGCTGGCTATGGACGCCGAATTACTGATCCTCGACGAGCCGACCGCGAGCCTGCCGGCGGACGATGCCGAGCGTCTGTTCGAGGTGCTCAAGCGGTTGCGCGAGCGGGGTGTGGGGATGATCTATGTGTCGCACCGGTTGGACGAGATTTTTCGCGTGGCCGATCAGGTAGCGGTCATGCGCGACGGTCAGTTGGTGTGCCGCAAGGCTATCGCAGATACCGACCCGCAGGACCTGGTGCGACAGATCGTCGGCCGCGAGCCGGAGCAGCTTTATCTGGCCGCCCCGGTGCGCAATGGTCCGCTGGTGCTACAGGTGCAGGACTTGCAGACCGGTCCGGTCGACGGGTTGTCCTTTGAGCTGCATGCTGGCGAGATTCTCGCGCTGGCCGGTTTGCGTGGTGCTGGTCAGGAACTCATCGGCCGTGCCTTGTTTGGTCTGCAACCCATGGTGGCGGGCCAAGTCCTGCTCGATGGTGCGCTGCTGCGTCCGACCTCCCCTCAGGCGGCCATGCGTCAAGGCCTCGGTCTGGTTGCTGGCGACCGCTGTGGAGAGTCGCTCACGATGCCGATGTCGGTGCGCGAGAATCTCTACCTCAATCCGGTAGCCAGTGGACTCGGACTCTTTGGCTGGATCGCCCCGCAGGGCGAGCGGCAACAAGCCGATGAGCTGGTCCGTCGATTTGGTGTGCGTCCCAACGATACCGAGTGTCCAGTGGAAACCCTTAGCGGCGGTAATCAGCAAAAGGTGGTAATGGCGCGTTGGCTGAAGATCACCGATCGCGTGCTGATTCTCGAGGAGCCTACGGCCGGGGTCGACGTTGGCGCCAAGGCTGAGATTTACCGGCTGATCCAGTGTGCGTTGGAGCAGGGGCTGGCGGTGTTGCTGATTTCCACCGACTTCGAGGAGGTGGCCAACATCGCCCACCGGGCACTGGTGTTCAGTCGCGCGAAAGTAGTTGCCAGCCTCGGCAAGGATCAGCTGTCGGTTAACAGTTTGCTTGAGTATGCCTCCGCCAGTGAACCAGCAGGCCATTGACGTTCGTTGACGGGTGGGCTGACTTGATCTGGCCGTGCGCCTCAGCCCTGTGCAAAAACCAATAACAATAGAAGGATTGCCATGAAAACTGATAACACCGCTCCGGTGATAAATCCGAGCGTTCTGTCCCGGGATTTTTCGCGCCTATTGCCGGTTTACGGTATGCCGGTATTGATGCTGTTGCTGATCCTGTTTTTCTCCGTGCTGCTGCCGGATACCTTTCCGACGTTGCTTAACCTTAACTCGATCCTCAGCGACAAGGTGATCATCGCTATCCTCGCCTTGGCAGCGATGATCCCCATGCTGACGAACAAGATCGATTTGACCGTTGGCTACGGAATTGTGCTTTGGCACATCCTGGTGATCAGCCTGCAAACCCGCTACGGCTTTTCCTGGCCTGCGGCGGTTCTGGTGGTCTTGGCCGCCGGCCTGCTGTTCGGGTTTCTGAATGGTCTGCTGGTGGAAATGGCAAAAATCGACTCGTTTATCGCCACGCTCGGCACCGGCACGGTGATCTATGCCTTGGCGCTGTGGCACAGCGGTGGACGGCAGGTGTTCGGCGAGTTGCCCGACGGTTTCATCCAGCTCAATGGCGCCATGCTGTTTGGTTTGCCGGTCTGTGCCTTTTACGTCATGGGCCTGGCGCTGGTGTTGTGGGTGGTGACCGAGTTTCTGCCCATTGGCCGGTTTCTCTATGCCATCGGCGCTAACCCGCGAGCGGCCGAGTTGAACGGTATTCCCAGCCGCCGTTATGTGATCGGTGCCTTCATGGGGTCGGGCCTGCTGACTGCGGTGGCTGGCGTGCTACTGGCTTCCAAGTTACAAATCGGCCAAGCCAGCGTAGGTCTGGAGTTTCTGTTGCCGGCGCTGGTCGGTGCATTTCTGGGTTCCACCACCATCCGTCCGGGACGGGTCAATGTCTGGGGCACGTTAATCGGTGTGGGTGTTCTGGCGGTGGGGATTGCCGGTATTCAGCAGTTGGGCGGGGCCTTCTTCGTCGAGCCACTGTTCAATGGCGTCACCTTGTTGCTGGCGATCGGTATCGCTGGTTATTCCGGACGTCGACGGACGCGCGTGCGCAATACACGTAGCGCAGCGAATTGATCTGCGCGCCAGAACTGGCGCGCTTCAGACCAACAAAAGCTCAAATATTTTTTCCACTCTTTCGGAGTAGAACGCTATGACTTTGCCTGTTTTCAGTCGCACCCTGGTCTCCGGATTGCTTGCCCTGTCTGTCATGATGTCGGCGTTTGCCGATGATTTCGTCGAACAAGCCAAGCAGCGGATCGCCGATGCAACTCAGCCTTGGCACCACTGGAATGGGCCGATCACCGGTCCGGCGGCTCAGGCCGACAAGCAAGTGCTGTTTGTCGCCGCGGATTTGCGCAACAGCGGCGTACTGGGGGTCAGCGAGGGGGTACAGGATGCTGCCAGAGCCATTGGCTGGAAGCTCCGAGTGCTGGACGGCCAGGGCAGCATTTCCGGGCGTACGGCTGCATTGAACCAGGCCCTCGCACTGAAGCCCGACGGCATCATTCTTGGCGGCTTCGATGCCCATGAACAGGCTGCTGCCATCAGCAAGGTTCGCGCGGCGAACATTCCGATGGTGGGCTGGCACGCCGGGCCAGGGGCCGGTGCAATGCCCGCGGAGGGACTGTTCGTCAATGTCACCACTGACCCGACCGAGGTTGCCAAAATCGCGGCTTATTACGCCGTGGCGCAATCCGACGGCAAGGCCGGCGTGGTGATCTTTACCGACTCGCTGTACACCGTCGCGACCGCCAAATCGGACGCCATGGCTGAAGTGATCAAGCAATGCTCCGGTTGTTCGTTGCTGGAGGTGCAAGACACGCCATTAGCCGAAACCTCGACGCGCATGCCGCAACTGACCACCTCGCTACTGCAGCGTCATGGTGACAAGTGGAACTACGCGCTGGGCATCAACGACCTGTATTTCGACTTCATCGGTCCATCTCTGAGTCGGGTGGGACGCAAGCCCGACCAGCCGCCTTTCAGCCTGTCGGCCGGGGACGGCAGCGAGTCGGCATTCCAGCGCATCCGCAAGTCTCGCTATCAGGTAGCGACAGTGCCGGAGCCACTCAACCTGCACGGTTGGCAGTTGATTGACGAACTGAACCGGGCCTTCGCCGGCGAGCAGCCAAGCGGCTATGTGACCGCGGTGCACCTGGTAACACCGCAGAACGTGGAGTTCGACGGTGGGGAGCGCAACACCTTCGATCCGGACAATGGCTACGCCGCGGCTTACAGCAAAATCTGGAAGCATTAAGGACCGAGCCATGAAAAACATCGAGATATTCGACCCAAGGCTGCAGCGCATCTTGAACCCGGACAGTCGCCTTGAGCAGCTTTGTACGGGGGCGGAGTGGGGCGAGGGCCCGGTGTGGATCGGCGAGCAAAGTTGCGTGGTCTGGAGCGATATTCCCAACAACCGCATGCTGCGCTGGTCGGCCGATGAGGGCCTTGGCGTGTTCCGTCAACCGGCGCATTTCAGCAACGGTAACTACCGCGGCTGTGACGGTCGGCTGGTCACTTGCGAGCACGGCCGTCGCTGCATTTCGCGCACCGAGAGCGACGGCCGGGTGGAGGTACTGGTCGACCGCTATCAAGGCGCCCGGCTCAATTCCCCGAATGATCTGGTGGTCAAGTCCGATGGCAGCATCTGGTTCAGCGACCCGGCCTACGGAATCATGAGTGATCGTGAAGGTTACCGGGCGGAGAGTGAGCAGGACGGTTGCCATGTGTATCGCTTCGATCCACTGAGCAATGAGCTGAGCAGGGTGGCCGATGACTTCGAGAAACCCAATGGCCTGGCGTTCTCACCTGACGAGACATTGCTCTACGTTTCGGACACCTCGGCGTCCCATGCCGCAGACGGTTGCCATCACATCCGTGTGTTCGATGTGCTCGACGGTCGGCGTCTGGTCAATGGCCGTTTTTTTGCTGTGATCGAACCAGGATTGCCCGATGGATTTCGCATCGATCAGCAAGGTTGGCTGTACGTCAGCTCGCAGGACAGCATCCAGGTCTATGCCCCCGACGGATGTCTGCTGGGCAAGATCCTGGTGCCGGAGAAAATCTCCAATTGCACCTTCGGGGGAGCTGAAGGTAACCGTCTGTTTATCACGGCATCCACCTCGCTCTATGCCATCACGCTGAACACGCGGGGATGCCAGAGTTGATGCGCCGCGTCCATGCCGAACGACAATAATAAGAGGACCAGCAATGTTCAGAAAATTTCTCATCTGTGCCCTTTGGCCAGGGCTGCTCTGCAGCCTGATAGGCGTGCCTTGCATGGCGGAGGAGCCTCCTGCCTTAATCCCTGGCAGCATGCCGGACAGCAAGCAGGCGGCTGCATTGTTCCAAAGCTTCGCATCGCGTCCAGTGCAACCCTGGACCGTCCCGCAAATGGAGACTATTCCACAGGGGGCCGAGGGCGAGCTGATTCGCTATGGCATGAAGTTGATGCAGCAAACCACTCAGTTGGCCGGACCGCTCGCGGAGGATCACAGCAAGCGTTATTCGCGTAACAACCTCAACTGCACCAACTGTCATGAGGCAGGACCTTCCGGATTGCCGGGCAGCAAACCCTACGCACTGCCGTTGGTTAATGCCGTCAACGAATATCCCAAGCTAGATCCGAAAAGCATGAAGGTCATTTCGCTGGAACAGCGGATTGCCGGAATGTTTGGTAAAGGCGAAGTCGAACTGACGCCACAGAAGCCGGAAATGCAGGCCATCGTTGCTTACCTGCGTTGGTTGGGTGGCCAAGGTAAGCCGGGCATAGCCGTGACGGGCACTGGTCTGTTGCCAATTAACATGCCCGATCGCGCTGCCGACCCTAAACAGGGGCAAGGACTGTTCGCCGCGCATTGCACCCAATGCCACGGCGTTAAGGGCGAGGGAATGCCAGCACAGGACTTTGCCAAAGGTGGCGGCTATCTGTTCCCGCCTATCGCCGGAGATGATACTTACGACGATGGTGGGCATATGTACATGGTGCCGCTGCTTACCCGCTTCATCTACGCCAACATGCCTTTTGGAAGTAGCGCTTCTGCGCCACAGCTGAAGATTGATGAGGCCTATGACATCGCGGCTTACATCAACAGTGAGTTGCCGCGTCGGCATAATCCCCAGCGGATCGGCCTATACCCCAATCCGACGTTCCGTCCGGCGGGATTTGCCATTCCAGAGCATTTCCCCGATGACCCTGAGGGCTATCGACGAGCGCGTTTCGGACCGTTTCCCCATGGTCCGCTGTGAAGATGGCCACCCAGTATCGAGCCATGAGTAATAGCCCGGCGATTGAGTCGGGCCATCCGAGCGGCTGATCGCTTTTACGCACCATGCAAGTGGCTGCGTGATTAACGGCCGACTTTGGCCGATCAACTTGCCTGACCCCTTCGGTGCATCACGTCATCGGGCCTCACCAGCCCGAAGGGGACGGCTTTGTCCAAAAAAAGATGGGAGCACAACAATAATGGCTGACTCCGTAACCGTAGCGACTGACTTTCCGAAACCAATCCTGACGAGCGTCGCCCTCGGCGTAGCGCTGGCTATCTGCGCGTCATCGACGCTGGCCGACGAACATGGTTTTGTCGAAGACGCCAAGGTCACTCTTGGAGTACGCAACTTTTACATGAATCGCAATTTCGTCGATCCGTCTTATCCGCAAAATAAGGCCGCCGAATGGACCCAAAGTTTCATCCTCGATGCACGCTCCGGCTTCACTCAGGGCACAGTCGGCTTCGGTGTGGATATGCTGGGTCTGGGGGCGTTCAAGCTCGACGGTGGTAAAGGCACAAGTGGTACCGGCCTGCTGCCTATCCATGACGACGGCCGTCCAGCCGATGATTACGGTCGCCTGGCTGTTGCCGGCAAGGTCAAATTGTCGAACACCGAGCTGAAGGTGGGTGAATGGCGCCCGGTGCTGCCGATCCTCAGAGCCGATGACGGCCGTTCATTACCGCAGACTTTTGAGGGGGCCCAGGTCACCTCCAAAGAGATCGCCGGCCTAACCCTCTATGGTGGCCAGTTCCGTGGCACCAGCCAGCGTAACGACGCGAGCATGGAAGACATGGGTGTCGATAAAGCGCTGTCGGATCGTTTCAATTTCGCTGGTGGGGAGTATCGCTTCAACCAGGAGCGCACTCAGATCGGCCTTTGGCATGCCGAGCTAGAAAACATCTACAACCAGCAGTTCGTCAACCTGGTGCATAGCCAGCCGATCGGAGACTGGACCTTGGGCGCCAACCTCGGCTATTTCCAGGACAACGATGACGGCAGCGAACTGGCCGGGAAAATCGACAACAAGGTCTACTCGGGCCTGTTCTCCGCCAAGATTGGCGGCAGTACGTTCTACGTTGGCCTGCAAAAACTCACCGGCGACGGCAAGTGGATGCGCGTCAACGGCACCAGCGGCGGCAGCCTAGGCAACGACAGCTTCAACGCCAGCTTCGACAATCCTCAGGAGCACTCTTGGCAAGTGCGCTATGACTACAACTTCGCCGCTATCGGGATCCCCGGTCTAACCCTGATGAACCGTTATATCAGCGGTGACAACGTACACGTCGGCGCTATCACCGACGGCCAGGAAAGCATACGAGATGCCGAGCTGGCCTATGTCGTGCAAAGCGGCGCCTTCAAGAATCTGTCGGTGACATGGCGCAACACCAGCTTGCGTCGCGACTTCAGCAACAACGAATTCGATGAGAACCGTTTGATCTTCAACTATCCGATCTCATTGCTCTGATTTGAAAAGGCGCTGTGCGTCCCTTTTTTCGAAAGAGCAGAGGGAGCGTACGCCAAGAGTTTTTCTTATCGATAACCCGAATTTGGGAGTTCATCAAAAAGGTATTTCTACAGGCTATCGCCGGATAAGCATAAGTGATTATTCAGGCCGGTACACCGCAGCTAAAGTCGGACCATCAAAAGAGCGCAACTTCGTCAGGGCGAACAGCCTGTACACGACTCAATTCAACTGAATTCACAGTGAAGGAACTGTATTCATGAAAATCAAAGCGATCCGTACCCGCGTTTTCGAGTGGAAAGGCAAAGTCGTTCCCCCTCAAGCGCACTTCTGCACTAACGCCAGTGACATCCTGTTCGAGCGTGGCGACGCCATGGGTTCGTTCCGCTTCCATGGCTGGCTGGTGGTGGAAGTCGAGACCGACACCGGTCTTGTCGGTATCGGTAACTGTGCCCTGGCACCCCGTGTCGCCAAGGAAATCATCGACACCTACCTGGCACCGATCGCCATTGGCGAAGATCCGTTCGACAACGAATACATCTGGCAGAAGATGTACCGTCAGAGCCACGCCTGGGGCCGCAAAGGCATTGGCATGGCGGCGATCTCGGCGATCGACATCGCCCTCTGGGACATCATGGGCAAAGCGGTCAACAAGCCGGTGTTCAAACTGCTCGGTGGCCGGACCAAGGAAAAGATCTGGACCTACGCTTCCAAGCTCTACGCCAACGACAACCTCGACCTGTTCCTCGAAGAAGCCCAAGGCTATCTGAACCAGGGTTTCACCGCACTGAAAATGCGTTTCGGCTACGGCCCGAAAGACGGCCCGGCGGGCATGCGCAAGAACATCGAGCAAGTGCGCGCCCTGCGTAACCTGGCCGGTCCGGATATCGACATCATGCTCGAGTGCTACATGGGCTGGACCCTGGAATACGCCCGTCGCATGTTGCCCAAACTCGCCGAGTTCGAACCGCGCTGGCTCGAAGAACCGGTGATTGCCGACGACATCGAGGGTTACATCGAGCTGAAAAAAATGGGGATCATGCCGATCTCCGGCGGTGAGCATGAGTTCACGTCGTACGGCTTCAAAGACCTGCTGGAACGCCGCGCTGTCGACGTGATCCAGTACGACACCAACCGCGTCGGCGGCATCACCGCAGCGCGCAAGATCAACGCCATGGCCGAAGCCTGGTCGGTGCCGGTGATTCCCCACGCCGGGCAGATGCACAACTATCACCTGACCATGTCCACCACGGCTTCGCCGATGGCCGAGTACTTCCCGGTGTTCGACGTCGAAGTCGGCAACGAACTCTTTTACTACGTGTTCAAGGGCGAGCCGCAACCGGTCAACGGCTACATCCAGCTCGATGACAACAAACCGGGTCTGGGCCTGGAAATCTCCGATGAGTACCTGAGTGACTTCAACATCATCGAGTGACCTTGAGGCGCCGTAAACGTACGGCGCCTTCCACGACTTTCTGGAGGCCGACATGCGCCTGATTCAATATGAAAACACTGCCGGTGAACGCCAGGTCGGCCTCGTCGACGGATCACAGGTCCAAGTGCTGAAAGGCACCCGCAGTACCCGTGAACTGGCGCTCGCAGCGATCCGCGCCCAGCGCAGCCTGCAAGAAGAAGTCGCTCAGCGTGGCACCGAGCCAGGCCCGGATTACGCGCAATTGTTGCAGCAGGGCAATGTCCTGCCGCCGCTGGACCACGAAGACCCGGCCCACTGCCTGATCAGCGGCACCGGCCTGACCCATTTGGGCAGCGCTTCTGCGCGGGACAAAATGCACCAGCAGGACGGCGCAGTTGAAGCCGGCATGACCGACACCATGCGCATCTTCAAGTGGGGCCTGGAGGGCGGCAAGCCAGCGGCCGGCCAGGTCGGCGCGCAGCCGGAATGGTTCTACAAGGGTGACGGCAGCATCGTTGTGCGCCCCGGCGCAGACTTTCCGGTGCCGCCGTTTGCCGAAGACGCCGGTGAAGAACCGGAGCTCACCGGCCTCTATGTAATCGGCGACGACGGTCAGCCGTATCGCGTCGGTTATGCCTTGGGCAACGAGTTCTCCGATCATGTGATGGAGCGGCGCAATTATTTGTACCTCGCCCATTCGAAACTGCGCTTCTGCGCCTATGGTCCGGAACTGCGTGTTGGTGAATTGCCTAGGCATCTGGCGGGCACCAGCCGCATCAAGCGCAACGGCGAAACGATCTGGGAAAAAGAGTTTCTCAGCGGCGAAGACAACATGTGCCACAGCCTCGCCAACCTCGAATTCCATCACTTCAAGTACACGCAGTTTTTGCGGCCCGGAGATGTTCATGTGCATTACTTCGGCACCGCCACGCTGTCGTTTGCCGACGGCGTGAAAACCCAACCGGGCGATCGTTTCCAGATCAGCCTCGATGAGTTCGGCGCGCCGTTGGAAAACGGTATCGGCGAAAGTGCCCCGCCATTGGCCACCGGTCAGGTGCGTGCGCTTTAAGTCTTTAATTACCGGCACTGTCGGCCGGTCAAGGAATCACTCATGACTTCGCTACTTGGACACAACTACATCGATAGTCGCCGTAGCGCCGAAGGTAAGTTGCAACTGCAAAGCCTCGACGCGACCACCGGTGAGCCGTTGCCTGGCACCTTCTTCCAGGCGACTGAAGCCGAAGTGGATGCCGCCGCCAGTGCCGCAGCTGCCGCATACCCGATCTACCGCAACCTGAGCGCGGAAAAACGTGCGACATTCCTCGACGCCATTGCCGATGAAATCGATGCTTTGAGCGATGACTTCGTCGCCACCGTGTGCCGCGAAACCGCACTGCCGGCCGGGCGCATCCAGGGCGAGCGTGCACGCACCAGCGGGCAGATGCGTTTGTTCGCCAAGGTCCTGCGGCGCGGCGATTTCTACGGTGCGCGTATCGATCGGGCGCTGCCGGATCGCCAGCCGTTGCCACGTCCGGACCTGCGTCAGTACCGCATCGCGTTAGGACCCGTCGCCGTGTTCGGCGCCAGTAACTTTCCGTTGGCGTTTTCAACCGCCGGTGGCGATACCGCTTCAGCGCTGGCCGCCGGTTGCCCGGTGGTGTTCAAGGCCCACAGCGGGCATATGGCGACGGCCGAGTGGGTGGCAGACGCCATCCTCCGCGCCGCCGAGCGTACCGAGATGCCGGCCGGCGTGTTCAACATGATTTATGGCGGTGGCGTCGGTGAATGGCTGGTCAAGCACCCGGCGATTCAGGCCGTGGGCTTCACCGGTTCACTCAAGGGCGGCAATGCCCTGAGCCACATGGCCGCGACCCGGCCGCAGCCGATCCCGGTGTTTGCCGAGATGTCGAGCATCAACCCGGTGTTCCTGCTGCCCGAAGCGCTCGCGGTGCGTGGTGAGCAGATTGCTGCGCAATTGGCCGCATCGGTGACGCTGGGTTGTGGGCAGTTTTGCACCAATCCAGGGTTGGTCATTGGCCTGCGCTCGCCGCAGTTCAGCCTGTTTCTGGAAAGCTTTTGCGCCAGCATGAACCAGCAACCGGCGCAAACCATGCTCAATGCCGGCGCGCTCGTCAGCTACAGCAAAGGTCTGGGCGAGCTGTACGAGCATCCGGGATTGACGCATCTGGCGGGCAAACCGCAACAGGGCAATCAGGCTCAACCGCAAGTGTTCAAGGCTGATGTCAGCCTGTTGCTCACGGGCGATGAACTGCTTCAGGAAGAAGTCTTCGGGCCAACCACCATCGTCATCGAGGTCGAGGACCGGGCGCAGTTGGCGGCGGCGTTGCAGGGCCTGCGCGGGCAATTGACGGCGACGCTGATTGGCGAGGCGGACGAATTGCTGGAGTACCGCTGGCTGGCTGAATTGCTGCAAGAGAAGGTCGGGCGGATCTTGCTCAACGGCTATCCGACGGGGGTCGAAGTTTGCGAGGCGATGGTGCATGGCGGGCCGTACCCGGCGACGTCGGACTCGCGCGGGACGTCTGTCGGTACGCTGGCAATTGATCGTTTCCTGCGGCCGGTGTGCTTCCAGAATTACCCGGATGCGTTGTTGCCCGAGGCGTTGCAGAACGCCAATCCGTTGGGGATTCAGCGCTTAGTAGATGGTGTGAGTACGCGAGAGTCACTGGACTAAGCAATATGAGCAGTGGTCAGGACGGCTGATAGAACATTTCTTTCGGAGGGGCATCCAACTCTTACTTCTGATGCTCCTCCTTTTTTATTTTTTCCTACTGAATTGTGATTATGAAATCGGGTTGGACTTACACTCTGCCTATTTCTACCGCTCGGCTCTTACACACGGTTGCTGGATCTGGGCTCAGTCGCTCTGATTTTTCTAGCGATCCACGATTACCATCCAGAGTTTCTTAAACAATACGCGCGCGTATATGGACTCCTCTTCGTTGAAAAGACAACATCGACTCGTTTGGCGTGTGCTCGTAGGTCGAGGACAGCACCGCACTGAGTCGATCGCCCAACAGGCTCCAGGCACACTTCTTCTCTTCGGCATAGTCGTGATGCAGGTAATGGCGCCTCACCCGCGAGCCGGCCAGCACATGGTTTTGGCAGCGGTCGATGACGTCCAGGCTGACCCCCAAAGCTTGCATCATGGTCGCGCCCGTGCGGCGCAGGTCATGCGGCGTCCAGTCGCCGTTTTGGCCGTCGGCAAGGACCAGGGTGTCGTCGTGACGCCGTCTTGACAGCGCCTTGCGGTTTTTGAACCGAGCCTGGCGATCGCCGACCTGTTTACTCGCCACTTTCACGTCCACATGCCCATCATCCTGCTTGTTCGGAAAGCACCACTGGGAGTCTCCTGTCAGAGTCTTGAGTTCCTGAAAGAAATGCAGGGCGAAAGGGGAGAGGAAGACATGGTGGTCCTGTTTTTTGCCTCGAGAGCCTTTGACGTTTTCACTGGGGAGGAACCACGTCTGCCGCTCCAGATCGACATTTTTCCATTCGGCCTGGAGCAACTCGCCAATCCGGCACAGCGTGCCCAGGCTGATCCAGAGCGCGAGCTGCGTTTCCTTCTTTAGTGGACGAATGCCCTCATATTTTTGCCCGGCGGGGAGGGCGTCGTAATCGGCGGTCATTTGCTGGAAGCGGTTATGCAGTTCCAACAGCTCAGCTGGCGAAAGGATCCGGCTTCTTTCTGCCTCGTAGTCGGCAGGGATCAGAGGGGAGATGTCGACCAGTTCCGTCGGGTCGCCCTCGACCAGTAACGCCCGCCAGGGCTGGCGCTTTCTGGCCCAGCTGAACATCTGGGTGAGGTCGGCGAAGAAACTGATGGCTTGTCGGTGAGCGCCGCGGCTAACGACTGCCCGGATCAATGCCCGAACATCGTGCTCGGACACACGGCTCACCGGTGTCTTGCCGAGTGCCGGCAAAAGGTCCTTGTTAAAACGTCGTTGCAACTCGGCATTGCCGTCTTTGCGCGCGACGCCATCCAGCAGCCAGGCCTTGACCAGATCCTGGACGGTCAGCGTTTGCACCTTCGTCGCTTTTACTTGTTCGGCCTCTACGTTAGCCGCGGCGTATGCCTGTGCCTTGGCGGTTTTCTTTTGCTCGTTGGGATTGATCTGGTCATCAATGAGCGCCCTGGCCTGGTTACGCGCCTTGCGGATGTCCGTCAGGGATTTGCGCGGCCAGGTTCCGCAGGCGTACTCTTTGTTCTGGTCGCCCCAGCGATAACGATAGAAAAAGCTGACCGACACACCGTCCTTGCGGACTGAGATTCGACCGGCGAGATTGCCATCCTCCCTGAGGATCCGGCCGGCGTCATTGGCGGTCAGCGACTCGAGTTCTTTGATGGTAATTTTGGCCATGAAATGGACTCCCCCTACTTTTACCCCCACAAAAACGTCGGCTCTTGATGGAAGTTACTGGACTCTCGTAGAGCAGAACATCGCTGGAGCTCAAGTAAATACTAGCTTGGAAAAATCCAGAGTAAAATTTTGGAGTCTTTCAAGAAGTATGAAAAAGGAGATGGGGTGCTAGGGGTCGAGTGTTCGAATCACTCCGTCCCGACCATATAATTCAAGGGGTTGCGAGATTTTATCTCGCGACCCCTTTTTATTTTTAGGCGTTTTTACCCCCACAAAACGACTGGCTCTAGGTGGAATCTTCAGCTAATACCAAGGTCATGGCGCAAGAAGACAACCTCGCTGTGTCTTGGTCGCTCGAGCAGAAGGGGGCGACCTAAAGAGCCTTATCTGGCGCCGGTTGGTCATTGGGGTGGGCGATGATTGTTTTGAGCTCTGTGCTCATGGGGAATTTGAGATTCAAGCCTTTGGGAGGGATGGGCTGAGTAAACCATTTATCGTAGATGGCGTTGATTTCTCCGGAGACGAAAAGTGACTTGATCGAGTCATCCACGATTTTTTTGAGATCCGGATCACCCCGACGCATTGTGCAACCATAGATTTCGTTGGATTGCGGGGTGCCGGTCACCACCCAATCTTCCGGGTTTTTAGCTTTGGCCATCTCGCCTGCCAGCAATGCGTCATCTTGCATAAAAGCAATGGCACGACCGGATTCGAGCATTTGGTAAGACTCGCCAATGTCTTTGGCAGAGATCACGTTCATATCCATCTTTTTATCGGCGTTCATGACCTTGAGCATCCGCTCGGCAGTGCTGCCAGCAGTGGTCACGACGTTCTTACCATTGAGATGGTCAAAGTCTTTGTAGATCGAATCCTTCCGGACCAACAGTCGAGTGCTGGCTTCGAAGATGCCGACTGAAAATTCGACTTGCTGCGCCCTCTCTGCGGTATTGGTAGTAGAACCGCACTCCAAATCGACAGTACCGTTTTGCACAAGCGGGATGCGCGTTTGTGACGTCACCAGGTTGTACCGCACGTTCAGCTCGGGCATCTCAAGTTCTTGCTTGATAGCGTCGACAATTTTCAACTGGATGTCATGTGAGTAACCAACTGGTTTTCCGGAAGCGTCGGTGATGTAGGAGAATGGAATTGAAGAGTCTCGGTGGCCCAGGGTTATGGTCCCCGAGTTCTTGATTTTTTTTAGTGTACTGGTGAGTTCGGCAGCCATCACTGGCGTGAAGGTTAGCGCCGCAGTCAGAGTAACGCCCAGCATTGCAGGGAAGACTCGCATCAAAAGCTCCTCATAAGGGTGAGGCGAGTCTTTTTCTGACTCGCCCATCTTTGGCTCAGCGGACGTGCTCGCTGGGCTTGGCGACTTGCTTATTGTTAGTGACGGTCCAGCCAGACGGTCTGTGCATTACAGAACTCGCGCACACCGAAATGCGACAATTCACGGCCAAACCCACTTTTCTTTACGCCGCCGAAAGTGACCCGCGGGTCGGTTGCGCAATAGCCATTGATAAACACGCCTCCGGTTTCCAGTTCGCCCGCCAGCTTCTGGGCCAGTTCGACATTGCGTGTGTAGATGGTCGAGGCGAGTCCGAATTCACTGTCATTGGCCAGTTCCAGTGCATGTGCGGCGTCCCGCGCAGTGATGATCGATGCTACGGGTCCAAACAATTCCTGTTTGAATGAGGTCATCTGGTCGGTGACATCACCAAATACCGTGGGCTCGTAGTAGTTGCCAGGCCCTTCAGCCTTTCTGCCGCCCAACAACAAGGTCGCGCCTTCTTCCAGGGTGTCCCGGACCTGACGATCCAGTTCATCGCGCAAATCAAAGCGGGCCATGGGCCCTATGTAAGTGTCTGTGGCCAGTGGATCGCCAACGACCAACTTGCAGGTGGACTCGACAAACTTGCGGGTAAACTCCTCGACAATGCCTTGCTCGACAATCAGACGTTTGGCCGCCGCGCAGACTTGTCCAGTGTTTTGGTAGCGGCCAATCACAGCGGCTTTGACTGCTTCGTCTAGGTCTGCATCGTTGAGCACTATGAAGGGATCTGAGCCACCCAGTTCCAGCACGCACTTCTTCAAGGCTGCACCAGCCTGCGCCCCAATAGCCATGCCAGCTCGAACACTGCCAGTGAGCGTCACTGCTGCGATGCGAGGATCTGCTATCGCAGTTGAGACACCGTCGGGCGTGACATTGATGACTTCGAACACACCTTCAGCAAAGCCGGCGCGTTTGAACGCGTCTTGCAGCAGATAGGCACATCCCATCACGTTCGGCGCGTGTTTGAGGACGTAGGTATTGCCGGCAATCAACGCCGGAACGGCGCCGCGCAACACCTGCCAGATGGGAAAGTTCCACGGCATCACGGCGAGAATCGGACCCAGTGGACGATATTCAATTCGTGCCTTTCCGCCCTCAACCTGAGTGGGTTCGGCGGTCAGCATGGCGGGGCCGTGCTCGGCGTACCACTCACAGAGTTGCGCACACTTTTCAATCTCACCGCGCGCCTGAGTGTTGGGTTTGCCCATCTCTTGAGTGATCATCTTCGCCATCGCTTCTGCGTTGTCGCGCAATGCCCTTGCCAAAGCGATCAGTGCTTGCGAACGCATTTCGACGGGTTGGCTACGCCAGGTGGAAAACCCCTTATTAGCACGTGACAGTGATGCCTCCAGTTCCGATGCGGATTGGAAGGGGTAGTGGCCGATCTGCTCACCATTGGCGGGATTGATTGAAATGGCATGGGTGGGGCTGGAAACGTTAGTCATGACACCGTCCTTTAGGATGGGAATGGATTCATAGCTTCTAAGCAACGGCGCCGGTGTTGAATCAGATCGCGCGAGCCAAAATGGATTGCGCGCGACCAATGACCGGCGCATCGACCATTTGCCCATCCAGCACGAAAACGCCTTCACCTGAACGAGCGGCTTCGATAATGCGTTGCGCCCAGTGCAATTCTTCTTGGCTTGGTTTTAGCGCCTGATGAATGATCGCGACTTGGGTTGGATGGATACACAGCGCGCCACCAAAGCCCATGTCGCGTGCAAAATGAACAGCACGTAGCAGCCCTGCGGTGTCCTGGATCGACGGAAATACCCCATCCAACGCTGGAGCGAGCGCGGCAACCCGGGTGGCGAGCAAAACGGCGTAGCGCGCATGGCTAAGGATTTCTTCAGCGGCGGGGCTGCCAGTAGTCAGGTTCAGGTCCAGACCCAGATCCAGACTACCGAACGACAACCGCTCAACGCCTTGAGTGCCGGCAATTTCGTTGAGTGCTGACAAGCCCTTCGCGCTCTCGATGATTGGCCAAATCGGTTTTTCGGTACCGGCAGCTGTGGTGACCTGTTTCGCGCTTTCTGCTTTGGGCAGCAGAATTCCGATCACGCCGGCGTGGCGCCGGCAAAGGTCCAGATCCGCAACATGAGCCCAGTGATCCGGGGCATTCACACGGACCAGAATCCGTGCATCCGGGGCTTCGCTCAGGAACGCGTCGAGATTATCCCTCGCCTGCTCCTTGAGGTTTTCTTGCACGGCATCTTCCAAGTCAACGATGACCCGATCCGCCCCGGTGGCAATAGCTTTTGAGATGCGCTCTGGTCGAGTGGCCGGCACAAACAGGGCGGAGCGAACAATTGATTTGCTCATGGCGTTGCTCCATTGCTGAACTCGATCTCTCCGATCTGTGCTGTGCCGTCCTGATTGCCAGCCCAGACCTGTGCCTTGCCGTTTTCGATTAGACGTCCGCCCACCTCGAAAGGCTGAGGCGAAATCAGAGGTCGTACTCCGCGGAATGTGAAGCGCTCCAGGCGCGCAGTTGGATGCGCTTTGGTAAAGGCACGCAAATTCAACGTGGCGATCAATGGACCATGTACCACCAGCCCCGGATAACCTTCGGTCTCTGTCACATACGGCCAGTCATAGTGAATACGATGACCATTGAAGGTCACTGCGGAATAGCGAAACAGCAGGGTTGGGGAAGGCTCGATCCGTTCCTGCCATTGGCCTTCAGGTAACGTTTCGGTGCCGTGCAGTTTGGGCGGGGTAGGTTCGCGGTAAACAATGTCCTGTTCATCTTGCAGGGCAAGTTTGCCGTCCTGGAAAAACTCATGACGTACCGTGACGAACAGCAAGGAACCCGTGCGACCGTGCTTCTCCTCGACGTTGAGGATGGTCGATACACAAGTCACTTCAGCCTCCACTTTTAACGGCTGGTAAAACTCAAGTCGGCTGCCCGCCCACATGCGATTGCGGTTATGGGCCGGCGGCAAAAAGCCCCCAAGCGCTGGGTGGCCATCCGGCCCCAGTTCGCTGGCACCAACCGGCTCCTGAAAAAATGCCCAGTGCCACAGGGGCGGCAGCGGCTCACCGGGTTGTGGAGCCGACTCGCCGAATGTCGCGGCAATGCGTCTGACCAGAGTGAAACTGATCCGGTCCTGGCTTTCCTGACGTCGTCCAATCCAGGCGGAAAAATCGGAACTGCTGCTCATATTCTTTGCTCCAGTCGGTCAGTGATCAGGCCAGGGCAGCCATTTCTGGAATCGCTTCAAAAAGATCCGCCACCAGGCCGTAATCGGCCACCTGGAAGATCGGCGCTTCTTCGTCCTTGTTGATCGCCACGATCACTTTGGAGTCTTTCATGCCGGCCAGGTGCTGGATCGCGCCGGAGATACCGACCGCGATGTACAGCTGTGGAGCAACGATCTTGCCGGTCTGACCGACCTGCATGTCGTTGGGTACGAAACCTGCGTCGACCGCGGCGCGGGAAGCACCAACAGCAGCGCCCAGCTTGTCGGCCAGGGCGTACAGGTGTTTGAAGTTGTCGCCGTTCTGCATGCCGCGCCCGCCCGAAACGACGATCTTTGCAGCGGTCAGTTCCGGACGATCGGACTTGGCCAGTTCTTCACCCACGAAGCTCGAGGTGCCAGCGTTGTGCGCAGCAGCCACCGCTTCAACGGCAGCCGAACCACCTTCAGCAGCCACCGGGTCGAAACCGGTGGCACGCACAGTGATCACTTTCACCGCAGCGTTCGACTGAACGGTAGCGATGGCGTTACCGGCGTAGATCGGGCGCTTGAAGGTATCGGCGCTTTCGACCGAGATGATCTCGGAGATCTGGTCAACGTCCAGCTGAGCGGCAACGCGCGGCAGGATGTTTTTGCCGTTGGAGGTCGCGGCAGCCAGGATGTGACTGTAGCCAGCGCCCCGGCCTTCATGGGCAAGAGAAGCCACCAGCGGCGCTACGTTTTCCGGCAACTGGTGAGCGTAGGCGGCGTTGTCGGCCACCAGCACTTTAGCCACGCCAGCAATTTTCGCAGCGGCTTCAGCCACGGCGCCAGCGCCCTGGCCTGCAACCAGAACGTGGATGTCACCACCGATTTTGGCAGCAGCAGCAACAGTGTTCAGCGTGGCCGGGGCCAGTACTTTGTTGTCGTGTTCAGCAATAACCAAGATAGTCATTTCAGGCTCCTTAACTCAAAGTACCTTCGCTTCGTTTTTCAGTTTCTCGACCAGTTCAGCCACCGACTTGACCCTGATACCCGCGCTGCGTGCAGCAGGCGCTTCGACTTTGACGGTCTTGTTGGTGGAGGCGGTGGAAACGCCCAAAGCGTCCGGAGTCAGCACTTCGAGAGGCTTCTTCTTGGCTTTCATGATGTTTGGCAGAGACGCGTAGCGTGGCTCGTTCAAACGCAGGTCGGTGGTGACGATGGCCGGCAGTTTCAGGGAAACCGTCTGCGCGCCGCCGTCGATTTCGCGGGTGACAGCAACGCTGTCGCCGCTGATTTCGACTTTCGAAGCGAACGTGCCCTGACCGTAGCCGCTCAATGCAGCGAGCATCTGGCCAGTCTGGTTGTTGTCGCTGTCGATGGCTTGTTTGCCAAGGATCACCAGCTGTGGCTGTTCCTTGTCGACAACAGCTTTCAACAGTTTGGCAACAGCCAGGGAAGTCAGATCTTCGGCGGATTCGACGAGGATGGCGCGATCGGCACCCAGAGCCAGCGCGGTGCGCAGTTGCTCTTGAGCGGTGGTCGGGCCGATGGAGACGACGACGATTTCAGTCGCAACACCTTTCTCTTTCAGGCGTACGGCTTCTTCCACTGCGATCTCGCAGAACGGGTTCATCGACATCTTGACGTTGGCAAGATCGACGCCGGAATTGTCCGCCTTGACGCGGACCTTGACGTTGTAATCCACAACGCGTTTCACAGCTACCAGGATTTTCATTGGGTAGTGTTCTCTCAAAAACTTTGATCGTTGCAGGCAGGCTTTTTGTTTTTAGCTCAAGGCTAAATCGCCCCGGCTGCGCGCATTTGTTCAATTCGATCCGTACCTAGCCCCAGTTCCCCGAGCACCTTTTCGGTGTGTTGGCCGAGGCCCGGTACGGCATCCATACGTGGCTCGAATGCGCTGTTGCTGCCGGGAGGTACCAAGCTGGGAACGGTGCCGGCAGAGGTTTCGACTTCCCGCCAGCGATCACGCGCCTGAAGTTGCGGATGGTCCCAAACACCTTGCATGTCATTAACCCGGGCATTAGCAATTTGCGCATGCTCTAACCGATCAAACACGGCATCGAAATTGAGTGTGGAGAACGACTCAACGATGAGTGCCCGCAGCGCTTGACGGTTTTCGACGCGCTTGAAGTTGGCAGAGAAGCGTTCGTCTTTCGCCAGTTCAGGAGTCAGCAGTACCTTGTCGCAAAACAGCCGCCACTCTCGTTCGTTCTGCAACCCCAGCATGACTGTGGTGCCGTCACCGATAGGGAAGGGGCCATAGGGGTAGATCGTGGCGTGCGCGGCGCCGGCGCGAGGGGGAGGTGTAGCGCCGTCGTAGGCGTAGTACATCGGGTAGTTCATCCACTCGACCAGGCTTTCCAGCATCGACACATCGAGGTGGCTGCCTTCGCCAGTGCGTCCACGCAACAGTAAGGCAGACAGAATTCCGGTGTAGGCGTACATGCCGGCCGCGATGTCAGCAATCGAGCAACCGGCCTTGGCCATTTCTTCCTCACCCGGTCCTCCGGTGACCGATAGGAATCCGCCTTCGCTCTGGATCAATAGGTCATAGGCTTTTTTCTTTTCATACGGGCCACCTGCGCCATAGCCTGAAATGTCACAAACGATCAGGCGCGGAAACCGCTGATGCAAAGCTTCAAATGAAAGCCCCATTCGTGCTGCTGCACCCGGCGCAAGGTTCTGCACCAGGACATCAGCAGTGCCCAGCAAGCTGTCTAGCACCTCGGTGGCCGAATCCTGTTTGAGATCGAGGGTCAGGCTTTCTTTCGAACGATTGGTCCAGACGAAGTGCGAGGCAAGACCGTTGACGCGTTGGTCATAACCTCTGGCGAAGTCCCCCGTACCCGGGCGTTCGACTTTGATCACACGCGCACCAAGGTCGGCCAATTGTCGGGTGCAGAAGGGCGCTGCAATGGCATGCTCAAGGCTGACGACGGTAATGCCATCGAGCGGACGGATGCCTTTGGGTTGGCTCATGATTATTATCTCTCTTGTCATGGCTCCCCAGTCGCGCCTGCTTAAGCCGACGCACTGGGCTTTACGCTGTTCCTTTAGAAGGAGCGCGGCAGTTCAAGCAGGTGTTCGGCAACGTACGACAGGATCAGGTTGGTGGAGATGGGAGCAACCTGATACAGACGGGTTTCACGGAATTTGCGCTCGACGTCGTACTCGCAGGCAAAACCAAAACCGCCGTGGGTCTGCAAGCACGCATTGGCGGCTTCCCAAGAGGCTTTCGCCGCCAGGTACTTGGCCATGTTGGCGCTGGCCCCGGCGTTGATGCCGCTGTCGTATTCCTCGCAAGCACGCCAGCGCATCAAGTCAGCCGCTTCGATTTCAATGTGTGCTTCAGCGATGGGGAACTGAACGCCTTGGTTCTGCCCGATAGGGCGTCCGAACACGACGCGATCACGCGCATAGGCGCTGGCTTTCTCGATAAACCAGCGACCGTCGCCAATGCATTCGGCGGCGATCAGTGTGCGTTCAGCATTCAGGCCATCCAGGATGTAGCGGAAACCTTTGCCTTCCTCGCCGATGAGGCTATCGGCAGGAATTTCCAGGCTGTCGAAGAACAGCTCGTTGGTTTCGTGGTTGACCATGTTGGCAATCGGTTGCACGGTCAGGCCGTTACCGATGGCCTCACGTAGGTCGACGAGGAAGATCGACATCCCTTCGGACTTTTTCTTCACGTCGGCCAAAGGGGTAGTACGCGCTAGCAGGATCATCAGATCGGAATGCTGAACGCGTGAGATCCACACCTTCTGCCCGTTGATCACGTACTTGTCACCTTTGCGCACGGCGGTGGTCTTTATCTTTGTGGTGTCGGTACCGGTAGTGGGCTCGGTGACACCCATCGATTGCAGACGCAATTCACCGCTGGCCAGTTTCGGCAGGTAGTAGCTTTTCTGCGCCTCGCTGCCGTGACGCAGCAGGGTGAACATGTTGTACATCTGACCGTGCACGGTACCGGAATTACCGCCGCAACGGTTAACCTCTTCCAGGATCACAGAGGCCTCGGCCAACCCCAGGCCGGAGCCGCCATATTCGATCGGAATCAGCGCGGCCAACCAACCGGCGTCGGTCAGGGCCTTGACGAAGGTTTCCGGAAAGCCTTTTTCTTCGTCGACTTTGCGCCAGTAAGCCGCATCGAATTCAGCGCACAGAGCACGTACGCCTTCGCGGATGGCATTGAGTTCTTCAGAGTTACGGTCAGTCATTATTATTCTCCTCAACGCGTCACGCACGGCATCAGCCCAGCATGACGGGTCCGGGCAAAGAGCAATCAGATCGGGTTGAAACCCAAGGCGGCACGAAAGCGATTCTTGACGTAGTGACCATCGCGCGGTGGCAGCACCCGTGGCGGGTTTTCTGCTTTGATCTTGATCGTCGCGAGCTTGACGCCATCGCGGGTCGCAAAGCGCTCGCGCAGGTCATGTACGCCTTCCATGTCGCGGATCTCATCGGTCCAGTTGAAGCCGCAAGTCTTCGCCACCTGGTCCAGGGAAATACCAAAACCGGCGTGGCTGACTTGCATGCCGGTCTCACCAAAGTGACCGTTGTCCAGCACCGCGATGGTCAGGTTGGCGGGTTTTTGCAGTGCTACGGTGGCCAGCGCGCCGAATCCCATGAGCAACTCGCCGTCACCGGTGACCACCACCACTGACTTGTCTGGCTGCGCATTCGCCAGGCCCAGACCCACAGTGATCGCGCTGCCCATGGCAGCCCACAGGTAATAATTCAGATCATTGTCACCGGCAGCCATGACGTCGTAGGACGCCGAACCGAGACCCGTCACGACCAGCACGTCTTTGCGGTCGGCCAGCAAGGCCCTGACCACTTCGCGGCGGCACAGGGTGTGGTTTGCGCTTACTTGACCCATTTCTTTTCTCCAATCAGGCGCTGGCCGAGCAGCAGGGCAGTGGACGAATCACCGTTGAAGGCCATGGTAGCGGCACCGTGCAGCAGCGGGGCGACGTCTTCCGGGACGTCCGCGCGCCAGGTCATCACTTTCATCAGGTTCAGGGAGGCTTCTGTGGCCTGGCCCATCGGGTTCTGCCACGCGTTGAATTCGGCCCAGTCGCCGCGCATGGTGACCACCATCAACAGCGGAAAGCCGGCACAGACTTGAAGTGCCAGGGTATTGATGCAGTTACCGACGCCGCTGGACTGCATCAAGAGAGCGCCGCGCTCGCCGCCAAGCCATGCGCCGGCGAGATAGCCGATGCCTTCTTCTTCGGTGGTGAGGACGACGGCCTTGATGTCCGGGTCTGCATACGACATACGGATCGCCGCCGAATGGCCTGCATCCGGTACGAAGACCACGTGTTTGACGTTGTGGGCCTTGAGCACGCGAAACACGTCCTCCTGCCAATCCTGTCCCACGGTGTGTTCAGCTTCTGTTGACATGCCAATCTCCCAAGCAGTGCTGCTTTTGTGTTTTCACACATTCTGCGAGTGCCGGGAGCGAACTACGACTACCGTTTTTGTCTTTGAGATATGCCCATTTTGTATAGCTGGTTAGGGAGTTCGCGGCATGCTTGGCAAGTGCGATAGCCACGCTTTCTGGGAAGGGGGAGTGGAAATTGTAGGCCTGGTTCGGCGTTACCTTTCGTTCAAGGAGATCAATGACGTGCCTTCACCAGAAAGTTTCAGTCATGAGCAACTCCCTATGATGGTGGGGGCAGTTGAGCGTGGCTCCTTCAGCGCAGGTAGCATCCGCTACCCTGTGATGTAAAAAAGGGCCTATGGATCATCATGGGCCCTTTTAACTAACCGCAGAAATCGTCAGTGCTTCAGATCCTCGCAGCCTGCGACGTTGTGCAACCCCTCAGTCCGGTGCGTTCTTCGATTTCACCCGAACCGCTGATGTAACCATAGCGCGACAGGTTGGGCATTAGCATCGCTGCGATGAACGTGATGGATACTACGGCCGCGACGTAGAAGAAGAAATACTCCTCAATACCCTGCGACCGAAGCGACAAGGCGACGTATTCGGCGGTGCCACCGAATGCCGCGTTGCCGACGGCATAAGGAAAGCCCACACCCAATGCACGTACCGCTGGCGGGAACAGTTCAGCTTTGACGATACCGGCAATAGGGGTGTAGAGCGACGCGATTGCCAGGCCGCCAAATACCAGCAGGAACGCTGTAAATGGACTGCTGACTGATTGCAGTGAATAGAGCAGGGGAATCACCAGCAGCATCGCCAACCCGGAAAACATCAGCATGTGCGCCTTGATCCCGATACGGTCGGCGAGCAGACCGAAGAGCGGCTGGCAAAACATGAAGCCGACCAGGGCGGCAGTCATGATGAAACTCACTGTTTCCGGACTGAACCCCGCAGAGATCACCAGGAATTTCTGCATGTAGGTGGTGAAGGTGTAGAAGTACAGCGAACCGCCGATGGTGAATGCCACCACGAGGGCGACCGCGCGCTTGTGTTTGAACATGCCGCGCAGCGAGCCGGCATCTTTGCGATTCATGTCTTTTTTGGTGGCGGTTTCATGCATTGCGCGACGCAAATACACGACTACGATCGAGCTCAAGGCACCGATGAAAAAAGGAATTCTCCAGCCCCACTCCCGCAGTTCCTCGCCGGTAAGGGTTTGTTGAAGTATGACCACGGTCATCAGGGCGAGGAGTTGCCCTGCGATGATGGTGAAGTACTGGAAGGATCCATAGAAACAACGACGACCAGGTGTCGCGATTTCACTGATGTAGGTGGCACCTGTGCCGTACTCTGCGCCTACGGACAGGCCCTGAATCAGTCTGGCGACGACGAGCAAAACCGGCGCAGCCACACCAATGGTTTCATAGGTTGGCATAACGGCAATCAGCAGGGAGCCGGCGCACATCATGAATACCGAGATAATCATCGACACCTTTCGGCCGCGGGTATCAGCAATCCAGCCAAAAATCCAACCGCCGAGCGGCCGCATGAAAAAGCCGACGGCGAAGACGCCGGCGGTTGCGAGCAACTGACTGGTGGTGTCGCCTTTGGGGAAAAACGAGCTCGCAAAATAGATGGCGGTATAGGCGTAAATGAAAAAGTCGTACCACTCCACCAGATTGCCCGAGCAGGCACCCATGATGGCTCTGACACGATTCGGACTTTTCATCTGATCGGACTTTTCAGTGTGGCGTGTTGAGTCGCTGGTTGATGCAGACATTTTGTTCACCCTTGTTTCAAGGCGAGACGATACGAGGCCCACGCTGATGCGTGTCCGACGTTGCTAGCTCGATGGGTTGATGTGCTTAACGCAAGTGCTGTGACCCTTCGACGACCAAGGCACATGAAGCGGGGGGGTGTATATGAGAGATCAGCTGTTCGCTGACTGTATAAGGCGGGTCGGTCAGGTAACGAGAAAGGTAGTAAATCATGGCGGCAAGCCCTCGAATCTTATTCTTGTAGTCAGTCGATCGCTCTTGGCGTCGACGTTGATTGCACGCTACCGCAGAGTGACGAGGATAATAAACCGTCAGTCAGGTCTAACTGATATACCGAAATTCTATAGCTTGTCTTGCAGCCCCTACGGGCTGGGGGGTACAGCCGGCTAAAAAGCCATTAGGCCCCATGTGACGCGGGCCCTGTGGCATTCCATGAAACGCTAATGCGTTTACACTCATACTACTTTCGACGCATTTCGCGCCGAGTCCGACTTTGACTGGCCTGGTAATGGATGTCGTTCAACTCAAAACCTTGATTCATGTGGCCGAGCTAGGCAGTCTCAGCAAGGCCTCAGACCGGCTTCACATCGCACAACCGGCACTCAGCCGACAAATTCGAATGCTGGAAAAAGAGCTCGGCACCTACTTGTTTGATCGACATGGACGAGGCATGGAGATTACCGATTCTGGTCGCGAGGTGCTGGCGCATGCCACTCGAATCATGGAAGAAATGGAGTCCATTCGAAGTTCTGTGGTGGGCGGCAAGACCTCTTTTCGGGGAACGGTCGTCATCGGTACGACGCCGACGGTAGCGGAAATTGTCACCGTTCCTTTAGTGCGCAAAATCAAAGAGGCGCATCCGAATCTTGCCGTCAGGTTTTCCTCGGCCTTCAGCGGTTATCTGCTGGATTGGGTTCAGCGTGGCGAATTGGAACTGGCGATTTCTTACGATCCCCAACCCCTGCATACGCTGCGTATCGTGCCGGTGATGATGGAAAATCTGCTGCTGGTCGGCCCCGCCAGCGCCAACCTGCGTCTTGATACACCGGTGCCGTTCGAGTCTTTGGCTGAGCAGCCATTGGTGTTGCCAAGCGCTCGACATAGCCTTCGCGTGATTCTGGATGATTGTGCGCGTGAAGTCGGGATCAAGCTCAAGACCAGTGTCGAAGCGGATTCCTTTGGCGCGATGATTGCCTTGGTTTGCAATGGGTTCGGTTTGACCGCTTTGCCTTTGGCATCGATTTACGCCCAAATCGAAGCCGGCGTGCTCAGTGCCGCCCCCTTGGTTGACCCCATTCCCATGCGCAAACTTGTTCAGGTTTTTCCTGCCGACAGGCGTGTCAGTCCGGCTGCCAAATTCGTCGGGGATGCCTTCATCGAAATTGCTGCCGACCTGGTCAATCGTAAGATTTGGGCTGGGCACATGCTTTGAGCCAACGGATTCCTTGGCTAGATGAATCGTTCGTTTAAACGTAATTGCTCAGCTACTCACGCTATCTGCCTTTCTCACCACTGATGACATTGTCTTGAATCAACAAACGCGACTGCCTGGCGTATTCGGCATTTTTATTTTGGGGATGCTGCAGGTACTGGTCTGGGGAGGCTCGTTCTTCCTGATGGCCGTCATGGCCGATCCGATCATGAAAGAAACCGGCTGGGCCAGCCAATGGGTGTATGGCGCACTGTCTCTGAGCATTCTGGTTTCCGCGATGCTGGCGCCATTGACCAGTCGGCTGATCGCCCGCTACGGCGGTCGCCCCATCCTGGCCAGTAGCGGCCTGGGTGTCGCCATCGGATTATTTCTGATGGCCAGCTCGACCTCGTTGCCGATGTTTCTTTTGTCTTGGGCAGTGATTGGAGTTGGCATGGCGCTGGGGCTGTATGAAGCCCTGTTCGCAGCTTTAGGTTCTCTATACGGGGAGCGGGCGGGCACTGCGATTACCGGGGTCACGCTTATTTCAGGGTTCGCCACAACGCTGTCATGGCCCGCGGTGGCGCTGGTCATCGAGCACGTTGGCTGGCGCACGACGTGCGTGGCGTATGGGGTGTTATTGGTCATTGCCGTGGCACCGCTTTATCTCTGGGTGCTGGCGCGTGGCGTGGGGCCACTCGCCAAAAGCCATGCAACGGGTGATGAAAACCTCTCAATCGACCTGCGGATCTACCTGTTGCTCACGCTGATTTTTGCGTTAGGCGCAGTGATCATGACGGCGATGTCGGTCCAGCTGATTTCATTGTTGCAGGGGCAGGGTTACTCGCTTGCAGCCGCCATCGGACTGAGCGCGTTGCTGGGGCCGAGCCAGGTAGGATCACGTGTTCTACAAGTTTTTTCGCGTAAGCGACACCCGATCTGGACGACGTTGATCTCCGTGGTATTCGTGGCAATCGGTCTGCTGTTTGTGACCATCGCACCGGCAATGACTGCGCTGGGGCTGGTGATCTATGGCGCGGGTAATGGTTTGCGGGCGATCGTTCGAGGACTGCTGCCATTGGCCCTCATGTCGCCTGCCCATTATGTTTTGCTGATGGGGCGCATGGCTCGGCCTTCGCTCATAGGACAAGCCTTGACCCCCCTAGCAGGCGGTTACTTATTGCAGACCTGGGGCGCTGGCGGTGTGCTCGCGGGCCTGAGTGCGCTAGCCGTATTGAACGTGCTCTTGGTCTTGCTGCTCATTCGACTGATATGAAAGGAACAGCGCTGACCCGGTGACAGAGTCAGCCATGCACGGCCGAAGGCCCCGACACTGTGGCCGCGTTTATCGGCGAGCCGCTGATGGGCGCCGGCGGCATCATCGTTCCACCGGCCGGTTACAGGGCGGGTGCCGAACTCGTCCATGAAACCGCCTGGACTGATCTACCCCCTGATTCGCCGCCTCGACCACGCCATGGTCGCGGTCAACGGCGTCAAGTTCACCGGCCACCCGATCCCGTTCGGTGGCATGAAAGCCTCGGGGTTAGGCCGCGAAGGCGGCACCGAAGGCTTCGAAGCCTTTGTTGAAACCACGTTACGTGGTACAGGCTGACTCACCGCTCCTCTAGGCTTCGCTGCCGCATCCTGGCATGGGCTCGATCGCGTCGCATGCGTAGCCAATGATGCGCGGCTGCTGCCGCACCAATGCAGGTGTCTGGAGCAACGTGCCAACCCCGGCCTCGCCCGCACCGGTGGTGCTAATGAAGACCACAGCGGTGACATCTTGGGTAGTAATAGGGGCGAATTACAAATATGCAGCCGATGGTAATTCTACCGAGGCGTCAGGAATCGCTGGATAAGTTTGTGTATTTGTTGAGACGCTATGGTCGGGCTCGATGCTCGCGTCGATCACGGGTTGGCAATACCGAGCTTCTGCGCCACTTTCAGGCATTGTCTTGCACGGAGCTTTTGAAGCCGTAACCCCAAGCGACGATCAGTTCAGCATGTTGTCAATTCTGGCGTTAGGAATACTCTTTATGGTCAGTTCCAGTTCATCCCAGTCGATGCAAGACTTCAGTCAAAACTTGCGCCTTCTCTGCGGATATTATAAGTCGGTGGCTAAGGTGTGCCGCTCCCTTGATATCAACCGCCAGCAGTTCAACAAATACTTGGGGGCGCAAGCGACTCCCTCGTCCTTTACCCTGCGCAAGATCTGCACTTTTTTTGGGGTGGATGAGGAGGAAATATTCTCCGAGCATGAATCCTTCCGCGCTCTGCTCAACAGGCAACGCGCGGCGCGAGAGCCGGACAGTGCGGTACCAGCCGATTTTTTCCCGAGCTCCGCACAGGAGTTGTCGAAGTACCAGGGTTACTACTTTGTCTATTTGATGTCGCCTGCCGCGCCGGGGGAGGTGATCAAGTCGATTACCCGCTTGACCCGCTCCGGCGAAAAAATCCTGAGTAAAACCTACGAGCGGATGAGGCTGGGCGATGACCAGTTGAACAGTTTCGGCATCAATAAATATCGTGGGTTCTGCTTTGCCTCATCGGATCTGATTTACATCGTGGAGCGCGAGTACCTCTCGTCCCGGGGCTATATCTGGTCAGCGCTTTATCCCTCCTACCGCAGTCGTTTCCGTTTTCTCAACGGCTTGGTAATCGGCGTTTCGGGTGACAATTTTCGCCGTCCTTTTGGTGCCCATATTGTATTTGAGCACCTAGGCGAGTCGATCGACCTGCGTAACGCTCTCACCAGTTGCAGCTGTTTTCCGATTGATGCCCCTGAGATTCCCGACGAGGTGAGGTCGCGGCTGCTGGTACATCCATCAGAAGGTGAGTTCAACCTCGTCCCTCCGCTGTTTTAATCTTTTTTTAAAATTGACGCTAGGTGACGCTTTTGGGCGTCACTTGGCGTTTTTTTATTCGTGCTCGCGAAATTGAGCTGGCCGTACGGCAGATCGATAATGCCATACACCACTCAAATGTCAGTTTCGTTAACGGCCAATCACATCATCCATTCCAGTTGAATGAGTGCCTGTTTCTATAAGTGATCCGCTGCGCTCGCCATAAAAATAAGAGGAACACCGATGAAATTCAAAAGAACATTGATGGCGGGGTTGATGGCGCTGTCCATTACTGCGCCATTGACCAGTGGTCTGGTGTATGCGGCAAATAATACCTTGGTTGTCGCTGATCGAGCCTCTTTCAAGGATTGGGATCCAGCCTCGGCCTTTTCGGAGGAAGTGCGGGTACTGGGCAATATCTACGAGACACTAGTGGTATATAACGCGCCAGGCAGTGCTGAGGAGTTTTCCCCTGGGCTTGCCACGTCCTGGGAAAGCAGCGACAACGGCAAGACCTGGACCTTCAAGCTGCGGCACGGCGTTAAATTTCATGACGGTTCGGCCTTTAATGCCGCAGCGGTCAAAAAGTCCATTGATTACGTCAAGGAGCTGAAACAGGGCGCTGCATTTGTATGGAACGGTCTGGATGCCGTCGAGGCCCTCGCTGACGATACGGTAGTGCTCAAGTTTAAGAGTCCCACTCCGGCAAATCTGATCGCGGCAGGTCAGTATGCGGCTTACATCATTGCCCCGGCGGCGGTGGAGAAAGGTCATGACTGGATGATGGCTCCCAACGCCATCGGTACCGGTCCCTACAAACTTGGGCAGGTCGAACAGGGCCAACAAGTGGTGCTTGAGCGATTCGAAGGCTACTGGGGAGGTTGGAAAGAAGGGCAATTTGATCGGGTCATCGTGAAGGTCGTGTCCGAAGCCGCCACTCGTACCCAGATGATCAAAAATGGCGAGGCCGGTGTCGCTTGGGATATCCCTCTTGATCAGCTCAAGGTGTTGGGAGAGAACCCCTCCATCAAGGTGAGCACCGCGCCTTCGTGGAAGAACTTTCAATTTTTGATCAATACCCAGAAGTACCCTACGAACAACCTGGCATTTCGTCAGGCGCTGCAGTACCTCTGGGACTATGAAAGTGTCACCAAAGATATTTTGCATGGCTACGGCAGCGTTTCCAAGGGGCCTTTGCCCACCAGTATATGGGGGCATGCCAGCGTGCCTATGGCCTCTTACGATCTGGATAAAGCCCGACAATTGTTGGAAGCCTCCGGTATACCTAAGCAGGACTGGAAGGTCTCGATGCAGTACATCAGTGGCATCTATGCAAACGCTGCTGAACTATTCCAGGCCACGGCTTCTCAGGTTGGCGTTGAGGTGGAGTTACTCCCCGGCGAGTGGGGTGTGATCTGGGATAAGGCAAAGAAGCTGGATACCGCTCCCAACATGCAATCTATGGCTTGGTGGCCGACGTATCCGACACCCAGTGATTGGCTTTTCAGTGAGTTCCATACAGAAAAAACCACGCTATTCAATCTGTCTCACTACAGCAACCCAAACTTTGATCAGTTGATCGAAGAGGCGGCGGCGTTAGAGGGTATTGATCGGGCCAAGTCCACTGAAAAGTACGTGCAGGCCCAGCAGATACTGGCCAAGGACGCTCCTGCGATCTGGTACGCCGACGTGCAGCAGATACGTGTCTCCCGCAAAGACATCAAGGGTATGGAAAAGAGCCTGAATCCTGCTTATGAGGCGATTCTCTACTACAACCTGAATCGCTGAATGCTGAGTCGTCTTTGATGAAGTGGTACGTGTAATACCTGATTTGCCATGTAAATCGATAACCAGGCATTTAGTTAATTTGCCTGGTCATTCCCTCAAGGGTTAATCCGCTTTTGGGGTTTTTAGTAGGGCGTAAGAAGTCAGGGTCAAGTTTTTTAGCCACAAGGGGTATTCCAAATGGCGAAGTATATAGCTCAGCGATTGATAGTGATGTTCTTCATTCTTTTGGGAGTGTTGACCATCACCTTCGTTCTGAGCCGAGCTCTTCCGGGTTCCCCGGTAGAAATGATGCTGGGAAACCACCCCACGGTGGAGCAGATTGCCGTCGCACGGGAAAAGCTGGGGTTGGATAAGCCTCTGCCGATCCAATACTTCAATTACATCGGTGATCTTCTCCGAGGTGATTTTGGCACTAGTTTGCGCACCGGGCGGCCGGTGGTGGAGGAAGTGGTCAGGCGGGTTGGTGCGACTTTTGAACTGACATTCCTGGCGATGTTCTGGGTGGTGGTGCTAGGGGTGCCGATCGGTGTCATCTCAGCGGCGCGGCAGAACTCAGTGGTCGACAATGCGGCACGAGCGGGGTCCATCGCCGGGACGGCGTTTCCAGTTTTCATCCTGGCCATGGGCTTGCAGTTACTGTTCTACGGCAAGCTCAACTGGCTGCCCCTGCAAGGACGTATCGATGCTTCCATTCTTCTCGATAGCCCTTTTGAGCGTGTGACAGGCTTTTACCTGATCGACACTCTGCTGGCCGGTAATTTCGTAGCACTGTGGAGCGCCATCAAACACCTGACGCTACCCGTGCTCACCCTGGTCATCGTGACCTTGGCCACTGTCACCCGGATCACCCGCAACATGATGGTGGAGGTGCTATCCGAGGAGTACATCCGTACGGCCGTTTCTTACGGTGTACCCAAGTGGCGTATCCATTACGCCTATGCCCTGAAGGCGACAATGATTCCGCTCCTGACAGTGGTGGGCCTGACCTTCGGTTACCTGCTCGGTGGTGCGGTAGTGGTTGAGTTCGTTTTCGACTGGCCCGGCCTGGGCGGCTTTGTGGTGTTTTCGATTGCCCAGAATGATTTCCCCGCCGTGATGGGAGCCACCCTGGTGCTGGCCACGACGTATCTGTCGATCAACCTGATCGTTGATCTCTTGTATCACCTTGTTGATCCGAGGTTGCGAGTCCAATGAGTATCCAAGACGTATCCCTGTCCATGTCCTCGCGAGCCCCATCATGGCGTATCAAGGCCTTGGCGTTTGCCAGCGATAACAAGTTGTTTGTATTCGGCGCGCTGTTATTGCTGCTGATCATCCTGGCGGCAGTCTTCGCTCCCTGGCTTGCACCTTATGAACCGAACAAAATTGTCTTTTCCCAGAAATTGCTGGCACCCAACTGGGCCCACTGGATGGGCACCGACGAGTTTGGTCGCGACATTCTTTCACGGGTGCTTTATGGCGCACGCACCTCGCTGATCATCGGAGTGAGCGTGACTCTGATTGCGATGCTGATCGGGATTCCGATTGGGCTTGTTTCCGGTTACTTCGGTGGTCGAGTCGATACGCTGCTGATGCGTTTCTCAGATGTGTTTCTGGCCTTTCCGCCGCTGTTGTTGCCGATCGCTATAACCGCTGCGCTGGGATCGGGATTGGCCAACGCCATGTTAGCGCTCGCTGTCTCCTGGTTTCCCTGGTACGCGAGGATCATGCGCGGTGCGGTAGTACGGGTTCGTTCAGAGACCTATATCCATGCCGCCCGTTCCATGGGCGTCAGTCACTGCCGTATTTTGCTTCGTCATGTACTGCCCAATGCCACCACGCCTGTGATCGTGCAGGGCTCCATGGACTTTGGTTACACCATTCTCGCCGCTGCCTCGCTGAGCTTTATCGGGCTGGGGGCCAAGCCGCCCATGATCGAATGGGGGCTGATGGCCGCGGCGTCGCGCTCGCAGTTACTCGAGAATCCCTGGACGGTGCTGTTTCCCGGAGTGGCGATTTTTGTTCTGGTGCTGGCCGTCAACCTGGTAGGTGACGGGCTGCGCGATGTGCTTGATCCAAAGAAGGGGATGCGCTGATGATCGACGAATCCTTGCAGTATTCGACTATTGAGCGTCTCGCCGCTGCGAATAACGACGCAGCTAAAGACCTGGTGCTGGAAGTGGAAGGGCTGACGGTGTCCTTCCCTGGTTTGTTCAAGACCGTACAGGCCGTACGCGGCATCGACCTTAAGATAAGGCGCGGCGAGATCCTCGGGTTGGTGGGGGAGTCGGGCTCGGGCAAGTCAATGACGGCCATGTCCTGCCTTGGATTGATGCCTGAGGCCGCTCGGCTGGGAGGCAGTGTCAGGGTCGCCGGACAGCAGGTCAACGGCGCGTCGGCGTCGCAGCTGGCGGTTTTGCGTGGCGGTGGCGCGGCGATGATCTTCCAGAATCCGATGAAGGCGCTCAACCCGTTCTTCACCGTCGGGCGGCAGATGATCGATGTCATCGGCTGCCATCGGCAACTGAGTAAGGCAGAAATCCGCGCCGAGGCGCTGAGCTCGCTGGAAGCGGTGAGCATGCCCGACCCCTCTCTAGCGCTAGCCAAGTACCCGCACCAGATGTCTGGCGGTCAGTTGCAGCGAGTGGTGATTGCGATGGCGCTGGCCTGTCGGCCAAAACTGCTGATCGCCGATGAGCCGACCACGGCGCTGGACGTCACAGTGCAGGCGCAGATCATCGCCCTGCTGCGCAAACTGGCACGGGAACAGGACCTGGCGATTCTGTTTATCACCCACAACCTGGGGGTAGTGGCTTCGCTCTGTGACCGGGTGGCGGTGATGTATGCCGGCGAAGTGGTGGAGAGCGGTCCGGTGGGCGAGGTGTTCAAGCGACCTGCACACCCCTACACCCTGAAGTTGATGGGCACCGTGCCCAAGTTGGGGCAGGGACCCCAGCCCCTGGGCTTCATCCCGGGGCAGGTGCCGAACATGGCGGCTCCCCCGGCTGGCTGTGCCTTCAACCCACGTTGTGAACGCGCCACCGGACGCTGCAATCACGCTGCGCCTAGGGTTGTCATCGGCAAGGAGCACTGGGCAGCTTGCCACAACATATTGGTCAAGGTGTGAGGCTTCTTTGAAAGGTAAACGGCTATGAATAACAACAAACAGCCCGCACTGCTGAGCGTCAATCAGCTGCACAAGACCTACGCCAGCCGCGATGGCCTGGTGACGGCCATTGACCACATCAGCCTGGAGGTGCAGGTCGGTGAGACGGTCGCGCTGGTGGGGGAATCCGGTTGTGGCAAAAGTACGGTGGCCGCGACCTTACTCGGTCTGCTGCCAGCCGATAGTGGGCAAATTCTGGTTGAAGGTCGGCCGCTGCCCACGGATGCCAGGGAGCGGGGCAGGAGCTTGAGTATGGTGTTCCAGAACCCGTACGCCTCTCTGAACCCGAAAATGACGATCAAGGCGATTGTTGCCGAGCCGCTGAAGGTTGCCTTTGGTTTGCGCGGTAGCGCCTTGCATGCGCGCATTCTCACGCTGCTGGGAAATGTGGGGATGGGCGAGGAGCACATGGAGCGCTATCCCCATGAATTCTCCGGTGGCCAGTTGCAGCGTGTCGCTATCGCCCGGGCCCTGGCGCTGGAGTCAAAACTGCTGATCCTCGATGAGCCTACGGCGGCGCTCGACGTGTCGGTCCAGGCCCAAGTGCTGCAATTGCTCAAGACGCTGCAGACCGACAATGGCCTGAGCTACCTGTTTATCAGCCATGACCTTGCGACGGTCGAGTATCTGGCGCAGCAGGTGCTGGTGATGTACTTGGGGCGCATCGTCGAGGCCGGGCCTGTGGAGCAGGTGTTTGGCCGACCGCGTCATCCCTACACTCGTGCGCTGCTCAATTCAGTGCCCTCCATCGACCCGGAACGCCGTGACCAGTTGCAAATCCTGAGTGGCGAGATCCCCAGCCCCTTGAACCGGCCTGCCGGGTGCCACTTCGCGCCCCGTTGCCCGCGGGCCAGTGAGCGTTGTCGCCGAGAGGTGCCAGCCGAGACCCAGGATCATGGCCACCGCTTTTCTTGCCACCACCCTCTGAACGATGAGAGCTGAACCCCTATGTACAATAAAAAAGACATGACCGCCCCCGGCATTGGTTATCAGGACCTAAGTTTGATGCAGGGCTATCCGCCGCCCCGGGAAAAGCAAGTCGGCCTGCATAATTGGGACAGCCCGCCCTATAACCGCTGGTCGTTCCAGCACATGAGCCAATTGTTTCCAGTGGCCGCTATCCATCGCAGTCCCGGGCCGGTCACCGAACTCGAGCGCAACGAACGCTCACTGGACGACGTACGTTTCCAGCGGGTCGACGGCGAGCAAACCGATCTGGCGACCTTCTTGACCGATAGCTACACCGATGGTTTTTTGGTGCTTCATCAAGGCAAGGTGGTTTCGGAGCAGTATTTCAACGGTATGCAGCCGCACACGTTGCATCTGTTGCAATCGGTATCCAAGACCGTCGTCGGTAGCCTGGTCGGCAGATTGATCGGCCAGGGCAGAATCGATCCCCAAGCGCGTGTCAGCGACTATGTGCCCGAGCTTTCGGCAAGCGGTTATGGCGACGCCCGGGTACAGGATCTGCTGGATATGCGCACGGGAGTGAGATTCAGGGAGGACTACACCGATCCGGATGCTGAATTCATCCAGTTGGATATCGCCTCGGGTTGGCGTGAACGGGGAGAGCGGGAGTCACCTGACAGCATTTATGGTTTGTTGAAGTCGCTGAGTAAAGATCGTGAACATGGCCAGTTCTTTGAGTATCGCTCAGTGGATACCGACGTGTTGGCCTGGGTCTGTGAGCGGGCCTGCGGCGAGCGGCTCCCCGTCTTACTGAGCCGGGAAATCTGGTCAAGGCTGGGGGCAGAACAAGACGCGAATATCACCCTCGATTGCGTTGGAACTGCATTGGCCGATGGCGGGATGAGCGCCACGCTGCGTGATCTGGCGCGCTTTGCCCAGATGTATCTGCAGGGTGGACGTTTCAACGGCCAACAGATTGTTCCAGAGGAATTTGTGCGCGCATGCGGCCGTGGTTCCACACCGGCTTTTGAAGTTCTCTATGGCTTCTATGTCAAACACTTTCCTGGCGCCGCCTACAGCAATCAGTGCTGGGTGCTGGACAGTGAACAGGGTACCTATTCGGCGCGTGGAGTATTTGGGCAGAGTATCTATTGGGATCCGGCTTCTGAAGTGGCAATCGTAAAACTTTCCAGTTGGCCGGACTTTATCAACTCAGAGTGGACGTTGAATACCTTCCGTGCTTGTGCAGCTGTGGTTGAAGAACTGCAACGCAGCTGACGCGGGAGTGTGAATGACCGCGGCTTGTCACGCACCTCCCAGCCTTGGTGAAGAGGTGCCAGGTGTAGGCTCGGCATAGCTACACCCAGACCCGGCTGGTCACCGGCGGCTGACCCTCCCGGCCCTAACTTGGACGCTGTTTGCAGCCTTCGTTCTGGTGGGCCCTACCCCTTTCATCCAGACCGCGCTTTTGCCGTGGCCGGGATGAGTGTTGCCAACAATAAAATAAACAAGAGACGGAGCGACCATGAACTTGAACACCACCCGGGCCTTGCGCTCATTGACCGCGCTGGCGCTGTTGGGAGCCCTTTCCACCCCAACGATGGCGATCCAGGTCACCGACAACCTCAATCTCGGCGGTGCCGTCCGGGCGCGTTGGGACTATGACCCGGATCGTGACATCCAGAAGTTCAACTTCGACACCGCGATCCTCAACGCCAAGTACAACTCCGACACCTGGATCGGCGAGGCCCAATACCGTTTCTACGGTCGAGCCTACCCTTACGAGTACACAGAGAATGTCGGTGACGTCCAGTTCGCCGAATTGGCGTGGATCGGCTACAAGTTCAACCCCGACCAGCAGGTTCAAGTCGGCCTGAACCAGCTGCCGTTTGGTTTGCAGCCGTACTTCGGCAGCACGTTCTACCAAACCCTGGGCAGTGTCATAGGACTGGAAGACATCGAAGAAGTCGGTGCCAAGTACATCCAGCAAAGCGGCGACTGGAATATTCAGGCCGGTTACTACTTGCGCCCCGCCTGGCAGGGTAAAGGCACTAGCAACGGTGAAACCTACTCCACCGTGGTCTCCGAAGCGGACAGCTATGTCATCAACGGCAGCAACAACCAGGAACGCAACACAGTGGTCCTGCGGGTGGCCAAGGCGCTGGACCTGGGACCGTGGAAGTCCGAAGTCGGGATCTCCGGCCTGACCTCGTCCCTGGAGAACCGCGACACCAACAACGATGGCCGGCGCAATGCCATGGCGGTGCACTACATCGGCAAGAACGGCCCATGGGGCGTGCAACTGCAAGCCGCGCGACAGCAGATGTCCCCGCGCAACCCCGGCACCGATGAACTGGTGACTTTCGGCAGTTACGACGCCACCTTCAACGTCGCCAGTCGCGGCAACTTGTACGTGGCGGATGTTAGCTATGACGTCAGCGGCAAGTATCTGTTCGATCAGATCAGCGGTGTGAAGCTGTACGCCAACTACAGCGCCTTCGATAAATCCGCGGACGATTTCAAGACCTCGCAACGGATGATTTTCGGTACCTCGTTCTCCCTCAGCAAACTGTGGATCGCCACGGAATGGTTGTACGGCAAGAATGATCCGGTCATCGGTGGCGGCAGCCTCACCCAGAGTTTGGGGGCTGGTGGTAGTAACCAGTGGGAAAACCAGTTGTACATGAACATCGGTTATTACTTCTGATCCGGATTTTTTGGCAACAGCCCTAAAGCCCTCTTCGCGAGCGGGCTCGCCCACAGGTTTAGCGCATAACCTGTAGGCGAGCCTGAATTGGTCAAGTAAGTCCGGACACCGATTACGGTGTTTATGCCGCTTTTTGCTCCATGGCTATTGGCGACAGGTAGTTGTTGTAGCTTTGGAGCCTGGTGCGGTTGCCTGGGTATTTAATTTGGGTTTCTACACGGCCCTTGGTTTAACGAATCCTCTCTCACTTCGAGGCAAAATCATGACGGATTTGCTTGCACAAAAAGATGTTAAAAATCACCTCCATCCTTATACGGATGCTCGACTTCATGAGGCGGATGGCCCCCTCATTATTGAACGTGGAGAAGGAGTTCATGTTTATGATAATCAAAATAAGCGATACATCGAGGCGATGTCAGGGCTATGGAGTGTTGCGCTTGGTTTCAGCAACCAGCGGTTGATCGAGGCTGCCGAAAAGCAGCTACGTACACTGCCGTTCTATCATGTGTTTTCCAGTAAGGCACACCGCCCCAGCATCGAGCTCGCCGAAAAATTGGTGGAGATGGCTCCGGTGCCGATGAGCAAAGTGTTTTTCACCAACTCCGGCTCTGAGGCAAACGACACAGTAGTTAAGCTTTTGTGGTACCGGAACAATGCTCTGGGGAAGCCCGCCAAGAAAAAGTTCATCAGTCGGCAGAACGCCTATCACGGTATCACTACCGTAAGTGCGAGCCTCACTGGGCTGCCGGCAAATCAGCGCGGTTTTGACGTTCCCCTGCCGGGCTTCCTGCATGTCAGCTGCCCACACTTTTACCGATATGGTCGAGCAGGTGAAACAGAAGAACAGTTCGCCGATCGCCTCGCCCGAGAACTGGATGATCTGATCATCAAGGAAGGCCCTGAGACGGTCGCAGCGTTTTATGGCGAACCGCTGATGGGAGCGGGGGGTGTGATCATTCCGCCGAAGACCTACTGGGAAAAGATCCAGAAGGTGTGCCGCAAGCATGACGTCTTGATTGTCGCGGACGAGGTCATCTGTGGTTTCGGTCGAACCGGCAATATGTTCGGTTGCGAGACCTTTGATATCAAACCAGACGTCATGGTTGTATCCAAACAGCTGTCGTCTTCCTATCAGCCCATTGCAGCCATATTGATTAACGACGCTGTTTACCAAGACATTGCCGACCAGAGCCAGTCGATCGGCACGTTAGGGCATGGCTTCACTGGTAGCGGGCACCCGGTAGCTACTGCAGTCGCCCTGGAGAATCTTAAAGTTATCGAAGAGGAGGGCCTGGTTCAGCATGCTGCTGAAATGGGAATTATCCTTCGCAAGGGACTTCAGCAGTTTGCTGATCATCCTATGGTTGGCGAAGTTCGTGGTGTGGGGTTGATTGCTGCCGTTGAGTTGGTAGCCGACCGGCACACAAAAGAGCCTTTTGAGGCTGTTGGCAGACTCGGGCGGTATCTGTCCTCTCAGGCCCAGGAGCGTGGAATGATCAACCGAGTCATGGGAGATGCATTGGCATTCTGTCCTCCGTTGATCTCAACGGAGAAGGATATCAATGAAATCCTTGGAGTTTTTGCGGCTTCTTTGGATGCGACACAGCACTGGTACCTCAAACACACTGCACAGTATTAACGCCACTCACTAGACGCCGCCAAACCCCATTGTTGGCTTCATGATCCTGGTTGGTGACGATGACTTCGTCACCAACCTCAAGACGATTTGCGAATGCTTCGGCGAGAACATAAATGTTCTGGGAGGAGGAAGGGTCGAGATGGATTTCTTCAGCTGAAACACCCAGGTATGCCGCTAATTCCGCATGCGAGTGATCCATCTCTTCACCGCCTCGGCGTGATGCAGGATGAGCTCCGTATGGCTGCATTTTGTTCTGGTGGTAGAAGCGGTTCAGGTTGTCGATGGCGTCTTGACAGGCATAGGAGCCGCCAGCGTTATCAAAGAAAGCTTGGCCTTCGAGCGACGGCTCGGCGAACGCCGGGAACTGGCTACGATTAAACGAAAGGTGAATAGTGGACACGGTGGTACTCCGTCTAAGCAGGTAGGATCTGACGGCTCATATGCTAATGGTTGAGCCATGCATGAGGGAGGCGAAAGCACATTGAAACAAACAGCCAATGCATGAATCATGTATTTATAGCTGGAAAAATGCGTAGTTTGCGTCTCTCAAAAAAACACCATGATCCATAATCCGTATCGCAGATATGTGACGCCCGGGACACCCCTAACATGCTAGTGGTGAGACCGAGGCTCATGGTGCAGGTGCTGTGGCAAAAAATTCACTGCGGTCATCGGACATGAGACCGATCATACAAGCGGAGCGTGTCGGCCGCAGGCCAGAGAGATCGAATCCTGGCTTACCAAGTGATTTTGGTTTGAGTAAAAAAAGGCCCTTTGTTGCATGCGCTTTCGCAATTGCAGGGCTGAATTAAGCTTGGCGCGCTGCTAATGCCGAGTAGCTGTTCATCAGATTGCGATAGTTCGGAATGCGCTGGGTCTGAACGTTACCCAAGGCGCGGTCAGCCGTCAGATCAAGCAGCTCGAAGACTACCTCGGTGAGCCCTGTTCATTCGCACGCCTCGCTATCGCCCGGGCCCTGGCACTGAAGTCAAAACTGCTGATCCTCGATGAGCCTAAGGCGGCGCTCGACGTGTCCCAGAACACCCGCGCCGTGCGTGAGTACCTTGAGGCACTCGATGAAGAGGCTCTGGCCGAAACGCTACCGAAGCGCCTATCGCTGACTGATCCTCAAGCCCGCTGGACCGCTGCTCCAGGAGGCCCAGCGTTTTTCGTCTGTTCCGCGAACTATCTGATCGATACCGAGCACGGCGTCATCGTGGATGTGGCCGGGTAGCGTAGCGGCAGATCTGGTCGTATCTTGTCTTCCCGTCACTCTTAATCCCTCAGCACAACGTTTACACTTAACTGCTCCGCACCCTCGAAGGAATCTCCCCGGTGAATGTCAACGACGCCAGTTTCGAAGAACTGCTCAACGCTTTGCATGACGGCGTCTACATCACTGATGGCGACGGCAAGACGCTGAAGGTCAATCAAGCCTATGAGCGCCAGACCGGGCTCAGTGGTGCTGATCTCATCGGCCGATCCATGCAGGAGCTGGTGAAGGAGGGCGTCCTCTCGCAATCGGCCACATTGCGTGTATTGCATGAAGGTCGGCCGGTGTCGGTGATGCAGAGCCTGAGTCAGGGTAAGAAATTGTTAGTCAGCGCCACGCCGATTCTCGACGCTGAAAACCGGATTTCATATGTTGTCAGTACCGTACGCGACATGACTGAACTGCTGCGCATGAAACACGAGCGCGATGAGTTGCAACAGCTTAAACAACTGCGCAACAGCACCGCCAAACTTCATGCGGGTCAACGAGACAACCTCCTGCGTTCTCCGCTTATGGCCGATCAGGAGGTTTCCGGCCGCGTCTTCTCGCTGGCCCGGCAGGTTGCCAGTAGCTCGGTGAAGGTTCTGCTTCAGGGAGAAACCGGCGTCGGAAAGACCCTTGTAGCGCAATTCATCCACAATGCCAGTCCACGTGCCAGTGAACCATTTCTTGCGCTCAACTGCGGTGCACTGCCCGAGAATCTGATTGAAGCCGAGCTGTTTGGCTATGCGCCTGGAGCGTTCACAGGCGCAGGCCCCAAAGGCAAGCGTGGCCTGTTGGAATTGGCCCATCACGGAACATTGTTTCTCGATGAAATTGGTGATTTGCCACTGCCGGTGCAGGTCAAGTTACTCAAGGTTATCGAAGAAAATCGCTTCATTCCTGTCGGCGGCCTGGAGTTGAAGGAGGTCGATGTGCGCATCATTAGTGCCACCCACCACGACCTCAAGCGTCTGGTGGCAGAAGGTCGTTTTCGGGCTGATCTGTATTACCGGCTCAACGTGGTGCCGATCAACATTCCAGCACTGCGCGAGCGTCGTGAGGAGATTCTGCCGCTTCTAAATTACTACCTCGATAGATTCAATGTCCGTTATGAACGCCAGGTTCAATGGAGTCTCGAAGCCCTCGACCTGATGTGCGACTACGCCTGGCCTGGCAACATCCGCGAGTTGATCAACATCGTCGAACGGCTGGTGGTGACCAATCAGACCGGGACTATTGAGGCGCTGGACATGCCTGAGGAGATCCTCAACCTCAACCCGCTGAATACCGATGACAGCCGCTTACCGCTGCGCAAGGTATTGGAAAACGCCGAGCGCAGTGCGATTCGTGCCGCTCTGCGTGTGCACAAGACCACGCGCCTGGCGGCCAAGGCGTTGGGCGTGAGTCAGGCGACCGTGGTGCAGAAAATGAAACGCTGGGAACATTCTGATTAGGATTTTAATCGGCCCCGAATAAATCGATCAGAAAACTAATCGGGACTGACCGGTAAAACCCCTCTTATTTTCGTGTGAATCGCGCAAAGGCCCACGCCACAGGGCTTTGCGGGTATTGGCACGTCTTTCGCTATCTCATATGGCACGTCTTCCAATAAAACAACATCCACTGGACGAGCACTATGAACATCTCTGCTTTCAAAATCGCGAACAAATTGATCACTGGACAAGGCGCTATCGAGCAGCTTTCGGCTGAACTGACTCGCCTCAATGTCAAAAACCCGCTGATCGTCACTGACGCTGTTCTGTTGAAATCCGGCACTGTTGATCTGGCGCTGGCGCAACTGGGTGATCGCCGTTACGGCATTTTCGATCAGGTCAAGCCGGAGCCTGAAATTGCCATCGTTGAGGACTGTACCCGCGCCTATCGCGAGGGCAGCCACGACGGGTTGATTGCTGTGGGCGGCGGCAGCGCAATCGACATCGCCAAGGGCGTCGCGGCGTTTGCCGGACATGAAGGCCCGCTGGCCGAACTGTTCGGTGTCGATCTGGTGAAACGCAAAGGCCCCGTGCTGATTGCCATTCCGACTACCGCTGGCACCGGTTCGGAAGTGACCAACGTGGCAATCTTTTCTGACAAGCAAGCGAAGCTGAAGAAAGGCATTGTCAGCGACTACCTGCTGCCTGACGTAGCACTGGTCAGCCCGATCATGACCCTGACTTGTCCACGCAGTGTGACGGCGGCCAGCGGTGTCGACGCGCTGGTGCATGCGGTCGAGTCCTATCTTTCGGTGAATGCTTCGCCCATCACTGATGCCATCGCGCTGGGTGCGATCAAGCTGATCGCCAAGGCGCTGCCCAAGACTTATGCCAATCCGTCCAACCTCCAAGCCCGGGAAGACATGGCCACCGCCAGCCTGATGGCCGGCATGGCCTTCGGTAACGCAGGGGTAGGCGCAGTGCATGCGCTGGCGTACCCGTTGGGCGGCCGGTTCAACATCGCCCATGGTGTCAGCAATGCCTTGCTGCTGCCGTACGTGATGGAGTGGAACAAGATGGCCTGCGTCGAGCGCTTCCGTGACATCGCCGAAGCCATGGGCGTGCGTGTCGCCGACCTGAACGACAAGGATGCGGCGGATCAGGCTGTCAAAGCCATGGCGGATCTATGCGCCGCTGTGGATATCCCAACCGGTATGCGCAGTTTCAACGTGCCTGAGGATGCCATCACGGCGATGGCCGAAGAGGCCAGTAAGATCGACCGCTTGATGCGAAACAACCCGCGAAAGTTGACCGCTACCGATATTGAGAAAATCTACCGCGCAGCCTACTGATCCCGAAAAAACGCGACGCCCCAGTCTGCCGGTTCGGGCGTCTGCCATTACAAGACCAATAAAACAGGTGCACTCAATGTCCAACACTACTGCGCAGCGGAGCGAAAGCCCGTACATCCCGCTGGGTCCTTTCAAGGTTCGGTTGCCGTTTATTCACTACAAAATCGAGCTTCCGGACTACCTCCAAGGCTTGCTGATGTGTGCCGTGGATCTGGCCGCCATTCCGCTGATGACCGAACTGCTCGGCATGCCATTTGAGGTCGCGCTTGCCGTCGTGATGCTCAACGGCTTGCTTTACCTCGTGCACCATTTGCTCGGTGACCCGACCGTACCTGGCTGGATCACCCCGGCGGTACCACTGTTGATGGCTTACTGTGCTCAATTTCCAGTGGGCCCGGAGCGTGTCCACGCCTTGATTGCCTTCCAGTTGATGTTGGGGATTTTTTCAATTGCCCTAGGGGCGACCGGGATGGCGAAGAAGGTTGTGGAGTATGTGCCCTCGGCGATCAAATCCGGGATTATCGTCGGTGCCGGCTTGAGTGCGGTGATCGCGGTGTTCCAGGTTGGCGGTAAATTCAATGTGCTGCCCTGGACGATTTCCATTGCGGTCGGCATCGCCTTCTATCTGATCTTCTCCCAGCACTTCAACGAACTGAAGCAGCGCAACCGCTTCTGGTGGAACTTCGCCAAACTGGGGATCTTGCCAATCATTCTGTTGGCGGTGGTGATTGCACCGCTGTTCGGTGAGGCGCCATGGCCAACCATTCAGTGGGGCATCAGCAAACCGGATTTCGCCGGGCTGTGGAGCAACTACACCGTGTTCGGTCTGGGCATGCCGCCACTGTCTATGTTCATCTCCGCGCTGCCGACCATGCTGGCGGTGTACATCATTGTCTTCGGCGATGTGCTTAGTGCGAAATCGCTCCTCGATGAGGCAGAAACTGTCCGCACTGATGAAGTCGTCGACTACAACGCCGATCGCTCTCACCTGATCTTCGGCGCGCGTAATGCGTTCATGAGTATCTTTGGCCCGGATGTCGCCATGTGCGGCCCAAAATGGGCGGCGATGCTGGTGGTGGTGATCGAGCGTTTCAAAGGTGGGCCGAAGGCGATGAAGTCGATCATCGGCGGTGTCGGGTCGTTCCGTTGGGGGACCAACACCGGTCTGCTGTTGTTGCCGGTAGTGACTCTGGTACAGCCGATTCTCGGTGTTGCTCTGTCGCTGACGTTGCTGATCCAGGGTTATGTGAGTGTGCGTCTGGGCATCCTTGAAGCTCGTAGCCAGCGCGACTTGGGTATCGCGGGCGTGATCGGCGCGGTACTGGCGATCAAGGGGGCGAGCTGGGCATTCGGGATTGGCGTTGTGTTGTGCTTGCTGATCTACGGCAAAAACTTCTTCAAGGGCGAGGTGGATGGGACATTTGCCAAGGATCTGAAGGCGGCGCCTACCAAGCCAGCCAAAGGTGCTGAGTCGCCCACGGCTACTAAGCAGGTAGCAGAAGAGGCTATGGCTGACTGACAGGCCTGAGTCGCTCAATCTGACACTATTGCGGTGAGCTTCCTCCCACAGGTTTGGTATTGATCACGCCCTCTGTGATCAACACTAATCCATTTGTGGGAGGAGCCTCGGGCTAACTCCAGCACGCCTTAGCCGCGAAAGAAAGTTCGCCTTGCCTTCGTCATGCGAGCGATACCTTCCAGGTTAGCGATGGTGATCGGATTGCTGCGATCGTGAAGCTGTTAGCGTCAAGTGTGTCGCAGAATATGCGGGGAGGAGGGTAGCTCCGACAATTCGCAGTCGTACTTCCACCGAGACGAATAGACAGATACAAGCTGACGTCCCTATGCTGGCAGCGACTTTATAAAAACAATCAAAAAAGCCATGAACCGCACTGCTTACTTCTGCTTGCTACGCAAGTGGCTCGCCCGGCCGCACGGCAGCCTGGTGGCACGCTATACCTTGCTGTCCGTGTTTGTGATGAGCATCGCCCTCATTATGCTGGCAGTGCTCTATGAGCAATTGGCCAAAGATTTGCTCAATCGCTTGACTGGTGAACGTCTGGACGCCCAGGCCTTGTCCACGGCGAACCGCTTGTCATCATTTCTCGATGATCGCTTTTACCAGGTCTCGGCATTGTCCAATCACCCGAACATGCCGGGGTTTATTGCCGATCAGTCCGCCCCCGGCAGTGACGTGGAGTCTTTGCTCAAGATCGAAGCGGATTTTCCGTTCCTGTATGGCGTGTTGTTTTTCGATGAACAGGATCATTTGGTCAACGTGCTGCCGGGGCAAGCCGCCTCTGGTGAGCCCTATTGGACCAACACTCATTGGTCTATCGCCGGGCTGCCGACCCAGTGGGTCGGTGATATCGAAGTGATCGGGCCATTGCTGGCCGAACCCGGGCGCTCGGGTGGCTTCTTGATCCGCAAGACCATCCGCAATGGTCGCACCGATCACCGTGTGCGCATCGCCTTGCACCTGCGCCTTGCATCGCTCACCGAGTTGCTTGTCAGTGCCGGGATGAGCGGGGTGGTTGCGCCGTTGCTGCGGGTGCCAGGCGGTGCTTTTATCGACCCCACCGGGCGCGCGGTCGAGGCGCCGAATCAGTGGCGTGACGGCCCCCAGATAATTCCCGGTTGGCAACTGGTGTTCAGAGTACAGCCTGGGGCCATCCTTAAGCCGTTGAACGATGCACGCTGGTGGTTGTACTGGATAGCTGCTGGTTTTATCGTGTTTATCCTCATAGTGTTTTTTACTCTGTCCCGACAGTTGCGCTCGCGGGTCAGCACCTTGTTACAGGGCGCTCATCAGTTGTCCATGGGCGACCTGAGTTATCGCCTGGCTGAACAGCCCCGTGACGACGAAATCAACCATGTAGCGCGGGCGTTCAATGTAATGGCCGCACGCTTAGCGGACATGTTGGAAAACACTGTGCGGACAGAAAATCTCGCGGTACTGGGGGCCTTTGCCACGGGCGTGGCCCATGAGGTGCGCAATCCCCTAACAACCATGAAAACTACAGTGCAAGCCTTGCTGCGCCGAGAAGAAGAACCCGAACGACGCCACTTGCTGACCGACCTGGGCAAGGAAATCGACCGCTTATCCCATGTCACCAGCGATCTGTTGGAATATGGGAGGCCTCACCCGGCTCAACCCGAGGTGGTTGCCGTCGCGTCGTTGTTCGAGCAGATCGTCCGGCTGGCAGGGCCGGACGACCCGCAATTGCTGTGCGAAACAGAACCAGGCTTGCAGCTTTACGTCGACCCGGACCAGATCCGGCAGATCCTGGTCAACCTTTGTTTGAATGCCTTCCAGGCCTGCAACAACCATAGCCCCGTGCGCCTGTGCGCCCAAGTATGGGGTGGGCAGGTGCGAGTCATGGTCATTGACCAGGGCTGCGGTATCTCCGAGGCGGACTTGCAGCGCATCCGCCAACCGTTTTTTACCTCCAAGGCGCGGGGTACCGGGCTGGGCTTGAGCATTAGTCAGCAACTGCTGGAAGCCAACGGTGCGCGCATGGACATTATCAGTACGCTTGGCGTAGGGACTCAGGTGATCCTGGACTTCCCCGCGCCCCCAGGGAACGAGGCGAAGTAAACCACCGATGTCTGACATTCACGTTTTGATAGTAGATGACGAAGAGGCGCTGGTGCGCTCCCTCAGCTATGCCCTGCGCGGCGAAGGAATGCGCATCAGCACGGCGGGCAGTGGTGAGGCAGCGCTGGAGCTGTTGGCGGGGGAGACCACCGGCATCGATATCGTGCTGCTCGACCTCGGCTTACCGGGCATCGATGGCATGGCCACGTTGGACGGTATACGCCAGCTTCACGCACAACTGCCGGTGATCATGATTTCCGCTCACGGTGATACCCGCGCCGCCGTACAGGCAGTGAAAAGCGGCGCCACTGACTACCTTACAAAACCTTTTGAACTCGACGACCTGCTGGCGACCATCACCAGCACCTTGTCATTGGCCAGATGCGAAGAACCCGCCGTGGCGGTGAGTGATGAACTGGCCGCTGGCCTGCTCGGCCATAGCCAGGCGATGAGCACCTTGCACGCAGCGGTGGGGCGCATTGCCCGTAGTTCCGCAACGCGGATTTTGTTGCTTGGAGAATCCGGCACAGGGAAGACTTTGGTCGCCCAAGCCCTGCACAACCATAGCGGGCGGGGCGGGCAACCGTTTATCGAGGTCAACTGTGCGGCATTGCCGGAGCAGTTGATCGAGGCAGAGTTGTTTGGTTCGGAAAAAGGCGCGTATACCGGCGCTCACCAAAAGCGTGCCGGGCTGGTCAGTCAGGCAAATGGCGGCACGCTGTTTCTCGATGAGATCGGCGAATTGCCGCTGGCACTTCAAGCCAAGCTCCTGCATTTTCTTGAGAACGGCAGCTACCGAGCCGTGGGCGCCAATGCCGCGAGTAGCGCGGATGTGCGGGTGGTGGCGGCGACCAATCGGGATCTGGCCGATGACGTGCAATCGGGACGGTTTCGTGAGGACCTGTTCTATCGCCTGAACGTGATCACACTGGATATTCCTTCACTGCGCGAGCGCGGTGAAGACGTGCTGTTGCTGGCCGAGCATTTCGCCCGGCGCCAGGCTGTGGAGGAAGGGGTCGAACCGATCCGCTTCCTGCCGGACAGTGCCCAGGCATTGGCCCGTCACCGCTGGCCGGGGAATGTACGCGAGCTTAAAAACCTGGTAGAGCGCTTGACCATACTGTCACCAGGGCAGGCGATTAGCGTGGCGATGTTGCCTTCAGCGTTGCAAGGCCTGCAGATCGAGCCACTGGTACTGGGCGAGCAGCTCGAGCTCGCCGAGCGTGATCTGGTCACCGATGCTCTGAGCCGCGCATCGGGCCATAAGGGCCTGGCAGCAAGCCTGTTGGGGATTTCCCGGCACGCGCTCAAGCGCCGCCTGCATCGCCTGGGACTGGATCGCTCGACCGAGCGGTAACCGCTCAACAATGCGCGCAGGTTGAGCGCTAAGCGCTCAATGCAATCGTCGCAAATCTCAGTAGCCGCTGCCGAGGCACGTGGCTGCGATCAATTTCAAGTGCGCTCACCCCGGGCGCCCAGGTATGCCTGGCAGACTGCATTTCCAAGCTGGCGGCCGCTATGCGTCCGATCGCAGCCACTTGCCTAGGCAACTCCTACAAGCTTTTCAGCCTTTCTGGCACACCCTTTGCTCTATCCCTTTGGCGAACTAACAAGAGGCGTTGCCAACGCCCTAAAGGATACTTATGTCACTGCCACGTCCATGGTTTTATTGCTCGCTCACAGTGTGCAGTCTTTTGCTGAGCGTTGTTGCTTCAGCTCAGGTCGGCCGCGTGGAGTTGGGCGCTGCCGCCTCTCAGGCGGACCTAACGATGGGCTGCCTTTACCCGATGACCGAGCGCGCAGCGATCTACGGCCAGGACAGCATCGCCGGGATCCAGATTGCCCTAGGCGAGTTGCAGGCTCAGCGCGAGGCCGGCCAGCAAGTGCCACGTCTGCGCGTGATCATCGATGACGATCAGTCCAAGGCTTCCTATGGCGTAGGCCTGGCGAAAAACTTCATCCATCAGGACGGTGTGCAAGTGCTGTGCGGTATGGTCTCGTCCGGCGTGGGGCTGGCGGTCAGTCAGTTGGCCAAGCGCGAGAAAGTACTGATGATCGGCACCGACCATGCGTCCTCGCGCATGACCCTGGAAAACGGCCACCCGTACTATTTCCGCGTCACCAATGACACTTGGACCTCGATGGCCGCCGGTGCCCGCTACCTGCAAGCCCTGCAACAACAAACCGGATGGAAACGCCTGGCGTTCATAGGCCCCGATTACGAATACGGCCACGTGTCCCGCGATGACCTGCACGAGGCCTTTGCCCAACTGGGTGTCAAGTTCGAGGACGTCACCGAACTCTGGCCACGCCTGTATGAGCCTGACTACTCCGCCTATATCGCCGCTCTGGAACAAGCTAAACCCGACATCATTGTCTCGGCCCTGTGGGGCGGTGACTTCCAGGCCTTCGTCAAGCAGGCAGCAAGCACCCGGTTGTTCGCCACCTCGCGCCTGGCCAACTTCGACACCGGTGGTAACTACGATTTCCTGGTGTCCTTGGGCGACCAGGCTCTTCCGGGGCTGATCCTCTCGGCGCGGCACCATAACAACTGGCCGGATACGCCGCGCAATCGTTCCTTTGTCGAGCGCTTCCAGGCCATCAACGGTCGCTACCCGACCTACGCCGCCGAAGGTGCCTACACCGGTGTCATGGTGTTAGCCAAAGCCTATGAAAAAGCGCTGGGCAGCGTCGACTCCCAGGAGTTGATACGTGCCTTGGAAGGCTTGGAAATTGCCTTGCCAGAAGATCCGCCCGGGTTCGTCTCAAGGATCGATCCGCAAACCCACCAGATCCAGCAGACCCAGGCAATTGGCACTCCGGTGCTCAACAACGATTACCCGCCCGCCAAGGTGATGCTGAGTAATTGGGTGGTGTATTCCGCCCAGGAACTGCAGCAGAACAGCGCAACCATCAAGCGTCGAATGAGCGCTGAAAGCCCTAACTCGAAAAAGAGTCGTCCCGAGAGTCCCTAGTCAGTTCATTAATCGAAAGTGGAAGCACAGATGAACAATTATAAGAAAAACATACTGAAGCACCGTTTGACCCTCGCCATTACCGCTGGCGTGGCCCTGTCCATGGGCTCCTCGGCCATGGCTGCCGAGAACGGTAAGTTTCGTATCGGCGTCGTGACTTTCCTATCGGGCCCAGCAGCCGGGCCGTTCGGTGAGCCGTCCGCGAACGCCGCCAAAATGCTGGTGGAAGGGCTAAACCAAGGCAAGCTCCCGGCGCCTTACAACACCATTGGAATCAACGGTGTCGAAATCGAGGTGGTGATCATCGACGAAGCGGGCGGCGCGGCAAAACAGGTCGAAGAGTTCCGTAACCTGGTGCAGCGCCAGAAGGTCGATGCAGTGGTGGGCTACATTTCCTCCGGCGACTGCCTGGCCATTGCGCCTGTGGCCGAAGAGCTAGGTGCCATGACCGTGTTTTACGATTGCGGCACCTCTCAGCTGTTCAACGAAGACAAGACCCCGCAGTTTGTGTTCCGTACCGGCCTTGATGCGGCCGTGGACAATATCGGCGCCGCCCGTTACCTGACCAAGACCCGCCCCGACGCGCAGAAAGTTGCCGGCATTCAGCAGAACTACGCCTTTGGACAAGACAGCTGGAAAGACTTCACCCACTCCATGGAGCAGTTGATGCCCAAGGCCAAGGTGGTCGAGTCGCAGATGCCTAAGGTCTTCCAGGGCCAATACGGCGCCGAGATTTCCGCTCTGTCGGTCAAGCGCCCGGACATCATCCACTCCAGCTTCTGGGGCGGCGACATGGAAGCCCTTGTGTTGCAAGCCAATGCCCGTGGTTTGTTGGAAGACGCCACCGCGGTTCTGACCTGCGGCGAGTCCGCCCTGGACCGCTACAAGGACCAGGCTCCCAACGGCATGGTCATAGGCGGCCGTGGCCCGTTTGGTGCGTTCGCGCCGGATAACGAACTCAATCGCTGGTTCAAGGACAAGTACCAAGCCGCGTACAGCACCGCGCCAACTTACCCGGCGAGCAAAATGGCCCAAGCCATTCTCGGCCTCAAGCACGCAGCGGAAAACGCCAAGGTTGAACCGGGCAAGATCCCCGCGCCGCAGGAAATCGCCAAGGCCTTTAAGGGCGCGACCTTCGAGTCAGTGTCCGGCACTGTGCAAATGGCTCGCGCCGGGGGGCATCAGGCGATGCAGGGCATTTCCTATGGCGAGTACCAATTCGACAAGGCGAGCAAGAAAGGCAGCGTGCAAAACGTCATCGCCTTCTCCGGCGAATGCGTGACTCCACCAGACGGCACCACCGCCCTGGAATGGATCAAGGCTGGCTTCCCCGGTGCCCAGTGCAACTGATCAACCTCGCTTGATTGTTCCGAAGTGGCGGCCCGTTCGGCGTCGCCACCTTTATGCCAAGGTAGGATCTCTATGATGAGTCTTTTCGCGGTGCTGATTGACGGCACCATCTATGCCTCGTGGCTGTTTTTGGTCGCGGCAGGGTTGACGGTGATCTACGGGGTCATGCGGATCCTGAACATGGCCCATGGCAGTTTTTATGCCATTGGCGCCTACACCGCAGCTTCGCTGGTGGGCTGGTATTTCAATAATGGTATCGGCCCAGTCTGGGCCGGTTACCTACTGATGCTTGGCTGTGCCCTGGTGGCTGGGCTGATCGTTGGCCTGATCATCGAGCGCGGGCTGCTCAAGTTTATGTACGGCCGAGACGAAGTGCTGATGGTGATCATCACCTACGCGCTGCTGCTGGTGTTGGAAGACACCATGAAAATGATCTGGGGCGTGAACCCCTATTTTGCCTATCAACCCTATGCCGAAATGGGCCGTAGCGCCTTGGCCGGGCTGAAGGTTTCCAATTACGACCTGATGTTGGTAGGCGTGTCGCTGGTACTTGGACTGGGCTTGTACCTGTGGCTGGAACGCACCAACCAGGGCAAGGTCCTGCGGGCTGTGATCCACGACCGAGAAGTGGCTATGGCCATGGGCGTCAACGTCAAGCGTATGTTCACCCTGGTCTTTGTGTTGGGCACCATGCTCGGCACCTTGGCCGGTGCCTTGACCGCTCCGGCAATTTCCGTAGCGCCGGGCATCGGCGTGGAAATTATCGTCCTGGCCTTCGCCGTGGTGGTGATCGGTGGCATGGGCAGTATCGAAGGAGCAGCGGTAGGCGCCTTGCTAGTAGGGCTGAGCCGTGCGGCGGCGGTGCACTATGCGCCGGAATTCGAACTCTTTGTGATTTACGGCGTCATGGCGCTGGTTCTGGCGGTACGTCCGCAAGGCCTGTTCGGCCGCGTGTTAGCGAGGAAAATCTGATGTGCATGGATAAAACCGAACTGATTCTGCTGGCAGTTGCAGCGCTGCTGGCCGCCGGTGGCTGGATTGCTCCGCAATGGCTGGTGTTTTTGCTGACCATGGCATTGGCCAAGGCCATGGTAGTGCAAGGCGTGGTGATGCAGATGCGCGCCGGTCTGGTGACCTTTGGCCAGGGCTTGTTCTTCTGCGTTGGCGGCTATGCCGTGGGCATGAGTGGGCACTTCCTAAATATCACCGACCTAGCCGTGTTGCTAGTGATCGGCGTTGGCGTCGCGGTTTTATTGGCGATGATTCTAGGCCTGCTGATGACCCGCTATCGGGAGATTTTCTTCGCCATGCTGTCGTTGGCGTTCTCGATGATCCTCTATGGCGTGCTGGTGAAAAGCTCGGCCCTGGGCAGTACTGACGGCTTCAACGTCAAGGCCTGGACCCTGTTTGGCTGGTCGCCAGCCGCCGGGCAGGGACCGCTGGTTTTGTTCATGATCATCGTTGCCAGTTCGACGGTGCTGGCGGTGTTACTGCATCGCTATAGCCGCAGCAATGCCGGGATGATGTGTGAAGCAATTCGTGAAAACGAAGTGCGTGTCGAATACCTCGGGCAGTCCCCACGCTGGGTGCTGTACATGAACTACGTAGCCGCCGCGGCCGTTTCGGCATTGGGCGGTGGTTTCATGGCCTTGTCCGCCGGGCATATCGACCCGGAAATGGCCTACTGGATCACCTCCGGTGAGTTCGTGTTCATCGCCTTACTCGGCGGCACCGCCCACGTGGCGGCACCCTTTATCGCCGCCATCGTGTTTGCCGTGGTGCGCACTTACGCCATCGAACTGGTGCCCCATAGCTGGCAGATGATTCTGGGCTTCACCTTACTGGCGATCATCGTGTTCCTGCCCAAGGGCTTGTGGAGCCTGTTTACCGGTAACACTAGGAGGGCTAAAGCATGACCTGCATTCTCGAAACCCAAGGTCTGTGCAAGGAGTTCGGCGCCGTCACTGCAGCCAAGGACGTCAATGTGCGGATCAACAAAGGGGAAGTGGTCGGTGTGATCGGCTCCAATGGCGCCGGCAAGACCACTTTCATCAATATGGTCACAGGTTACTTGAAGCCGAGTCGGGGCGAGATCCTGTTCAATAACCAGTCGATCATTGGTCGCACGCCTCGAGCGATTACCCGCTCGGGCATGGCCCGCTCGTTCCAGGTCGCCCAACTGTTTCCGCAATTGAGCGTGCTAGACAACCTGCTGATTGCGGTGGCGGCGGCCGAAAGGCCGTTTCCAGCGCTGCTTGTGCCTATGCGCAGCGCCTCACGGAATGCCCGTGCCGACGCCATTCTTGTCGAGTTCGGCATACCGCAATGGCGTGACACTCTGGTCACCGCGGTACCGCAGGGGGTGCGCAAACTCATCGATATTGCCATGGCGTTGATTGGTGATCCGCAGATGTTGCTGCTCGACGAACCCACCAGCGGCGTTAGCGCCGAAGAGAAAACCGCGCTGATGGACACCGTGATGCGTGTCGTTGCCGAGCATCAAGTAACCGTGCTGTTCGTCGAGCATGACATGGACGTGGTACGCCGCTATGTGTCGCGCATTCTCGCGTTCTACAGCGGTGAAGTCCTGGCCGACGGCGCCCCGGAAGACGTCTTGGCCAATGCCCGGGTGCAGGAGTTCGTCACTGGCGGCGCCAAAGCCCACGACAAGGCGCAAAGGAGTGCCGTGAAATGAGCCTGGAAATTCGCAATCTCAATGTATCTATTGAAGGCATACCGATCCTCAATGACGTGTCGCTGTCCATCGGCCCCGGGCAAATGGTCGGTCTGATCGGCCACAACGGCGCCGGTAAAACCACCTTGATCCGCGCCATCATGGGTTTGTTGCCCACGGACCGCGGCGAGATGTTTTTTGGCGGACAGGACCTGCGCGCGCAGCCGGCCTTTACCCGCGCCGCAGCGGGTATCAGCTACTTGCCCGAAGACCGGCGCCTGATTCCGTCGCTGACCGTGGAAGAGAACATCATGCTGCCAGTGTGGGCCAACAAACTGGCCGACAGCAAACAGCGTCTGGAATGGGTCTACAGCCTGATTCCAGAGATCGCCCAGTTCCGTGACCGCAAGGCGATGCAGTTGTCCGGTGGCCAGCAGAAGCTGGTGGCCATGGCCCGGGCGCTGATGCCGGGCAACCAACTGTTGATTCTGGACGAACCTTTCGAGGGCGTAGCGCCAGTCCTGTCCCGGCGTTTAAGCGAGGTGATTGCCAAGCTGGGCCAGGAAGGCCTGTGCGTGTTGATCTCCGAATCCGATGACACACATTCTGCCGACCTAGTCGATGCGTTGTTTCGCATCGAGCGCGGCAGCGTGACAGCAGGGTAGGGCAGATGTATGTCGACGTTTAACTTTGAAACCACACCACGTGTGATCTGTGAGATCGATGGCGCGTTGCGCCTGGGCACCTTATGCCGCGAGCTAAAGGCCGAGCGGGTATTGCTGGTCAGCGATCCGGGGTTGTTGCGCGCCGGTTTGCTAGATGCACCCTTGCGAGCCCTGCGCGAAGCCGGGGTCGACGCGACACTGTACAGCGATGTGCAGGCCGATCCGCCGTCGGAATCGGTGCAGCACGCGGTGGATGCCGCCCGTAACTGCCGCGCCCAAGCAGTGATCGGCCTGGGCGGTGGCAGCTCCCTGGACACCGCGAAGTTGGTAGCCTTGCTCTGTGGCCGCGAGCAGGAGCTGGAGTCGATCTACGGTATCAACCTGGCCCAAGGCCCACGTTTGCCATTGATCCAGGTGCCGACCACGGCAGGTACGGGCTCGGAAGTGACGGCGGTAGCGATTGTCACCACTCCCAGCCATGAGAAAAAGGGCGTTGTCAGCCCATTGCTGTATCCGGATATCGCGCTGCTGGATGCCCAACTGACCGTCGGCTTGCCTGCAGTCGTCAGCGCCATGACCGGTATCGATGCCATGGTCCATGCCATCGAGGCCTACACCAGCGTGCACAAGAAGAATGTACTGTCCGATGGCCTGGCAATGCAGGCGTTGCGCCTGCTGGCGGGCAATCTGGATCGGGTCCTGGCGACGCCTGGGGATTTACCGGCCCGTTCCGACATGCTTCTCGGCTCGATGCTTGCGGGCATGGCCTTTGCCAGCTCGCCGGTGGCGGCGGTGCATGCCCTGGCATACCCGTTAGGCGGCCACTTCCATGTGCCCCACGGCTTGAGCAACGCCTTGGTGCTAGTGTCGGTGCTGAACTTCAATCGTCCTGCAGCCGAGGCGCTGTACGCGCAACTGGCGGCGGCGGTGCTGCCAGAGCAGCGCTTTGCCAGCGAGGCGTTGGCCTGCGATGCCTTTGTTGAGTTCATGACCCGGTTGGTGGGACGCATGCCGTTTGCCCAGCGGCTACGGGATGTGGGCGTGACTGCCGGCGACCTGGATCGCCTGACCGATGACGCGATGAAGGTCGAACGCCTGCTTATCAATAATCCGCGCCCGGTAACCCGCCAAGATGCCCGCGCCATCTATGCCTCGGTGCTGTAAACAAAAAGGACTGACCGATGAGTTATGAATTCAGAAGCGTGCCGCGCATAGTCTGCGAAGAGGGCGCGTTGCACAGCGTGGGCAAGGTGCTCAGGGATCTCGGTGCGCAACGGGTGATGCTGGTGTGCGATCCTGGCATTGTCAGCCTGGGTTTTGCAGTCAAGGCCCAGGCCTCGCTTGAGGTGGCTGGCTGCGCAGTCACACTGTTTGACCAAGTGGTTCCCGACCCTTCGTCCGTCGTGGTCAAAGAGGCCGCCGAGCAGGCCCGACAATTCAAGGCCGATGGCGTGCTGGGGCTCGGCGGCGGCAGTTCCTTGGACGCTGCCAAACTGGTGGCGTTGCTGATCAACAGCGAACAGCCCTTGGAGGAGTTGTATGGAACCGACAAAGCCCTGGGGGAGCGGGTGCCGCTGGTGTTGGTGCCAACCACGGCAGGCACCGGCTCAGAAGTGACCTGGGTCTCCGTCATCACTGACGAGCAACAGCGCAAGCAAGCGGTGTATTCGTTGCAGCTGATGCCGGACGTGGCGGTGCTCGATCCGAAACTGACACTCGGACTGCCGCCCAGGGTCACCGCCGCCACCGGTTTGGACGCCATGGTGCATGCAATCGAGGCCTACACCAGTCGCACACGCAAGAACCCGATTGCCGATGGCTTGGCCTCCGCCGCCCTGGGATTGCTGGGCGCCAACCTGCGCAAAGTATTGGCCAACGGTCAGGACGTGGCGGCGCGTACGGCGATGCTGCAAGGCTCGCTGATGGCGGGCATGGCATTCGTCAACGCCTCGGTGGCGGCGATTCATGGGTTGGCCTATCCGCTAGGGGTACGCTTTCACATTCCCCACGGCCACGCCAATGCCCTGGTGATGGCGCCGGTACTGCGTTTCAACCTGAGCGCGGCGCAAAGCCAATATGCGGAGCTCGCGACATACCTGTTGCCGGGCCGCCATTTCGAGCACGAAGCCGAGGCAGCCGAAGCCTTTGTCCAGGCAATTGAAGCGCTGGTGGCCGACAGCGGGCTGGAAACCCGGCTGTCGAAACTGGGGGTGGACGAACCCGCCCTCACCGAAATGGCCAACTCGGTGGTGATGAACCTGCGTCGCCTGATCGACAGCAATCCCAGAGACATGACCGAGCAGGACGTAGAAGCCCTCTACCGCAGCATCTTCTAACCGACTGACGCGCATCGCCCATTAGCGGGCGGTGCGCCGAAGGGATACGCGCTCTGATTCGACAGTGTGTATCCATTTGTCCCCTCCTTTTATTCAGCTCGTCTGCCAACGCGGAGCGGAGGGTTTTGTGTGCTTTTTAACTATGAGAATAAAAATAATGAACTGCTGCAATAAAAACAGCCGCATGTTGGCACCTGTCGTCAGTACCTATGTCTTAGGGCTGGCGCTGGCCGCGTCTGCCTTTCCGGCCGTCGCCGAGGCTTTTCTCGAAGACGCCAAGGCGAGCCTGACGGCGCGCAACTTCTACATCAACCGCAACTTTACCAATCCGGCTTACCCGCAGAGCAAGGCCGAGGAGTGGACTCAGAGTTTTATCCTCGACGCCAAGTCCGGCTTCACCCAGGGCACCGTGGGTTTAGGTGTGGACGTGCTGGGGCTGTATGCGCTCAAGCTCGATGGTGGTCGCGGTACCACCAACACCCAGTTGCTGCCAGTGCATGACGATGGCCGTCCAGCCGATGACTTCGGGCGACTGGGCGTGGCGTTGAAGGCTCGGCTGTCAAAAACTGAACTGAAGGTCGGCGAATGGATGCCGGTACTGCCGATCCTGCGTTCCGATGACGGACGCTCCCTGCCGCAAACCTTCCGGGGTGGCCAGGTGACTTCCCAGGATATCGACGGTTTGACCCTGTACGGTGGGCAGTTCCGCGGCAACAGTCCACGCAACGACGCGAGCATGGACGATATGTCGATGACCGGTAGGGGCGGGGTTACCTCTGATCGCTTCAACTTTGCCGGGGGCGAGTACAGCTTCAACAGCAAGCAAACCATGGTTGGCCTGTGGAATGCCGAGCTCAAGGACATCTACAACCAGCAGTTCATCAACCTGGTGCACAGCCAAACAGTGGGTAGCTGGGTATTGGGCGCCAATCTTGGCTACTTCATCGGCAAGGAGAGCGGCAGCGAGCGGGCAGGGGAGCTGGACAACAAAACCGCCTCCGCCATGTTCTCGGCCAAGTATGGCAGCAGCACCTTTTACCTGGGCTTGCAGAAAGTCAGCGGCGACAACGCCTGGATGCGGGTCAATGGCACCAGCGGCGGCACCCTGGCCAACGACAGCTACAACTCCAGTTACGACAATGCAAAGGAGCGGTCCTGGCAGTTGCGTCACGACTTCAACTTCGTTGGTGTGGGCATTCCCGGGTTGACCCTGATGAACCGCTACATCAGCGGTGAAGACGTACACACCGCGACTGTGAGTGACGGCAAGGAGTGGGGCCGGGAGAGTGAGTTGGCCTATGTGATCCAGAGTGGCAGCCTGAAAAACCTGTCGCTGAAATGGCGCAACAGCACCCTGCGTCGCGATTACAGCAGCCTGGAGTTCGACGAGAACCGTCTGATTATCAACTACCCCTTCTCGGCGCTTTAATACCGCTAAACAGATCGCACGCTACGCCAGCGGCTACAGACTTTTGTAGCCGCCGCTCGTTTGTCATTAAGCGAGCACTTTCATTTCAATGTTTTGTATGTCCTGAGCGGTAAGGACGCAAGGCGCATTAGTCGTGCGCTTCAATAACCACCGTGACTGAAAAGGAAAACATCATGACTACTGCAGTTCCTAAGATGGATGATTTTTTGAAGGACGCTCCTTCTAACTGGGGCAAGTGGGGAGCGGAAGACGAAGTTGGCTCTCTGAATTACCTGACCGCGCAAGAAGTCATGCGCGGGGTTGCGCATATTAAGACGGGAAGCGTATTTACTTTACAGCGTATGATCGGTGATCCCGCAGGCGATCCGGTTTGGCCAGGCCGTACCCCGGCGGAACGTACTATGGTTCTCGATGAGTCAAGCTGGGACAATGATCATGGCCCATGTTATCCCGGCGGGTTGCACTACGCTGATGACAAGATCGACGCGTTCCTGCAAGGCTCCACACAATATGATGCGCTTGGCCACCTCTGGTACGGCGGGAAAATATGGAACGGCTACGACGCGCGAACAACTGTGGGTGGCCTCGACAAGGCCAGTGTCGCACCTATCGGCGAGCGAGGAGTGGTCGGGCGCGGCGTATTACTGGATATGGCACGGCATCGTGGCAAGCGCATGCTGGATAAAGGTGAGACATTCACTCACATGGATCTTATGGCGTGCGCAGAGGCTCAGGGCCATACGATCGAGCCCCACGATATCCTGATTATCAGGACTAACTTCCTTCAAGCTTTCTATGAGCAGGGCGAGGCGTTTTACGACGGATTCTGCGAGCCAGGCCTTACATATTCGGAGGAGCTTGTTCGATGGTTCCATGACAAGGAAATTCCAAACCTTGTCACCGATACCATCGCCAATGAGGTCACGACAGACCCAGTATCAGGTGTGGCTCTGCCACTACACTGCGCTTTGATGCGTAATCTTGGTATCGCCTTTACGGAGATCTGCGACCTGGAAAAGCTAGCTGAAAGTTGCGCGAAAGACAGGCAGTATACTTTCCTTTATGTGGCAGCCCCGCTGAAAGTACATCGCGCTGCCGGATCACCGGTCAATCCGGTAGTGATCAAGTAGTCGTTTATGCTGGGGCAGGTTTACTCCTGCCTCAGCATATGTGAAAGCCGCCGACTTCTGTCTCAACCTAGTACATTCGCTGGCTCAGTGATAGAAGAATCCATACGTGGCTGGGCGATCTCTATGGCTCCTTTGTGAGTTTGGCAAGAGTCGAGCCAGGCCACGCGACTTTCATCTAACAACGTTTGCTGCGACCAGCTAGGCCGAGTGATTGCTCGAACCCTCGAGCAATTTACCTGGCGATGCAAGTATGTTGCGGCCTAACTCCAGCCACGCCTTAGCCGCGAAAGAAAGTTCGCCTTGCCTTCACCATGCGAGTGATACTTTCCAGGTCAGCGATGGTGATCGGATTCCTGCGATCGTGAAGCTGTTAGCGTCAAGTGTGTCGCAGAATATGCGGGGGAGGAGGGTAATTCCGACACCCAGATTCGCCTACATCGGCGCTGGACCCTGAGGTGTGGGAGAAGTGCAGAAAGTCATCCAAGGGCTTGCAGAAGAAGGTCGGACCATGATCATGGTGACCCATGAAATGGGTTTTGCCCGCAAGGTCTCGAACCAACTGCTGTTTCTTCATCAGGGGCGGTCTCAATGAGTAAGCATACTTCAGCTAGAGTGGGCGGGTATGCTCGCTTTAGCCGCCCCGTTCAACCCCAAACTCACGCGGCACTGCCCATTCCTTGCACCAGCATTATCTCGGCGATGATCGGTACCGGCGTCATCAGGTGAGTGCGCATCATGGTGCTGGCCCGTGGCGCATCGCGCGCCAGAATAGCTTCAACCAGCGCGGCATGTTCCTTGCGCTTCAACGCCAGGGCTTCTTCGGAGAAAACCGTCTGGGTCAGCCAAAGGTGGCGGTAGCGTTCGGCCTGGTCAAATAGATAACCACGCGCCTGTAACAGGTGTTTTGAGCCGCAACCGGTGGCGATAGCAGTGTGGAAGGCCTTGTGCCGTTCGTCCCAGACATCCAAGACCTGCTCTCGGGTTTTGACATCCATGACTTTCGAGAGGGTATGGGACTGGGCAAGGATCTGCGCCTCCCAGGCGTCGTCACCGCGCTCAATGGCCAAGCCTACGATCATCGCCTCGAGGTTGGCGCGGGCATCGTAGATGTCCTGCATTTCTTTCAACGACATGGGCGCGACCCGGTAGCCCTTCTGGCTGATCACCACCACCAGATGTTCGGCCACCAATTGCGAAAGCGCCTCTCGCAGCGGGCCAACCCCCAAGTCATAACGCTCCTTGAGCCCGCTCATGAGGAGCTTCTCTCCGGGCTTGAAGATCCCGCGAATGATGTCCTGTTTGAGTCGCTCATACCCGCTGAATGCAGAGTTCTGCTTGGGGGTGAGGCTATCCAAAGGTACTGCTCCTGAAAACGACAAGGTCCAATCATACCTAAACATCTGTCATACGAAAAACATAAGACGGAATGGTGTTTTGTCGATCATAAATAAAAATGTAGACATTTTAAATTTATGGCGATATTTTTGCTCTGGGCCTGATCCGCATCAATGCTGGAGGGGCCAATCCCTACCTTCTGCCCAGGAACTGCCATGAACGCCTTTACGCAAATTCAGGACCTTGTGATGCCACTGCCATCGGAGTGCAAGGGTTTCACTCTCACCCCTTCCAGCCAGTCACCGCGCCTGCTTGAGCTGAAATTTGCCAAGCAAACCGTCGACGCGTTCATAAAGGCGGTGACGCAATGGCCGGTCCAGGCTCTGGAGTACAAATCGTTCCTGCGCTTCCGGGTTGGCCAGATACTTGACGAGCTGTGCGAAGGCACCCTGCGCCCGGTGTTGATCAACACCATTCTCGACCGCGCCACCGGCGGCATGCTCATCACGCCGGAGGGGTTGAACGAAGTGTCCCAGGCCGATGACATGGTCAAGTTTTCCTCGGCCGTCGCGCACTTGATCGGTCGCTCCAACTTCGATGCCATGAGCGGCCAGTTCTACGCGCGCTTTGCAGTGGTCAACACCGACAATTCCGACAGTTACCTGCGCCAGCCACACCGGGTCATGGAGCTGCACAACGACGGCACATTTGTTCAGGAGCGCACTGACTATGTGCTGATGATGAAGATCGACGAGCAGAACATGGAGGGCGGCAACACCCTGCTGCTGCACCTGGACGATTGGGGAGACCTGAACCACTACTACACGCATCCGCTGGCCCGCCGTGAAATGCGCTTCACCGCGCCACCGAGCAAGAACGTGCGTGAAGACGTGTTCCATGCGGTGTTCGACAACGACGCCGAAGGCCGCCCGACAATGCGCTACATCGACCAGTTCGTGCAGCCCAAGGACTTCGAGGAAGGCATTTGGCTGACCGCCATGAGCGAATCCCTGGAAGGCAGTCAGGAGAAGGTTTCGGTACCGGTGCCGGTCGGAAGCTTCGTGCTCGTCAACAACATGTTCTGGCTGCACGGCCGTGACCGCTTCACCGCCCACCCGGGCCTGCGTCGTGAGCTGATGCGTCAGCGCGGCTACATCAGCTACCAAAAAACCATGTACCAGCGCGGCCAGTAAGGTTTGGCAAACGCTGAAGTGACGAGGGCCACCTCATGTGGCCCTTATCGCGCTTCCAACAAAAACGTAATACAGGTGGGTGCAAGCTAATGGCTGCGTACGACTTCATCATCATCGGTGGCGGCATTGTGGGTATGTCCACGGCCATGCAACTGGCCCAGGTTTACCCGGACGCAAAAATCCTCCTGCTGGAGAAAGAGTCCGGCCCGGCCAAGCACCAGACCGGCCACAACAGTGGCGTAATCCATGCCGGCGTCTACTACACCCCGGGCAGCCTGAAGGCGCGCTTCTGCCTGGAGGGCAACAAGGCCACCAAGGCCTTCTGCGACAAGCACGGCATCCGTTACGACGAGTGCGGCAAGCTGCTGGTGGCCACCAATGAGCTGGAAATGCAGCGCATGAGCGCGTTGTGGGACCGCACCGAAGCCAATGGGCTGAGGCGTGGATGGCTGTCGGCCGCCGAGCTGCGCGAGCGCGAGCCGAACATCGTCGGCCTGGGCGGTATCTTTGTGCCGTCGAGCGGCATCGTGAACTACGCCGAAGTCACCGCGGCCATGGGCCGAGAATTCGAAGCCGCCGGTGGTGAGATCCGCTACAACAGCGAAGTCGTCGCCATCGACGAGCGTCCCGATGAAGTCGTGGTCCGCACCGACACGCTGGAGCACCACGGGCGCTTCCTGATCACCTGCTCGGGCCTGATGGCTGACCGCGTGGTGCGCATGCTCGGGATCAAGCCCAACTTCATCATCTGCCCGTTCCGCGGCGAGTATTACCTGCTGCCCAAACAGCATAATCAGATCGTCAACCACCTGATCTATCCGATCCCGGATCCGTCCATGCCATTTCTCGGCGTGCACCTGACCCGCATGATCGACGGCACCGTCACTGTCGGACCCAACGCAGTGCTGGCGATGAAGCGCGAAGGCTATCGCAAGACCGATTTTTCGCTGTCGGACATGTTCGAAACCCTGACCACCCCGGGCATTCTGAAGGTGCTGATGAAGAACCTGCGCCCCGGTCTGATCGAGATGAAAAACTCACTGTTCAAGGGCGGCTACCTGAAGGAAGTGCAGAAGTACTGCCCGAGCATCAACAAGAGCGACCTCACCGCCTACCCGGCCGGTGTGCGCGCACAGGCGGTCTCGCTTGACGGCAAGTTGATCGACGATTTCCTGTTCGTCAACACTGCTCGTAGCGTCAGCGTCTGCAACGCCCCGTCGCCCGCAGCGACCTCCGCCATCCCGATCGGCGCATACATCGTCGACAAGGTCCGTGAGCAGCTAGCAAGCACCGGTGTCAGTTTTGTCAAACCCGCCAACTCCACTCGGACCGCCCCGATGGCGGCTTCCGGCGCAACCCGCTAACGAGGAATTTCGCGTGCAACTCAACGATCAGAAACTGTTTCGCCAGCAAGCCTATATCGACGGTGCCTGGGCAGATGCTGACAGTGGCCAGACCCTCATGGTCAACAACCCGGCCACCGGTGAAATCATTGGCAGCGTGCCGAAGATGGGGGCGACCGAAACCCGTCGTGCCATTGAAGCCGCTGACAAGGCGCTACCGGCCTGGCGCGCCCTGACCGCCAAGGAGCGCGCCAACAAGCTTCGCAAGTGGTTCGACCTGATGATGGCCAACCAGGAAGACCTGGCCCGCCTGATGACCCTGGAGCAAGGCAAGCCACTAACCGAGTCCCGTGGCGAAATCGCTTATGCCGCTTCCTTTCTGGAGTGGTTCGGCGAAGAGGCCAAGCGCGTGTATGGCGACATGATCCCCGGTCACCAGGTGGACAAGCGCCTGATGGTGCTCAAGCAGCCGATCGGTGTCACCGCCGCCATCACTCCGTGGAACTTCCCTTCGGCGATGATCACCCGCAAGGCCGGTCCGGCCCTGGCCGCCGGCTGCACCATGGTCCTCAAGCCGGCCTCGCAAACGCCTTACTCGGCCCTGGCCTTGGCCGAGCTGGCCGAGCGCGCCGGCATTCCGAAAGGCGTGTTCAGCGTGGTCACCGGCAGTGCCGGCGAAGTCGGCAGCGAGCTGACCGGTAACCCGCTCGTGCGCAAGCTGACCTTCACCGGCTCCACCGAAATCGGCCGCCGGCTGATGATCGAGTGCGCCAAGGACATCAAGAAGGTGTCGCTGGAACTGGGCGGCAATGCACCCTTCATCGTCTTCGATGACGCCGACCTGGACGCCGCTATCGAGGGGGCGTTGATCTCGAAGTACCGCAACAACGGCCAGACCTGCGTCTGCGCCAACCGTCTGTATATCCAGGAGGGTATCTACGACGCCTTCGTCGAAAAACTCACCGCAGCCGTGGCCAAGTTGAACATTGGTAATGGCCTGGAAAACGGCATCACCACCGGCCCCCTGATCGACGCCAAAGCCATGGCCAAGGTTCAGGAGCACATTGAAGACGCTGTGAGCAAAGGCGCTCGCGTGGTTGCCGGCGGCAAGCCGCATGCCCTGGGCGGGACCTTCTTTGAGCCGACCGTGCTGGTTGATGTTCCGCGCAACGCCGCCGTTGCCAAGGAAGAAACTTTCGGTCCGCTGGCACCGCTGTTCCGCTTCAAGGATGAAGCCGATGTGATCGCCATGGCCAACGATACCGAATTCGGTCTGGCGTCCTACTTCTATGCTCGCGACTTGAGCCGGGTGTTCCGTGTGGGCGAAGCGCTGGAATACGGCATTGTCGGCGTCAACACCGGGATCATCTCCAACGAAGTCGCGCCGTTCGGTGGCATCAAGGCCTCGGGTTTGGGTCGTGAAGGCTCCAAGTACGGCATTGAGGACTACCTGGAAATCAAATACCTCTGTATCGGCGTGTGATCACGGCGGACATTCATCAAGCGTCAAGAGGGGTGGAGATGAACACCCACCAAAGCCTGTAACAACGCCATATGGCCGCCATTCCCCGGAGTTCCTTAACATGAATCGCTCGTATCTTTCGCTCGCCGAAAAGGATGTTCAGCATCAACTGCACCCCTACACGGATGCGCGACTGCACCAGGAAGTAGGCCCACTGATCATTGAGCGTGGCGAAGGCGTTTACGTCTATGACAACCAAGGCAAGCGTTATCTCGAAGCGATGTCGGGTCTTTGGAGTGTGGCGCTGGGTTTCAGTAATGAGCGCCTGATCAAGGCGGCAGAGCAACAGCTACGCAAACTGCCCTTTTATCACCTCTTCAGCCACAAGGCTCACACGCCCAGTATCGAATTGGCCGAGAAGCTGATCGAACTCGCCCCGGTGCCGATGAGCAAAGTCTTCTTCACTAACTCAGGCTCTGAAGCCAACGACACCGTCGTCAAGATGATCTGGTATCGCAACAATGCTATCGGCAAGCCTGGCAAAAAGAAGTTCATTAGCCGTCACAATGCGTATCACGGCATTACTGCTGTCAGCGCCAGTTTGACCGGGCTGCAGGCGAACCAGCGTGGTTTTGATGTGCCGCTGCCTGGCTTCTTTCACGTCGGCTGTCCGCACCACTATCGCAATGCCAAACCTGGCGAGACCGATGAACAATTTGCTGATCGCCTGGCAGCCGAACTGGAAAATGTCATTCTCCGGGAGGGGCCGGAAACCGTAGCCGCTTTTTATGGCGAACCGCTGATGGGGGCGGGCGGCGTGATCGTGCCTCCGCGCACATATTGGGACAAGATTCAAGCGGTGTGCCGTAAATATGACGTGCTGGTCGTTGCGGATGAAGTGATTTGCGGCTTTGGTCGTACCGGTAAAATGTTTGGCTGCGAAACCTTCGACATCAAGCCGGATGTCATGGTGGTTTCCAAGCAACTATCTTCTTCGTATCAACCGATCGCGGCAGTCCTGATCAACGATAAGGTCTTCGAGGGGATCGCCGATCAGAGCCACACCTTCGGTACTCTGGGCCATGGCTTCACCGGCAGCGGCCACCCGGTTGCGACTGCAGTTGCGCTGGAAAACATAAAGATCATCCAGGAAGACCGGCTTGTTGAGCGCGCCTGCGAGTTGGGCGAACAACTTCAGGCCGGACTGGCTCAATTTGCTGATCATCCGTTGGTAGGGGAGGTCAGGGGCTGTGGACTGATCGCCGCTGTGGAGCTCGTTGCGGATCGTCGGACAAAGGAGCCGCTGGATACGGTTGGGAAGCTGGGGCGCTACCTGGCGGGACGTGCGCAGGAGTACGGCATGATCACAAGGGCGATGGGAGACTCGATTGCATTCTGTCCACCACTGATATCCACGACAGAAGAAATACAGTTTGTGGTTGATACGTTCAGCCGTGCACTCGACGACACTGACCGTTGGTTTGGTCTGGGTGTCAACCAAAGCATGTGGCATCAGTGGGAGGGCTACACGCACAACTCCTGATAGCGCGTCTCGGTGTCATGAAGGTGTATCGATCATCGGCGCGGCCCAGGTACTGGTCGCGCCACCATCTTAGTTTCGTGAGTAAAAATGATTCTTCACGGATTACCGGGAAAGACGCTCTTGATCTTCATGAAAAAGCGCTCGCTGTCCCGGTAGCCGTACACCCTCTGTTTGATAACCATGATTTATATCTTTTTAATTAATCGGTGTGAGTTGACCAACGAATCCGGCTCACAATGTCTCTAGGTCAGCCTGTTGTTCCGGGTGGGTGCTGGCTAACCTCCAGGTCAAAAGCTGTATTCATTTCCACTACAGCCGCCTCGATTTGAGTGCGTCCCCCTCTAGCTCCAAACTTCGAAAAATGATCTGACCGCAACGCGGGTTTTAGTCAGGCCCGACAGGCAGGAAACGTGAGGAGTGAGGAGTCAAAGCACTTGTTTCAGTCGTTCACGTACTTCGTGAAGAACCCAGTGGCTGCGCGACCCACTGCGGCTCCTTCTAAAGGTTGTGATCTTCCAGTGTCGCGGCGAGAGTGCACAGCTTCGTCAATTCGGTTGAGATGATTCTTGTGCAATTGCCTGATGGAATAGGCGGCTAGAATGGGGGCCACTTTCGGTAGCAGAGTGCATGGCGACCTCCAGCCATCCATGGCAGGAGCTTTCATTCGGGGGGACTTTTCCTGATGCGCCTGGGTTGAGATTTGGTTCTTTAAACCAAGATGGAGTCTTGATCAAAACCTTGGGACAGGCCGCTCTACGACGCTCCAATATGACGATGTGTCGATAAGGCTCAGGACGCGACCCTGTTCTTTGTCCAGGCTCAGGGTGCCTCGAATCAAATCACCGGCCAGCCAACTCGGTGTGTTAGCCGCCAGCACTCTTCCTTCGGCGTTGAGTAACAACGCCTCATTACTGACTCGCATAAGGCTGCGCACGAGCAAGGGCTCCAAGGAGTGCAGAGAAATATCGGCAGCAGCTACACCAATGAAGCGATCTGCGAAAAAAATAGGAACCGAGAACGCAACGATGTACTGCTCCGTGCCGTACAAATCCACAAACGGGCCGTCTATGGAGGGCTGCCGGGTTTGCTGGGGGCGGGTGTACCAAGGCATGTGCAGGTAATCGTAAAAACGGTCGCTACGGCTATTAAAATTCAGCGTCAGAGGCTTGATTTCTTCTTTTTGGGTTCGGCACCACCATTCCAGATGCATTTCGCGGCCTTCCAGCTCACCAGGAGCGAATACCACGCCGGCACCATGAAACTTGAGGTTCTCCGAGTTCAGGATTTGCCGAATAATCGGCAGCAATGGCTTCAGATCGCCTTGGCCGGGGCGCTCCTTTTTGCTACACGTATGCTCCCAAATGCTCAATACCGCGGCGCTCATATCGTTGAGCCCCTTGAATACGTTACTAATGGAAGCGTTGATCAACGTGGCACATTGGGACAACTCGTTTGCTGACATTTCGTTAGCCATGGCTCTACCTCATGACTCAGAGAAGACAATGCGGTGCCTGCAGTCGACGGGGTATGCGACACCGAGCTGCATAGCGAGCGAATAATTCAGCAAGTTTCGTTCCATTCATTAGTCGCCTTCTGCCATTTGTTGTAGTCGTAGGGTGCTTAGGCGGCGAACGCCTCGTGTTACATGTGCTTCTGCCAGTGCGCCGGCCAGATTGGCGTCGTTCGCTACGATGGCTTCCAGGATAGCTCTATGTTCCCGCTCGACGGCCTGTGGGTCTGGTTGGCCGGCAAACGGCAGCCATAACAGTTCCCCAAGTTCTGCCTGCAAGCGCGCTTCGCTGTGAGTCAGGCGCACAGACTGCGCTGCCACGGCTATTTCGATATGGAACCTGGCGTCGGCTCGGCGGCGCTCTCGCCGCTCTTGAGCGTTGGCCAGGGCGTCGACAAGGCTGCTCAGTTTTGCATGTTGCTCAGGCCCGGTGCGCTGGGCCGCCAGTCGGGCGGCGGCGCCTGAAATGGCAGCGTGCTCATCGGCGAGGTCACGCAGTTCAAGCGTGCTGAATTCACGCAGTTGATTGAACAGGGCCTGATCTGAGGTTTGCGGTGCGGCGCAGATGAAGCTCCCCCCGCTGCGTCCGCGCCGGGTTTCGATAACCCCGCGCTCTCGCAAGCCTGCCAGCGCGTCCCGCAGCGTAACCGTGGCGACGCCGAGCTGTGTGGCCAGGGCACTTTCATTGGGGAGCTGTTCGCCTTCTGTGAACAACCCCAGATCGATCATTTCTATCAGGCGACGGGTAACAGACTCCGTTTTACCTTCCTGGTTAAGGCGTATGAGGCTTGAAGTAGGGCTCATGGTTGATTCATTCATGGGCGGCGCCGTTTTACGCCTGTGGCAATAGTCCGATATAGCGTCAAGCGCGTCCGGATGTGTGTTTCTTTTAAAATTCTATTTCATATTTAATATTATTTTTGTACGTATTCGTGGGGAGATTCTAGAATTTTTGCGCATGAAAAGTCAAAAAAATCACCTGATGTTCGCTTTTTTGGGGTTCTCATGGGTTAAAAGATATGGTTCCATATGTTTAAGGCGATTTGAGATCGCATCCATCCGAACCCAGGAGCAGTTTTAACCATGAGTCAGTTGACCCGATCAGAGTGGGAAGCCAGAGCCAAGGCGCTGAGCATTGAAGGGCGAGCCTTCATCAATGGCAAATATGTGTCGGCCAGTTCAGGTGCAACCTTCGAGTGCATAAGTCCTATCGATGGGCGTGTGCTTGCCTTGGTCGCGAGTTGTGATGCGGCGGATGCGAATTTGGCGGTCGCCAGTGCCCGGTCGGCGTTCGAGTCCGGTGTCTGGTCACGCCAAGCACCTGCAATGCGCAAGGCAGTGATGGTGCGTTTTTCCGAATTGTTGCAGGCCCATGCCGAAGAGCTGGCTCTGCTGGAAACATTGGACATGGGCAAGCCGATTTCCGATTCGCTGTCGGTCGACCTCCCGGGGAGCATTGACAGTATCCGCTGGTGCGGTGAGGCAATCGACAAAATCTACGATGAGGTGGCAGCGACCTCGGTTGATCAGCTCGGGCTTGTTACCCGGGAGCCGGTTGGGGTGGTTGCGACTATCGTGCCGTGGAATTTTCCACTGATGATGGCGTCTTGGAAGTTGGGGCCGGCGCTGGCTGCCGGTAACTCCGTGATCCTCAAACCCTCGGAGCGTTCTCCGCTGACGGCTATCCGCATCGCACAGCTAGCTCTGGAGGCGGGTCTTCCAGCGGGTGTGCTCAATGTTCTGCCGGGCTATGGCCACACCGTGGGCAAGGCGTTGGCCCTGCACGGTGAAGTTGATACCTTGGCGTTTACCGGGTCGACCCAAGTGGCCAAGCAATTACTGGTTTATGCGGGTGAGTCGAACATGAAGCGAGTCTGGCTCGAGGCCGGCGGCAAAAGTCCCAACATCGTATTTGCGGATGCCCCCGATCTGCAGGTGGCGGCCGAAGCAGCAGCGGCAGCCATCGCCTTCAACCAAGGTGAGGTTTGCACTGCCGGTTCACGTTTGCTGGTGCAGGCATCGATCAAAGAGCGTTTTGTACCGATGGTTGTCGAGGCCATGAAGGGCTGGAAGCCGGGGCATCCTCTCGACCCTGACACCAACGTCGGCGCACTGGTGGATGGCCGTCATCTGGATGGGGTGATGCAGTACATCGAAGAGGGTCAAGCGCAAGGCGCGCGGCTCTTACTCGGGGGACGCGTGGCACGGGTAGAAACCGGTGGCAGTTACGTAGAGCCAACCCTGTTCGACAACGTCAGCAATTCGATGAGAATCGCTCAGGAAGAGATATTCGGTCCCGTACTGTCAGTCATCGAATTCGACGAAGCCGAGGATGCGGTACGCATCGCCAATGACACCCCTTACGGTCTGGCCGCAGCTGTCTGGACGTCTGACCTGTCTCGAGCCCACAACATGGCCCGCGCACTTCGTGCCGGCAGTGTTTGGGTCAACCTCTATGACGGCGGTGACATGATGGCGCCGTTCGGCGGCTTTAAACAGTCCGGCAATGGCCGTGACAAATCCCTGCATGCCTTTGATAAGTACACGGAGATCAAGGCCACCTGGATACAACTCTGAGTCAACTCTGGTTAATCGCGCAACGGATGGGATGGCACCGTCCAATCAACGCCTATTAAAACAAATTCCTTTTTGAAGGATGTTGCAATGAACAGCTCAATTAGCGCCAAGGTAGCTGTAGATCAAGACGCGGAGCAACTCCGTGCCCTTGGGTACACCTCAAATTTCGAACGTAGTATGAGTCTGTGGCAGAACTTTGCCCTTGGATTCACCTATCTGTCCCCGGTAGTAGGGGTCTACACCTTGTTCGGCCTGTGCTTGGCCGCCGGCGGGCCACCAATGTTCTGGTCCTACCTGCTGGTGGGGTTCGGCCAGATGCTGGTGTGTCTGATTTTTTGCGAAGTGGTATCTCAATACCCGATTTCCGGCGGCGTCTATCCTTGGGCCCGTCGTCTGGTTGGCAAGAAGTGGGCATGGATGGTTGGGTGGATTTATGCCATCTCTCTGTGTGTCACCATTGCCGCCGTCGCGCTGGGGGCTGGCCCCTACATCGCAAACCTTCTAGGTTTCGAGTCGTCGCCGGTAACTAACACATTGGTCGCGCTATTTTTGACGGCGACGGCGACGGTCTTGAATCTCAGTGGTACCAAGCTATTGGCGCGGGTGGCGATGTTCGGTTTTCTCTGCGAACTAGTCGGGGCTTTGTTGATCGGTGGATACCTGCTGATCTTCGAGCGCCACCAGCCTTTGAGCGTATTGTTCAATACTTTTGATATTTCCATTGATGGGGCCTATTGGCCTGCGTTTCTCACGGCCTCATTGGCGGGGATGTTTCTCTACTACGGCTTTGAAGCTTGCGGCGATGTTGCCGAGGAAACCCCAAATCCGAGCCGCCAAGTTCCAAAGGCGATGCGGATGACTATCTGGATCGGCGGCGCCGCCTCGATCTTTGCGGCCCTGGCGTTGATCCTTGCAGTTCCAGATATGGCTGCGGTCATTTCCGGGCAAGACAAAGACCCGATGTCGACCATATTCGGCAGCGCGTTCGGTCCTGTGGGCTCTCGGGTAGTCATGGCGGTCATTACGGTTTCGTTCGTTTCCTGCGTGCTGAGTTTGCAGGCATCCGCCAGTCGTTTGCTTTATGCCTATGCTCGAGACGAAATGCTCATGGGCAGTAATGTGCTGAAAAAACTCTCGCCTACGACACACGTCCCGACTGCAGCCCTGGTGGTGTGTGGCGTGCTACCCGCGATCATTGTGTGCGTAGGCTTCTACCTTCAGAACGCTATTGCGCTGGTGGTAAGCTTTGCCGCCATCGGTATCTACCTGGCGTTCCAGATGATTGTTGGCGGGGCGCTGTACGCCCGTATCCGTGGGTGGAAACCCAAGGGCCAGTTCACCATGGGGCGTTGGGGTTGGATAGTGAACATCGCTGCCCTTTGCTACGGCATGTTCGCAATCATCAATATGTCCTGGCCGCGTACCCCGGATGCGCCTTGGTATGTGAACTACGGCATCGCACTTGTCGGTGCCATCGTCATCCTTGTCGGTGTCCTATACATGACCCTGTTTCGTCCCTATGAAAAGGGCAAGGCCCCAGCTTCGGATGCCTGGAAAAACCGTTAATTGACATCAATGCCTGTCGCTAAGCGCGGCAGGCAAACCGATCTTCTAACAATAAGGTTGAAGGCTATGACGTCTCGAATCCACTCACTACTGTTCGGGCTGTTTCTGGTTCTGGCCAGTCATGCAAGTTTTGCGGCAGGCCAAAACGATACCCTCGGCGTGATCCATGACTATATGAAGGCTTGGAATGCCCACAATGCGGATGCGGCGGCCGAGTATTTTTCTGATAACGTTGAGTTTCTCGACGCCTCGGTGGGCACACCTCAAGTTGGCCGCGAAAACGCTAAGTCCCAAGTAATTCAGGTGTTCATGCAGGCGGTGCCGGATCTGCAATGGAAAATGTTCGGCGAGCCGATTGTCAATGGCGAGAGCATTGCCTTTGAATGGGAGTTCAATGGCACCAATACCGGTCCCTGGAGTGCCGAGACCCCAGCTACTCAGCGCCCCCTCAGCTTCAAGGGTGTTAGTTTCATACATCTCAAGAACGGCAAAATTCTCACGCAGCATGACTACTACGACGCCCTCGGTTTTAACAAGCAACTGGGCTGGTAACGGGTTATTACAGTTTGCAGTATCAGGGGAGGCCTGCCTACGCAGTGAGGTCACCCTGTGCAGAGTGCTGTCGATAATAGCGATCCATACTTACATTTAGTGGCGCGATTTATACCAGATGTACGATGAGTGGGGGGGGTGACCATGTTCATCTGATGATTCAAAGAGTATCCGGCACGATCTGCTTATTCCTGTTGGCGAAGATGACCCCCCTCCAGCCATTGAAGGTATCCACGGCGAGCCTCTGACGTGATGGAGTGAAAACTGGGCCAATAGGACATCAGCCGTTCTTCTAGATCGACGTGTGTCTTTGCGATACGGAGCTTGGGGTTTATCAGTGAGGGTTCTTCGGCATCGTGCCGGCCACCTAGCACGCTGCCCATATAGAACATGCCACCGGGAATTGAAAAACCGGAAACGGTGACAGATTCACCTGCTGACACCCAGCGAACATCAGGTTTTTGCGTGCTCGCATTTGGAATATTGAAGGACTTTGAAGATGCTGAGCCGAGTTGGACAGTGTAAAAATCAGAGGTTTCCTCTGTGCCCATATTGCTCCCTGAAACCTCACGGATAGAGAAAGTGATGCCTGACCGTTGATGCTCTCGCAGATGTTCCGTCTCCGAAACGGCCACTGACAATTGCTCGGCCTGTCGCCTTGAGCGACGAACCAGCAGCCAAAAAACCGCGGCAATGCAAGCAATAACACCAATGGCGATCCAAGCATTTTTCGGGATCGATGCGACTGCGCCGAAGGCCAGAGCGAAAATGATCAGGATGCCGTTACTTGTAGAATTTTTTGCCTTCTTCCTTGCCATGAGTCGTTTCAACCTTGAAAGATGGGTGCTGGCGCAATGGCAGTATCCGATAATTGCCCTACGAGAACCATGGGCTGAGGAACGCTATTGATCGGAAAATTTTGCTCGCGCACGAATAGCTACAATCATCAGAAGTAGCTTTTTCAGCATGACGCGCGCAGATCATCCCCCCTCCGTTGCTGATAGCTGCGATTAATTGTGGGCAGCTATCAGCTGTGGATTCAACCGGTCGACGCAACAGATTGGCTAAATCGTTCAGCGGGTGTTTCGTAGTCTAGTGTTTTCCGAGGGCGGCTATTTAGCTGCCTTGCGACTTCATTGAGCGTGGCTTGCGAGTGCTC